>PKTW01000174.1 GCA_002868955.1 Desulfobulbaceae bacterium
AACTCCCCGATGAGATCATCACGAGGTGACCGCGAAACTCTTGTTTGACTAATGGGGGGCTAGTTGCGAGGCCGAGAAAATTAGTTGTTGACATAGCAGGTATCCGCAAATATTATTTCTCGCTTTATGTGCAGTTCATCACCGATAAGTGATTAATCTGCTTTCTTAAATACTAAAACCTCTTCCTTTTGATGGGGAGAGTATGAGGAGAGAGTGAAGATGAAAGGAAAAAAATATTTAATTCTCATTGCAGGTCTTATATTTTTCCATTTACTGGCCACCCCCCTGTTTGCTTGCAAAGGACGCGTACTCGTTGTTGCGGTGGGCGATTCCATTGATCAGGTTATCATGGGAAAAATGTTGTCCATACTGATTAATGAGAGGACAGGGACCACGGTTGAAATTGCTCAGTCGGGAGATATAGAGGCCAGCCACGAAGCGGTATTGCAGGGAAAGGCTAACATTTATATCAATTATGTAGGAATGGCAGGGGCCGGCACGGAAGGGCCAAACGCTCTGGATGAGCCCCAAAAGGCATATATATTGGTCAGCCGGTCCTACATGGAAAAATACGGCATGGTTTGGCTGAAACCCTTTGGATTCCAAGGCCCGCTGCCCCAGGCAGCCCCTTCCGGGAAAATCGATGGAACCTTGGCGGTGCCTGTAACCACGAAGGATGTAATAAAAAAATTTCCGATTTTGGACAGGCTGATAAACAAACTCGCCGGCCAGGTGGATAATAAAACCTTGGAGGAACTCCGGGAAAAGTCTGCAAATCAGGATGTCGAAATAACGGTAAGGGAGTTTTTAACGTCCCACAAACTGATATAGGCAGGCTTGGGTGTCTGGCTTGGACAGGGCCCGCTCCCTTGTCACGGACAAACAGGAACTTGTAAATAAAGAAGAAAAACTAAAATTTGTAGGCGGGACATAACCGGTAGGAGTTCTTATGAAGAGGATTTACCCTTTTGTGGTGTTTTTTATACTATTACCCTTTCTTTTTGGCTGCGAGGGGAAAGGAGATGGAGTGCTTGGCTTGGATGAAAAACCCATAAAAATAGGCTTTATGATCTGCAACAGCAGAGCTGAAAGCAAGGCAAGGTTTGAGCCGATAGCCGCCTATCTTAGCGAGAAGCTTGGCCGTAAGTTTGAACCAATACTGGTCGATACTTACGAATTTGAAGAATTTGTTCGGGATAAAAAGGTTGACTTTACACATACAAATTCCATGCTAGCCATCAGTTACAATGAGAATTACGGGCTCAAACTTCTGACGTTGGATAAAAGGGGCCGGCAAGACCACAAGGACTCTGGTGCCATCATCACGCTCAAGGATAGTGGTATCAAGAATTTTGACGATATGCGGGGCAAAACCATGGTATTCGGTCCTGCGCTGGCGCCGTTTGGTTATATGGCCCAGTATTATCTTATGTTAACCAACGGGTTTAATCCGGAAGAGGATTTGTCATACTACGCCATAGCCCCGGGTTCCTACAAGCACGAGAAAGTAATATATTCAGTATTATACGGGCGCTACGATTTGGGGTCTGTCCCCCGCATTGACTTGGATCTCATGGAAGAAGAGGGCAAGATCGACTTGGATGATTTTCATATTATAGCCGAAAGCATACCTATGCCTTACTGTACGGTGGGGGCCATGCCCGACGTCGATCCAGCCCTGGTTCAAAAGGTTAAGGAGGCGCTCTTGAACCTTAAGCAGGATGAGACCGTGCTGCATGAAGGCGAAATATTAAAGGTTTTGGACAGGGCTTGGCTGCATGGATTCGCTGAAGCCGATGACAGCGAATTCGACCTTATCCGAGAGCAGCTTAAACGAAACAATATGGAACCATATAAGAAATTTTAATCCGACGAAAAGAAAATTAAGGAATGGATACGAATGAATTATGGACCGATTTGACAAATTTAACATAACTGTTATCGCGCTTATCTCCCTGATAACCATTGGCATGTTGGCGAACCAGGAAATAATAAAAAGGCGCCTGGGTCTTAATGAGGCGGCAGCGGCAGAAAGGGCGCTATATTACGCCGAGCAAATGGCGTTAAATGCAAAGATCTACCAGGATGTTATTTCCTTAAAGGAACAGGAGCTCTATGATGAGGCCATGACCAAACTGCAGGAGGTAATGAAAACCTACCCGGGAAAAGCTCAATCCTATGTCTATCTGGCCCAGCTGTCGTTCAACACCGGGAAATTATCCGACACCATACATAACTACCGCCTGGCGGTGGAAAATGACCCTGATTATATGGATAAAAAAACGCCCATGTTCATAGGGCACGAAGTAAAGGAGCTGGTCAAAGAGAGTCTTCCGAAATTCGGACGCGAGAAAAAACTAAAACCAAACGACAAAGAAGTCAGGAATACTCTGGAAGATCTTTACTACCTGCAAAGAGTATTGGCAGGGGGATGTGAATAATGAAAGCGTTAAGATTAATAGATGCTACTATTATAACCGGGGCCTTGCTGGGGTTTGGCGGGGTGTTTCTAGTCTATATGGGCAACCCGGCGAATTCAGGATTCTGTATCTCCTGTTTTCTCGAAAATTTAGCCGGGTCATTGCAACTCCATGATAATATTCGTATGAGCTACATCCGGCCTGAGCTCATCGGGTTTGTACTGGGTGCTTTTTTTATGGCTTTACAGTCCCGCCGTTTTAAAGTAACTGGCGGGTCCTCACCGATTATTCGATTTTTACTGGGTTTCTTTATACTTGTTGGCTGTGCTGTTTTCATCGGTTGCCCAATCAAGATGATATTGCGTTTGGCAGCTGGTGACCTAACCGCAATTGCTGCCACAGCAGGGCTTATATTCGGTATCTGGCTGGGGGCCAAGTATATCAGGGCGGGGTTCAGTCTGGACAGGGTGAAGGAGCTGCCCCAAATAAACGGCTATATCATTCCTGCTTTTGCCGTCCTCGCGCTCCTTTTTCTGTTGCTCAAACCTTCATTTATCATAACAGGAGAAACCGGGCCGGCCGCTATGCGCGCTCCAATATATTTATCATTATTGGTGGGACTGGCTATCGGAGTGTTTGCCCAGAAATCAGGACTATGCATCACCGGTGGAATACGTAATTTCGTTCTGGTCGGGGAAAGAACCCTGCTGAACGGAGTAATCACGGTCTTTGTGACAGCCCTTATCTTAAGCCTCATCATGGGGCAGTTTAATTTGGGAATGAATGCCCAACCTTCATCCCACCTGAGCCATGGCTGGACTTTCCTGGCTATGGTTCTTGTCGGCCTTGCTTCCACATTGATTGACGGCTGCCCTTTCAGGCAGTTAATCAAGGCCGGACAGGGCGATGTGGATGCCGGGATAACCATTTTGGGTATGACTGTCGGCGCTGCCCTGGTAATATCCTGGGCCATCAGGAGCTCTTCGGC
>PKTW01000106.1 GCA_002868955.1 Desulfobulbaceae bacterium
AATGTATGATCTCACCGAGGCGTATCAGACATTGCTCCAGTATTGCGCCGGGTATCGTTTCCCATTACTTCCCGGTGAGGGAGAGGAGATGGAAGCGGAAGACTGGTGGTTTGAAAGATTCGGCCAGGATCACCTGTGGGGTAAAGGGGGTGTGCCTGACGAAGATCCCGAAAAATGAATCAGGAATTGATGAGGTCCTGATCAATACGCACTGGCTGCACGAACAGGTAGAGGATTTTGTCGAACAATGGTCTGCCCGGCATGAACAGCTGAAAACAATCCTCTATCATGAGCCAATTCTGCTGGGCAGTGCGGGCACCCTGCTGGCCAACCGGCAATGGGCCGGGCAGGAACCATTTTTTATTATCTACGGTGATAATCTGACGCGCTTTGATCTGCGAAAAATGCTGGACTTCCATGGAAGACAACGGCAACCCCTTACTATCAGGATTTACAGGAGAGCTGATGCAAAACGCGCCGGTATCGTATGTCTCGATGAAAATGATATTGTCATTGATTTTGAGGAAAAACCGGAAAAGCCGAAGTCTGACGTTGGGGCCGGTGGTATCTATATTGCTGATAACAGAATTTTTGACTATTACCCAAAACAGGTAGACAACAGAAGTAGCCTGGCACTTGACCTGAGCCAGCATGTTCTGCCCCGCCTGGTTGGCAAGATGAAAGCATATGACAGCGGTGAGTTTTCAATGGATATTGGTACGCCGGAATCATTAGCAGAAGCCCGGGGGCATTGGCTGCAGAGAATGCATGGTGAGACTTGATCCCAATTATAATATCATTATACTGTTACACATACACCGTTCAGAATAATGAATAGTGAGAATAATCGGTTGTCCGCTAAAACTAAAAAGAGTATGTATGCATCCTGTTGCCTTACTTTCAGGGGGCAGGCCCTGTTTATTTTTTGTTAAATTATTTCAGTAAGTTTTGGTGTTAATGTAATGTTGAAGCTATTGCACAGAGTTCTTGCCGTTTTTCTTTTATCATTTCTTATGGTGTTTCCAGCCTCCGGGGACCACCTTGTTGACCGGGTCGTGGCCGTGGTCAATAATGATGTTATAACCCTTTCCGAACTGGAAAAGGCGGGCAGGGAATTCTTTGAGCGTATTAAAGTGCAGGCACCTGCCGCAGAAGTGGACAAGGCCCTGGAAAATGCCAGGGAGGAAGTGCTGTCCAGCCTGGTAGACAAATTAATTGTCGAGCAGCAGGCGGAGAAGTTGTCTATCACAGTCACTGAACAGGAGATAGACACTGCACTCGACCAGATACTTGCCCGGAATAACGCCACGATTGAGGATTTCAAAAAGGAATTGGCGGCGATGAAGATATCCGAACAGGAATACAGGGAGAATCTCCGTGATCAAATTGTGCAGTCCAAGCTGATCAGTTATGAGGTGAGGTCGCGTATTGTCATTATTGAAGAGAATATCAGGGCATATTACGAGAAAGAATACACCCAGGAAAAAGGGGAAAACGGCTACCGTATCCTGCAGATGGGTTTTACCTGGAGAAACACTGTGACCCTGGAAGAAGCAGGGTTTGATACAAAGGAAGAGGCCCGGGAAAAAGCAGAAGAGATACGAGCAAGAGTGCTTGACGGCGAAAGCTTTGCCGAGCTGGCAAAAGCATATTCAAACCTTCCTTCTGCTGCGGATGGCGGAGATATAGGGCTCTTTAAGAAAGATGAAATGGCCGCCGATATGAAGGATGTAATTCTGGCAATGCAACCGGGCGCAATAAGCCCGATCGTTGAAATCGACAATGCTTTTCAGTTATTCAAGCTGCTCTCGGTGCGTGAAGGAGATGTTGTTGTCAAGGCCCCGTATGAAGCGGTGCGCGAGGAAATCAGAGATGTCCTGTACCGTCAGAAGATGGAGGAACACTATAAAACATGGATTAAAAGTCTCCGGGAGGAGGCATATATAAAGATATTACTTTAATGGAACACGGGGGGAATGGGGATATCGGCGCAGAAAAGCAATTGGGAAAAAGAAGTGGGCATGGAGATAAAAAAAATCATGATGCCCGGAAGGATTCTGCCCGAACTATCGGGACGTATTTGCGGGACAAACGCATGAACCGGGATATTGACCGGGAAGAGGTGTCTGCAGCAACGGGCATCTCAAGCACGGTTCTAGGTGCCCTTGAAAATGATGACAGGGACAACCTTCCCGCCGAAGTCTATGTAAAAGCATTTTACAGAAAATATGCTGAATATCTTGATGTAGATTTTGAAGAGCTGCAGGCCAGGTATCAACAGCAGGCCCAGAATCTGAAAAAGACCCGGCGCAGATTTGATTTCAGCACTGTGATAACCCTGAGAGGGCAAGGGGGGAACATTGTTACCGAAACTCTCCGCAGGTTACTTCTGCCCATTGTCATTCTCCTTTTCGGTTTTCTTCTCTACTGGATTTACAAAAATTACCTGGCCCCCAATAACCCGCTTGGTTTTTACCTGGAGCAAATCCCGTCTATTTATTCCTCTCTGTCCTCTAAGGCTCCTGATCTTTTCTGTTGAATGAAGATGTCAGCTCACCTGTAATGGCCCCCAAGAATATGACAGCTATCGTTCTCAAGGTGAATGATCTTGGGGAATCAGACAAAATTGTCACTTTCTACAGTATGCAGGCAGGGAGGATGGCAGGAATTGCCAAGGGCGCCAAGAGGAGCAAGAAGCGTTTCAGCAATAAGCTCGAGATTTTTTCTCTGCTCGATGTCATGTATGACGACCGCGGCCGTGCAGGCCTTGTCCGCATAGCTGAAGCCGAGCTGCTGGCCTCCTTTATGAGTCTGCGGGAGGATTATGAGCGCTACGTGAGCGCAGCCCTGGCCTGTGAACTTATATATTGCTGGTCCAGGGATTATGACGCTGATAAAAATATATTTCATCTTCTCCTCTGGGCCCTGCAGAATATTGACAGGGGCAGCTCCCCACTCGTGGTGCAGATATTCTTCCAGGTAAAGCTCTATACGCTCCTGGGGTATCGGCTGCATCTTTCCGGCTGCATAAAGTGTGAAAATAACGGGCAGTCCGGCATGCCCTACATATTTCATCCCGGCCGGCATGGACTGCTGTGCAAGACTTGTCATCCGGCGCTAATTTCCCGGGAAATGGTCTCCCTTTCCCTGAATACCATCAAGCTGCTCCAACATGCCCAGGACCTGCCCATGGAAAAACTGGAGCGGCTCCGTTTTTCAGATGCTTCTGTGCGGGAAGCCTTGCAGTTATTCAGAGTATATGGCCAGTACCTTCTGCAGCGCGAGATTGCGGCCTGGAATTTTTTGGGAAAAACTGAGGGGCAGGCTTATCAATCCAGGTAGATAATTTCGCCGCTGTGCTGGATTATTCTGGAACCATCATCCAGCTCCAGGATCAAGCCGCCGGAACTGTCCAGGCCGGCAACTTTTGCCTCAAGCTGGGGGTTCTCCCGGACATCAAATCCGAAAAGCACCCGCCGCCCAAAGATGTCTGTCAGGTTTTTATAGCTTACCAGCAGCAGATGTTCATCTGCAGGCTTGTTTTCGTTCAGTGTCTTATTGCGCCTGGCAATGCCGCCATGATTTTCAAGGTGCCGGGCTTCTTCGTAGTAAAGCAGTCCGATATTCCAGCGCAGCTTTACCAGGAGTCTCGCTGCCAACTCCGCTAAACTGATTTCTTTATCCAGGCATGATTTGAGGGAAGTCGCCTGTTCGCAGAGTTCGGCAGGAAATTCGTCGTTATTGACATTGATCCCGATGCCGACAAGGATGTATTCCTCAGCAAAACGGGAACCAATAAATGTTTCAGTGAGGATGCCGGCGATCTTTTTGTTGTCTGCCAGGACATCGTTTACCCATTTTATGCGTGCTTGGACGCCGTAATATCTCAGGGCTTCACAGCAGGCAACACCGGCAGCCATGGGTACAAGGAGGCTGCTTTCAGGCAGAAGGGTATTGACCAGTACCAGTGTCATCCAGAGCCCGCCTCGCGGGGCATGCCAGGATCTTTTGAAACGTCCCCTGCTCTCTACCATTTCATCGGCCAGGATGACAGTGCCGCTGGGAAAAGACAGGTTTGCCTCTTCGGCTCTGTGTATGAGATGACGGGCCCAGTCCATGCCCCGGGGAATCTGCGCATGATGCTCAATCTTTTGGCCTGCAATGGCACCATAACTCAATACGGTATTTACAGTTCCTAAAGTAAATGTATTGCTGCGGAGAGGGATTTCCTCTTCAATTATGATTTTCTGGATGAGTTCGGAAGTCAGTTCGTTAATTTGGGACATTACAGCTTAAAAACAGCAGATTTGGTTAGAGAGGCACAGGTGTAATTATAGTTTAAACCCATTCCGCTTTGACATGCGTAATAATCTTCTGGATTAAAGGCATTTTGTCCCTGGCGCACACTCCAATGAGCGGCTCACCCTGGTTTACGCTGACACCCTGTTTGAAATATACGGAATGGATGAGGCCTTCTTCACCGTTATAGTAAAGGGGCGTGTCTCTTTTCATGAGTGACATGGTGATAATTTCTTCACCAGGCTTGATAAAGACCGCTTTTTCACCCTGCTTTTCAAGGCGTGCCTGGATATCCAGGGCGAAAAAATATTTTGCCTTTTCCGGGGCCCGGAAAAGGTAGAGAACATTTTGCAGAATGTTTTCGATGATCTCCTTTTTTTTCAAGGGGTGCTTGATGGTCATGAGTTTTTCCCCGGCCTCGACAAAATCCCCCTCGAGTTCTTTGCGCAGGCAGGTAACTACCCCGTTTGTCAGTGAATTCATGGGCTTGGGATTGTTTTCACGGGTGAGGACATACAATAATGTGCCTGGGTGGTGGTTCCATTTGCCGCTGGGGCCCTCTACCTTTTCCCCTTCATTGACCTGTAATGCGACACGCCCGGTGTGTGGAGTCACTACATCCAGGTAATCATAAGGATCTGAACGGTACTTATTGATTATTTCATTAAAATTAATGTCGTCGTACATGGTTTTGCTTCACACTATTCTGAGCTTTATCCGGCCTTGGGGCAATTACCGGTAATAAAGGTTTCTGCCGCCCATGGTCAGGAGTGCCTTGTAAAGATTCTTTCTGAAATCCCTGCGATCCCAGATGCCCTGAATGTGGCCACGTTTGAGGGCTTTACGGCAGTTATGGTAATCGGGCGCCACATCTTCCCCGGTGGTCTCTCTTATGACCCTGCTGCCTGCAAATCCCACCCTGCTCGAACGGATGGCAAACTGGTAGGGCGAACAGCCAAGAAAACTGGCAACCGGCCCAGCATAGGAATTGTTGTCATACACGACGATATAGAGACCACCTGAATCGATATACTCACGCACAGCCATGGTGCATTTTGGCATCTGGATTACGCCAAGGGTCCCCTCGTTGATCCTTATACCGCCCGTGGTATGGACATAAGCCAGGAGAGGTCTGCGTTTCAACCGTGCTTTTTCGCAGGCCCTGACAAATTTTTCACCTTCGGCGGCCCCGACAGTTCCGTTGCGGAAATCGCTATAGAGCATTGTGGTAACTATATCCACACCCATGACCTTGGCGTAAAAGGTAATATTGGCGCTGTTGCGTTCTGTCTTGGCGCGGTCCAGCTCCAGACGCACGTCAAAACCAGGATAGCCCAATGGGTTGAGCGAGCTGATTTCGGTATTGAAAACCTTTATGGAATCAGGATCAAAAAGGTGTTTCAGATACCATTCATACTCCAAAGGAAAATGATGGCCGCAGTTTTCACAAACCCCGCAGAATTCACAATACAGGTCCGGGACCCAGAGGTCCTTGCAGCCGTACTTGGGATTGTTGGGGCAGCTTATGGTGCGGTCTTCGTTGGCCAGCGGGCTTGTATAGGTGTCCCAGATGTCGAGTTCTTCCGGTACGCTCGGGCGTTCAATGGCGGGCCTGGTTTTTTTTGCATCAGGCTTGCGGCTTATGAAATTGTAAGCAGTGGTAAAGGGGGTGGTAATTCTTTTGATCAGGACCGAGCCTTCGCCGGAAACGTCCTTGATAACGTTTTCCATCTGTTTTTGCTGCGGGCGCAACAAGTCATAGCGGAAGGTGTAATAAAGCCTGAACAGAATATTTCTCGTTTTTCTGTAAATAGCCTCTGACGAGGTGGGCTGTCCACCAAAATGGGCAGTAGCCATATTTCTGTACTTTTTGGAGCGATAACGGACAAGACGCTTGAGTTCATCCCCGTTGAGATCCCATGAAATATGGATTTCAGGCTCTTCTGTGGCTGACTCTTCAGCCTTTTTCAGCTTGACGTCGTAAGCTCTGAAAGCCCTGAGGCTTTTGGTTTTCAGGACCACCTCATCTGTGGCCCGGATTATTTCAGAGCGGACCTGCTTGAAAAAGGCAAAATCATCCCGTTTTGCTCCAAGGGTCGGCTCCTGGATAATGCGATCGATTGTGCCAAGCCTCAGGTTATCTGCGGCGGTAATTTTCAGCCGGTCGGCGCAGGCATCGATAAGTTCTGCCGGAACCTTCTCGCCTTCGCGTATCTTTCCTTCTATTGCAGCGGCGCCTTCCGGGGAGATAACGGAATAATAGCCATGGGAGAACATGAGGCGGAAATCAGAAAGGCCGATAGCCTCGGCACCGCCGGAACCGCCTTCGGAGATAACCGATATCATGGGCACCCTGAGCTTTGTAAGGGCGTAGAGATTTCTGGCTATCTGCTGGGCCGCCCCAGGGTATTCCTCAACCGGGAAGGAACCGGGTGTAAAAATGTAAAAGTGGATGGGGATGCCCTCGGTTTCAGCAACCCGCATGTAGCGCAGGGCCTTTTCGTTGCCCCAGGGTTTGCAGGAGCCACCGTTGCGGTATTCTTCGCCATGGCCCTTTTCCTGGCCGATGACCATTACCGCCTGCGGGTAGATCTTGTTCTTGATCCTCCTGACTATCTGGGCTTTTGCCGTCACCATGGAGGGATCAATATTCGCATCTTCCTCACCGCTTAACTCGGTAAAATCCTCATAGACATTTTCCAGGATATCCTTAAGGGTAAAACGTTGCGGACTGCGGACAATACGAACCCGCTCCATCGGACTTAACGCTTCCTCGCAGCGTTCTTCGATAAAGGTGATTGCTTCCTCCAGTTCATGGATTTTTTCAGCAAGCTCCTCTTCCTCATAGTCATAAAACGAGTCCTTCAGGTGGGTGTATTTCTCCTGAAAACCTGAGAGGTTGCCCCAGGTGGAACTGTCCTTTACCCTGATGAGGTAATGAAGCCGTTCTTCAGCTTTATGAAGTCTTTTGCGAAGATCGTCCATGTAGTTATCGTGTCACGTTGCCCCGTATTGTTATTGTCCGGATGCCAGATAATCCGTGCCCTGGTCTAGAAGGTGAGCAAACGGTCCAGGTTGTTATGTAAATATTCCATATTGGTGATTATGGGCTCCCCTTTGCTGTTCGTGCCCCCAATAACCGTTTCGTGCATAAATTTGCTGGCCCTTTCCTTTGTTTCCTGGATGGAATCACCCCACAGGACAACCAGGGCGAGGTTCGGGTCAAAATCACTTGGTATCATGTAGGGCCTGTCAAAGGGGACATGGGTATAGACAGCAGCCCAGTCATATTGGGGGAAATTGAACTTTTCTATGGTGCCGATCCACGGGGCGAATCCGCGCCTGGTATCTTCGGCCACAATGCGGAGCTCGATGCTTGCCCCCTTAAAGACTATGTCATGCTGGGTAAACCCGATACGCTCACCTAAGGCCAGCCGTATCTGTTCCCTGACCAGGTTGGGATGCTTGCCGTTCACATAACTGATGCGGGCGGAAATGTCGTTTTCCACCTGTATCCTGGTATTAACCTCAAGCAGGTAGGGCTGTCCGTTTTGGGCCACAATCCACTCCCAGGTGCCTACGTTGTCATAGCGCACATGGGAGGCAAGTTTGAGGGAATACTGCACAATATTCTCCCGCACCTCATTTGAGTCAAAATCATAGACAAAGCAGGAGTCGTCAAATCCCGGAGCCGCCTCAACCCTTTTCTGGCGGCCGCTGCTCTGGATGGTGCAGTTGCGGGTGCCGAAATGCAGCCTTTCGCCGTGACGGCTGCAGAGCAGCTGCACCTCCAGGTGGTTGTAATCGCGCAAACACTGTTCAATCAAAACTCCGGCATCGCCAAACTGCCTCTTGGCATAGTTCTGCACCTGGCGGTAGATGCGGCGGAACTGTTCAATCTCGTGCACCTCTTCAATGCCCATGCCGCCGCCGCCGGCCGCCGCCTTTACAAGTATGGAAGGATTCTTGATATTCTGGCTTTTCTGGTCATCAAGCAGCTGGTCGGCAATTGCCTCAGCCTCCATTTCATTATAAATCGGGCTGTCCGTGCCGGGTATTACAGGTATTTCCAGAGATTTTGCCACCTTTTTGGTGTTGATCTTATCACCGAGGTTTTTGATGACCTGCCAGTTCGGGCCTATAAAGACCAGAGGCCTGTCCCGCACCGTCACCCGCCGGGCAAAACGGAAATCTTCCGAGAAAAAACCATACCCAGGATGAATTGCCGTGCAGTCTGTATGGTCAGCCACCGCCAGTATATCATTGGGGTCGGTGTAACTGGTAATTTGCCAGGCCCTTTTGTTATTGCCTTTGCGGTTGCGATTCAGGCGGACATGCTCCGAGTCCTCGTCAGCCGCGGTATACACCACAACATAGTCGAGCCCGAGGTCGTTGCAAGCCTGCATTATCCTTATGGCGATTTCGCCCCTGTTTGCTATGAGGATTTTATCGGTCACTATAATTTGAGCGTGTAAATTGAAGTTCGCCTGAGCATAATTTTTATAAAAAAAATACAGTATGTGTGCCGCTAGCCCGGAATGACAAATTATAACGAGGCAGATACAAATATTAAAGCGAATTATACCTTAATATCTCTATCATAACAAAAAGGGGATGAACAGCATTCATTTACTTATTCATCCCCTTTCTGAAATTTCAAAAACGGTTTCTATACTTATTTTGGCACCAGCAGTCAATTTTTTTCTTGACTTTATGCCGTTTTTTCCCTACCCATTCTTGATAAAAAATAATAAAAAGTATAATTTCAGATTCTCTAAAATTTTCACTTCTTAATAGCAATTCTGCATGGAAAAAGACCAAGATTCCTCATCCGATTTACCTGACCCGCAGCCTAGCAAAAATATATTAATCCGTCTCCTGGATATACTCGGATTAAGCCGTTCTCCGGATACAACTGAAGACCTTGAAATGGAAATTCAGGAACTTCTGGAAGAAGGCGAAGAGCAAGGCTTGATCACACACCAGGAAGGGCAGATGATCAGCAGTATTTTTGAGTTCAGGGATACCCTCATTCATGAGATCATGACGCCGCGACCCGAAATGGTCTGCGCTGACGTAAAGATCGGGGTCCCGGAGGTGCTGAAGCTCATCACCAGGGAAGGATTTACCAGGATACCGGTTTATTCCGAGTCCCAGGATAATATTATCGGCATATTGAATGCAAAAGATCTTCTTGTCTGCGTTGATGCGCCAGAGACCTGTCCGGATATCAAAAAACTTATCAAGCCCCCCTACTTTGTTCCCGAGACCATGCGCATAGTAGACCTGCTCAAGGCCTTTCAGGCCAAGAAGAACCACATGGCCATTGTGACCGATGAATTCGGTGGTGTCCGTGGCTTGATCACCTTGGAAGATGTGCTGGAGGAAATTGTCGGTGAAATTGATGACGAATATGATAAGGATGAGCCTCAATGGCGGGCTCTGCAGGACGGCAGCCTCATGATTTATGCCAAGGAGGACGTGGAAGATGTCGAGTCTTTTTTCGCCATTAAACTGCCTGAGGGTCCATATGAGTCTGTGGGCGGCTTCATCATTCATCAACTCGGACATCTGCCCAAGGCCGGCGAAATAGTGGAACTCGATACCCTGACATTCAAAGTAGTTTCAGCGACCAAGCGTCATATCAAAACAGTTAAAATCCAAAGAAAATGACAAGGGAAGGTAGAGTAAAAGCTGGAGGAGGACAGAGCAGCGGCCTTCTTCCCATCTGGCTTGCCCTTGGAACGGGATTATTGCTTTTTCTCTCTTTTCCCGGTGCTGTCGGGCTGTGGCCAGCAGCCTGGGTAGCCTTGGTCCCCCTTCTGCTGGCTGTCAGAAATGTCAGGCCTGCAGTAGCAGCCCGACTTGGATTGCTGGCGGGGATGGTACATTATACCTCCCTGCTGTACTGGGTTATCATCGTCCTTGGAAAATACGGCAATCTGCCCCTGTGGATCTCTATCCCGGCCCTGCTGCTCCTTTCCCTGTATATGAGCAGCTATCTGGCCCTGTTTTGTGCCATCATCAGCAGGATTTGGAAACAGAGAGAAATGCTGGTAGTGTGGGCAGCTCCGCTCCTCTGGGTAGGGCTTGATTTCATCAGGTCCTTTCTTTTTTCAGGCTTCCCGTGGCAGGACCTAGGCTATTCACAATACAAGGCTCTATATCTTATCCAAACTGCTGACCTGACAGGGCATTTCGGTATTACTTTTCATATCGTTCTTGTAAATTCAGTTACGGCCCTGCTGCTTGTCCTCTGGTTAGCAAGCAGGTCTGCAGGTCAAGTCGCGCAGCCGGTTTTGACTTTGAGGCTCCGGCGGGCGTGGATATATGCGATATTTCCTGCCCTGTGCTTGATACTGGTGGTTCTGGGTTATAATGCTCTCCGTTATCGCCAGTTATCAGGGGTTATTGCCGACAGTCCTAAAATGAAGGTTGCAGTGGTGCAGGGCAGTATTGAACAGGACCAGAAATGGTCACCGACCATGCGTCTTGCGACAATCGATATTTATACAAGACTATCGGAGCAGGCGATTGCCAGTAAAGATGGGCCGCCTGTACTTTTGATCTGGCCTGAAACAGCGTTGCCCTTTTTAATAAGCGACACCCCTTATTTTCGCCTGCTGAAGAGCACCCTGATCACAAAACAGAAAATCTGGCTGCTTTCAGGTGCTCCATTTTATAAAGCGGTTAAAGACAAAAAACCACAACAGACACAAACGGTTGAATCGTATAATAGCGCCTATCTTTTTACGCCTGAAGGAAAAATTGGCGGGCGCTATGATAAACAGCATCTGGTGCCCTTTGGGGAATATGTTCCGCTCAGCGATTATTTTTCTCTTCCAGGCCCCCTTGTTGAGAATATTGGAAATTTCAGCAGCGGGAAAGCAGGCAGGCCCTTGCCTTGTCAGGGTGCGGCAATTGGTGTATTAATCTGCTTTGAAAGTATTTTCCCGAAATTGGCCAGAGACTGGACTGCCAGCGGTGCCAATTTACTGGTCAACATTACCAACGATGCCTGGTTTGGCCGTTCAAGCGCGCCCTGGCAGCAGTTATCCATGTCGGTGTTCAGGGCAGTTGAAAACAGGAGAAGCTTGGCGCGTTCGGCAAATACAGGAATTAGCGCAATTATTGATCCACTGGGTAGAATAAGCGGGACGTCACCTCTTTTTCAGCCTTTTTACCTCGTGGCGGATGTGCCTTTGCTGCAAGAAAAAACAATTTTTGTCGGTTTTGGTCATCATTTCGGTCTGTTATGTTTGCTTGCCAGCATCCCCTTTGCATTACTTTTCAGGGATGTGAAACGCAGAGTGATGTGATGATGCAATCCTGTATATAGATGATTAACATATTAATTGAAATGGAGGGATTTATCATATGTCAGCAGAACTGAAACAGAAACTCCATGATTTAAAGGCCCGCATACTTGCCTTGAAGGAGCATCTTTGAGGTAGACAGCAAGAAAGAGCAACTTGCGGAGCTTGAAAAACAGACCATTGCACCGGGCTTCTGGGATGATGCTGCTGCTGCCAGTAAAATCCAGCAGGCCAGGGGCAGGCTGCTGGAAGCAATAGCATCCTGGGAGACCTGTTTTTCAACCTGGGAGGAAGCTTCCCTGCTGCTTGAAATGGCCCTGGAGGAGGAAGATGCAGAGGCGACAAAGGAAGTGGCTGGAACCCTTGAGAAACTGGAAACCAGGGTAGACGACTTTGAGCTCGAGTGCATGTTCTCCGGTGAGCATGACGAGAACAATGCGCTTTTGACCATTCACGCCGGAGCAGGCGGGACTGAAGCCCAGGACTGGGTAGATATGCTTCTGCGTATGTATCTCAGGTGGGCTGAAGAAAAGGGTTTTAAGACAGATATCCTTGATTATCTGCCCGGGGATGAGGCTGGTATAAAAGGTGTAACAGTGCTGGTCAAAGGCCATTATGCCTATGGTTACCTGCGTTCGGAGATGGGTATCCATCGGCTGGTGCGTATTTCTCCGTTTGATGCCGGCGGGCGCCGACACACCTCATTTGCTTCAGTGTTTATTTTCCCTGAGCTTGATGACACCATTGATATCGATATCAATGAAAAGGACTTGCGTATTGACACGTACAGGGCCAGCGGCGCCGGGGGGCAGCATGTCAACAAGACCAGCTCAGCTGTGCGCATTACCCATCTGCCATCAGGTATTGTGGTGCAGTGCCAGAATGAACGGTCCCAGCACCGCAACAAGGACATGGCCTTTAAAATGCTCCGGGCCCGTCTCTATGAAAGAGGGAAAGAACTGCAGGCCAAGGAGCAGGAAGGTCTGCACGGCGAGAAAAAGGAGATCGGCTGGGGCAGCCAGATCCGCTCCTATGTCCTGCAGCCATACAGAATGGTAAAAGACCACCGGACAAACTGTGAGATCGGCAATGTGGATGGTGTTCTTAATGGCAACCTGGAACCATTTATCAAGGCGTATCTCCTCTGGCAGCGCTAACCAGGGTTGAACAGGCCCGAAATATAGAATACATGAAAAACGGCGCTAAAAACGATGAAGGGTCCTGCGTCAAGTGCGGCACCTGCAATACTGTCTGCCCGGTGTATTTGGTCACCGGCAATGAAATACACACGCCGCGCGGAAAGCAGCACCTGAAGTCCGGCATAGAAAAGGGCGAGGTTTCATCGCATTATGCAGATATTTTTTCAAAATGTTTGTTGTGCGGTGCATGTCTTGAGGCGTGTCCAAGGAACCTGGATACCCCGCAACTGATTATTACAGTCCGTTCGCAATTGCCCGGGCTTTCAGGGCTTTCATTTCTCAAATATGTGTCACGCAAGGCCCTTGTTCATCCGTCTCTTTTGTCAGGTTTGACCAGAATAGGCACAGCTGCCAATCTGCTGCTTGGAGGATGGCTGCCGCAGGACAGCGGTTTGCGTCTGCGGTTGCAGGGTTTTGAGCAGGAAGCATTCAAACTGCCGGCAAGAGGTTATATCGAGAAACTGAAAGCAGAGTTGCCTGAGGATAAAGAGCGGCAGGAAAGCGAGGCAAACTCGGGCATGAGTTTTTTTACGGGCTGTCTTGCCAACCACCTGCAGCCGGAAATAGCTGAAAGCACTCAGTTGCTGGTTGCGAAAACTACCGGGTGCAAGGCAGATGTTCCTCTTGAGCAGACGTGCTGCGGCATGGCTGCCCTTGCTGCCGGCAGGATAGACGAGGCACGGGACCTGGCAAGAAAAAATATCATGGCCTTTGAGGCCAACGATTTTCCCATCCTGACCTCCTGCTCCTCCTGTTATTTTCAGCTGAAGTCATATCATGAACTTTTTGACGATGATCCGGAATGGCGTGAGAGGGCGGTGCGCTTTGCTGAGAGGTTGCAGGAGTTTTCTACATTTTTTCTGGAAAAGTTCTCGGAAAAAAATGAAACGTTGCTTCCAGCTGATACTGGTCCCGGGAAAAAGGTATTATACCATGACCCGTGTCATCTGCGGTTCAAGTTGCATATCACCCGAGCGCCCCGGGAACTCATCAACCTGTTGCCAGGCATTGAATTGCAGGAGCTGCCAGATGGCCCCCGGTGTTGCGGGCAGGGCGGGCTTTTTCAGTTGGCACACCCGGACCTGGCCCGGCAGGTGCAGGACATGCTCATGGCTGATTATGCCAAACTTTCAACCCAAACTGTGCTTACTGCATGTTCCGGCTGCCTTCTGCAGTGGCAGCTTGGATTAGCCGCGGAGGACAATGGCGGCAAAGCCGAGCATCTCGCAATCTTTATTGCTAGGCTTCTGCAATAAAGTTGCAAAAAGACTTGTCCTCATATGCAGCTGATGCTAAAAGATAGCGCAGGGCTGGATTCGGAGCAGCCTGAAGTTTGTTAATATAGATTTTTCATGGCCAGAGACTATTTTCAGATCATAGCTTTTCGTGCGCAGGCCAGAAGGTGATTATCAGCATAGGGGACTGCTGATGATTATCGGGTAACGAGACAGCCCGATGATTGACAGACAGACAAGCCTTTGCACAATTTATTTCTAATTCAAGGAGTCGCGGGCCGTCCTAATTACAAGGTAAGCAAAGACACCGCATGTCTGGACAGCAGCAGGCGGCGAGTTCCGTAATTTAGCGAAGTGACCTGTACAATTATGTAATTTGTGCAACCAGCGCCGGAAATTACCTTCACCTGAGAATACTTGGCGCCACTATTTTTTTACATTTTGCAGGCATTGCATATGGGGCGGACAATTCGTGAAGAGATGGAGGCAAATGAGGCGAAGATCCTTTCGCCGTATGCCTGTCTCAGCAAGAAAAGCAGGGGGCGGCTGCGGCCTGAGCCGGAATGCGATATTCGGGTTGCCTTCCAGCGGGACAGGGACAGGATTATCCACTGCAAGTCTTTCCGCCGCCTGAAATATAAAACCCAGGTTTTTCTTGCTCCCGCAGGGGATCATTACCGCACCCGCCTGACCCATGTGTTCGAGGTTTCACAGATAGCCCGCACAGTGGCTGTGGCCCTGAAACTTAACGGCCATTTAACCGAGGCCATAGCCCTGGGGCATGATCTTGGGCATACCCCTTTCGGCCATGCTGGTGAATCCGTATTGAACGATTTGTACCCCGGGGGATTCCAGCATTATAAGCAGAGCCTGCGGGTTATTGATATCCTGGAGAATAACGGCAAGGGGCTGAACCTTAACTTTGAGGTCAGGGACGGGATTAGCATGCACTACAAAGGCAGGAAGGAAATCCTGCCTTTGGAGTTATCGGAGTTGCCAACGACCATGGAAGGCCGGGTGGTGCGGGTGGCTGACATCATCGCCTATGTGAACCATGACCTTGATGATGCGGTCCGGGCGGAAATCATAATGGAAGAACAACTGCCTTCCTATGTTGGTGAAAAGCTTGGCAAAACCCATTCGCAAAGGATCAACACCATGGTCAGGGATCTTATCTATACGACCCTGGAACAGGGCGGGGCCCGTTTAACCATGAGCCCGGAGATCATGTCTGTCATAACCGACCTGCGTGGATTTTTGTATGAAAATGTCTACGAGACCCACAAGGTGCATGACGATTTTATCAAGGCCATGAAGGTGGTGCGGGAATTGTATCAATATTTTCTTGAAAACGGGGTGCCCCAGGATGTGGCAGGCCACCATGCCAATACCAGTGGGGACCACCGTGCTGTATGTGATTTTGTTGCAGGCATGACAGATCGTTATGCCCTTGACCTGTATAAGGAGATCTTTCTGCCAAAACCCTGGGCTGTAATGTAAGGAAATTTTGTAAGCCCCTATTGGTAAATGTTTACTGAAATATAAAGGACATGGGAAATAAATCTGATACACAAGAACCTCGGCTGCAACTGCCAAAAGCCTATGAGTTTTCTGCCGTAGAAAAGAAATGGTATGAGTACTGGGAGCAGCAGAAAAAGTTCCAGGCCTCGATGGAGGACGGGAAGCCATCATTTTCAATTGTTATCCCGCCGCCGAATGTCACCGGTGTTTTGCATGTCGGCCATGCTTTGAATAATACCCTGCAGGATGTCCTGGTCCGCTTTCGCAGAATGGAGGGCTATAATACACTTTGGCTTCCGGGCACCGACCATGCCGGTATCGCTACCCAGAACGTCGTGGAACGGCAGCTTGCAGCCGAGAACATCAGCCGGCATGACATCGGCCGCATAAAGTTTATCGAACGGGTCTGGCAGTGGAAGGAAGAATCCGGGGGCCAGATTATCAACCAGCTCAAACGGCTTGGCTGTTCCTGTGACTGGGACCGGGAGCGGTTTACCATGGATGAGGGACTGTCACGGGCAGTACGCGAAGTTTTTACCAGGCTCTACCATGAGGGGCTAATTTACAGGGGGGACTATATAATTAACTGGTGCCCCCGCTGCCATACTGCCCTGGCTGACTTGGAGGTGGAACACGAACCAACCGCTGGCCGGCTTTATAATATCCGCTATCCTTTCACCAGCGGAGATGGGTATCTCGTCGTGGCCACCACGCGGCCGGAAACAATGCTGGGCGATACGGCTGTAGCAGTCCATCCTGCTGACGAACGGTATAATAACCTGCCTGAGAAAGCAGTTGTTCTTCCTTTGATGCATCGGACGATCCCCATTGTATTTGATGCCCATGTGGAAAAAGATTTTGGTACCGGTGCCTTGAAGGTGACCCCGGCGCATGACTTAAATGATTTTGAGATTGCCCGCAGGCATGACCTCCCGGCCCTGAAGGTCATGGACGACAGCGGTATAATGAATGAAGAAGCCGGTGTTTACGCAGGATTGGATCGCTTTGCCTGCCGCAAGAAGGTGGTGGAAGATCTTGAAAACCTCGGACTGCTGGAAAATATAGAGGACTACCAGCATGGTGTGGGGCACTGCTATCGCTGCCAAACTGTTGTTGAACCGAGTCTTTCCAAACAGTGGTTTGTCTCGGTGAAGCCCCTGGCTGAAAAGGCAATCACGGCTGTGAAGGAGGGCAAGACAAAGATTTATCCCAAAACCTGGGAAAATACCTTCTTCGACTGGATGTATAATATCCGCGACTGGTGTATTTCGCGGCAGATCTGGTGGGGGCACCAGATTCCGGCATGGACCTGTGAGGATTGCTCCGAACTGATCGTCAGCAATACCGATCCTGATGTATGTACAAAATGTGGAGGCTCTAACCTGGTCCAGGAAACAGACGTGCTTGATACCTGGTTCAGCTCGGCGCTCTGGCCCTTTTCTACCCTGGGCTGGCCGGACGATACCCGGGAACTCTCCTTCTTCTACCCGACCTCAGTGCTCATTACCAGTTTCGATATCCTGTTCTTCTGGGTGGCGCGCATGATGATGATGGGGCTGCATTTCATGCAGGAAATTCCTTTCAAGGATGTCTACCTGCATGCACTGGTCCGCGATGCCGAGGGCCAGAAGATGAGCAAGTCCAAGGGCAATGTCATGGATCCTCTGCTCATAATGGACAAGTACGGCACAGATGCTCTGCGTTTCACCATGACGGCATTTGCAGCCCAGGGGCGCGATATAAGGCTTTCCGAGGAGAGGATTGAAGGCTACCGTCACTTTATAAATAAAATCTGGAACGCAGTGCGCTTTGCCCTCCTGCATATTCAGGAAAGCCGACCGTATGCAGCCGGTGACATTGAATCCTCCAGCCTTGCCCTGGAACACCGGTGGATATTGAGCCGGACAAACAGGACCATTGGAGAAGTGCGGCGGGGCTTTAATGAATACCGTTTTAACGATGCGGCCCATGCGCTTTATCAGTTTGTCTGGCATGAGTTCTGCGATTGGTACCTGGAATGGATCAAGGGAGACCTGTACGGTGACGATCCGCAAGTGAAAACCACGGGGCGGGCCGTCTTGTTTACGGTCCTGGAGCGAATCATCAAGATGCTGCACCCGATTACGCCTTTTGTGACAGAGGAAATGTGGTCTGCGCTTCCCGGCGACAGGTCAAGCATAATGGCCGAACCGTTCCCTGAAGAAATTGGCGCCTGGGATAATGGAGCTGCGGAAGATGAAGCAGCCCTTTTCATGGGCGTGGTAACAGGCCTGCGTAATATCAGAAGCGAGACAGGCATCCACCCATCTGCTCAAGTCAAGGCAACAGTGATCTGTCCTGATGCGGATAAAGGTAAACTCCTGCAGGAGAACAGCAAGGCAGTCCTGGCCCTGACTCGGGTGGAGGAATTGCAGATCCTTGCCGAAGGCAAGCGGCCCAGGGGGGCGGCCTCATACATATTTAATGAAATAGAGATATTTGTACCCCTGGCTGGGCTGGTGGATGTTGAACAGGAACTGGCCAAGCTGGAAAAGGAACAAGGTAAAGTCTCCGGGCAGCTCAAGAAGGTCGAGGCTAAGCTCGGCAACAGCAAGTTCCTTGCCAATGCACCTGCACAGGTAGTTGCCGGGGAGAAGGAAAAACAGGAGACATTGAGCGCCAAGCTTGCCAAGATCAGGGAGAGTAGGGAGCGCTTAAATCACCTGTAATAGCTACAGAAAAAGTTCAGCTACTGTGTTGCTCAGCACTTTTCGTCACTGCGGCATATTTCATATACGCCTTATTCCTTAAAGTTTGAGCTCCTTGTATCTGAAGAGTTTTTCTTTGCTGTTACTATATGAAACAAACAAACATTGTAATTGGTTGCTTGTAATAAATCATGGATGTAAATGTACTGAAAAAGGCCATAGAAAAGTTCCTGCATGAAGACATTGGCAGTGGCGACATAACCAGTGAAGCGACCCTTCATGCGGACCAGACCGGGACAGCAGAATTTGTTGCCAAAGGATCTTTTGTAGTCTGCGGCATTGAATCCGTTGCCCCCCTTGTTTTTAAAACCCAGAGCCCTGCGATTGATATTATCAGCGCAAGCAGGGATAAAACCCGGGCTTTGCCCGGAGATATACTTTTGACAGCCAAGGGACCGGTGCTGGACCTCTTGAAGGCTGAAAGAGTAGCGCTAAACCTTGTGCAGCGCCTCTGCGGCATTGCCACCCTGACGTCGAGATTCGCTGAAAAGGTGAAACCCCTGCCGGTCAAGATCCTTGATACCAGGAAAACAACGCCGGGTTTGCGCATGCTGGAGAAGTACGCGGTGCGGGTTGGCGGCGGGCACAACCACCGCTTCAATCTGGCAGACGGGGTCCTTATCAAGGACAATCACATCGAGGCCTGCGGTTCAATCAAAAAGGCCGTTACCAGGATGCGGGAAAGAATCCCCCACACCATGAAGATCGAAGTGGAGGCCACAAGTATGGAGCAGGTGCGGGAGTCCCTTGCCTGCTCTGTTGATATCATCATGTTGGATAACATGGATCCTGCCATGATGCGTGAGGCCGTTAAAATTGTCGGCGGCAGGGCTCTCCTGGAGGCCTCGGGTAGCATCACTCTGGACAATGTCCGGCAGGTAGCCGATACAGGGGTGGACTATATTTCAATTGGAGCGCTCACCCACTCCGCCCCTGCATGCGATATCAGCATGCGGTTGAGAAGTGCTTAGCAAGCAGGTTTATGAGCCGGTAAACAAAGCAATAAAAAAGGGGTTGGCAGATAAGCCAACCCCTTTTGGTTCTAAAGTGGAGGCGGCGACCGGATTTGAACCGGTGAATAACGGTTTTGCAGACCGCTGCCTTAGCCACTTGGCTACGCCGCCTTTTTCGAAAGCATAGCATGATTTCGAGAAGGGGTCATCTTAAACATAGAAACATTTTTTTGACAAGAGGAAATTGCCAATCGTTATAGTGGCAGGAAGATATCGCCATGAAGACTCTTCAACAGCTGGCACATGAAAACAAGGACAACCTGCAGAAAATGGAGGAGCTGCTGCGCTACAAGTTTGCCGACAGTATCCTTTTGCAGCAGTCCCTTGTCCACAGTTCATATGGTTTCGAGCAGCTCGATACTGGACTGAATAACGAAACCCTGGAATTTTTGGGTGACGCGGTCCTTGACCTGGCAGTCAGTGACATGCTTTTTCACATGTATCCAGGCATACGAGAGGGAGAGCTGACAAAAATGCGCGCCGAATTGGTCAGGGAAGCCACCCTTGCCAGAATGGCCGGTGGGATTAAGTTGAGCAATTTTCTCATGCTCGGCAAAGGTGAAGAAGTTACGCAGGGGAGAATGAAATCATCCATACTGGCCGGCGCTTTCGAGGCTCTGGTGGGAGCCATCTACCTGGACCGTGGATATGAAAAGGCACTTCATTTTATCAGCAGCCATTTTGCGCCACTGCTGCCTGCGAAAAAAGAGAAAATGCTTGTTGACGATGCCAAGAGCCGGCTGCAGGAAAAACTCCAGGAGCACTTCAACCAGGCCCCCACGTATCACCTTGATGCTGAAGAAGGACCTGCCCATGCAAAGGAATTCACAGTCTCAGTGAGATTCATGGCAGAGGTTCTTGGCACGGGCACGGGCAGCAGCAAGAAATTGGCGGAACAGCAGGCCGCAGAAACAGCCTTGGCAACTCTTGATTCATGGTGGGAAGAGCTTATGGAAATAAATGATTCCAAGGAAAAATAACGCATCAGTACCTCAGGCATATTTGAAAAATAAGTGTACAAGATTATTCTCCATGCGGCCTCTCGTAATTCCAATTTTTATATCACACCAGGGATGCCCGCAGCGCTGCATTTTTTGTGACCAGCGTACTATAACCGGCCATGCTGGCCTGGAGGCGGAGCCGGTCACTCCTGCGACAGTGCAAGAAACCATAGAGCACTGGTTAAACCGTCCAAGAAAAGAAAGGGATACAGGTGTTCAGGTTGCCTTTTACGGTGGCAGCTTTACAGGGCTTGCCAGGCCAAGACAGACAGAACTGCTTCGTGCTGTCAAGCCCTATATCGAACAAGGACTGGTAGATTCTATCAGGGTTTCGACCCGACCGGATTATATAAATGATACAACCATCCCCATATTAAAAGAATACTCGGTATCCATCGTTGAGCTTGGCATTCAGTCCCTTGATCATGATGTTCTGGAAGCGAGCTTCCGGGGACATTCAGTGCAACAGTCGGAAGATGCTATCAGGCTGCTCAAGGAAAAAGGTTTTACAGTCGGGGCCCAGATTATGTGCGGTCTGCCCCGTGACAGTACCAGGAAGCTTGAGGATACAGCAAAAAGAATAGCGGAGCTGGAACCTGATTTTGTCAGAATATATCCTGTTCTGGTCCTCAAGGGCAGCGGCCTGGAGAAAATGTACAGGAACAACACCTATAAGCCGTTGTCATTAGCGAAGGGAGTAGCTCTTGGCTGTAGGCTGAAGACCCTTTTTGATCAGCAGGGCATCAAAGTGGTGCGCCTGGGGCTGCAGCCCTCAAAAGAACTTGCAGCGAATGTGGTGGCAGGACCGTATCATCCATCTTTTGGAGAATTGGTCATATCAAGGGTTCTCTTTAAAAAAGCCAGAAAGATTCTGTGTAAAACGGTTGCTGCCCGGGGAAAATTTCTTTCCATTGCGGCTGCAGACGAATCTGCCTTTCGCGGCCCTAACAACGTCAGCATGAAGAGGTTGGCTGCCCTTGGGCTGTTGGATGGCGTTGAGCTTGTCTTTGATAAGACGCAGGCCCGGAATAC
>PKTW01000116.1 GCA_002868955.1 Desulfobulbaceae bacterium
CCCAAGGTGGTGGCCGGCAAGCCTTTGGATGAAGCTTACACCAAGGAAAATGTGGAACTGGTCGAAAAGGGCTGCGAGAACATGGTCCATTTGATCAATGTGATCCGCAAGGCAGGTATCAACCCGGTGGTCTGCATCAACCGTTTCTATACCGATACCGATGAAGAGTGTAAAGTCGTACGTAGGTTTGCCGAGGCTGCCGGTGCCCGGTGTCCCGAGTCCAAGCATTGGGAACTGGGCGGCGACGGGGCCCTGGAATTTGCCGATGCGGTTATCGATGCCTGCAACGAGGAAAACGACTTCAAATTCCTCTATCCTCTGGAAATGAAACTGCGTGACAGGGTCGAGATCATTGCCAAAGAGGTTTATGGGGCCGACGGAGTCGACTGGCAGCCCGAGGCCAATGCCAAGGCCGAGATGCTGGAAAACGATCCCAAGTACGCCGACTTTGCG
This sequence comes from Desulfobulbaceae bacterium, assembly GCA_002868955.1. Taxonomy (GTDB): domain Bacteria; phylum Desulfobacterota; class Desulfobulbia; order Desulfobulbales; family BM004; genus BM004. The sequence goes on from PKTW01000116.1 coordinate 454, forward strand.
ACGATGATGGTCAAGAGTCACCTGAGCCTGAGTCATGATCCGACCAAGAAAGGTGTACCCAAGGGATGGCGGCTACCCATTCGTGACGTGTTGATCTATTCAGGCGCAAAATTCCTGTGCCCCTGTGCAGGTACCATCAGCCTGATGCCGGGCACAAGCTCCAATCCTGCCTTCCGTCGTATTGATGTTGACACGGATACGGGTAAGGTCACAGGGTTGTTCTAAAAGAAAAGAAGGTTTTACTGGCAAAATTTGCCGGGAAAAAATATCCGGGCGGGTCTGTGAAGCATGCAGCTTCATGTGGCCCGCCTGTTTTTTTGTTTTACTTTTTACATATAGGGTGTAAATTTATTAACTTGTCTCAGGTAATTTTGAATAACCACTTAATAAAAGATAATTTTTCATAGTCTTTATGGCAACCCCGCAAAAATTCAGAGGCATCCCCCCCAGACCAGTTCCCGGAAGACAGGTAGGCTCTACAGGCAAGTCTAGTCTCAGCGGTACAATTAAGGACCAGTCAGGCGCCGGCAAGGTCAGAATCGGTGATCTGCTAAGGAAAGAGGGGTATATCACGGCGAACCAGCTTGATCGCGCTATGAAGGTCCAAGCGAAAAGCAAAATGCGGCTGGGCCGGATTCTTGTTGAGCTCGGTCATATTGATGAGGAGACAATCCTCAACGTTTTAAGCCGTATATATGGCTTCCCTGCCATAACCATCTCCAGGGAAACACCCCAGCCAGAAGTCTTGAAAATGCTGCCCTATGAGGTCGCCAAGGAATATATGGCATTTCCTCTGCGGGTCGCTTCAAGCACCAATACCTTAAAAGTTACCATGTCAGAACCGACGGATAGCTCTGCAGTGGAAGCTTTGCAGGCGGCTGTCAAAATGAAGTTGACCGTCTGTGTTTCCACGGAACATGATATCGTGCAGGCCTACCGTACCCATTATAAGATCAGTGATGAAGAGTATGCCTCTTACCAGTCTCATGAGGAAGTTGAGGAGGAGGAAGAGGTCTCGGTTGAAGAGGTGGCAGACGACTTCGGTGCCCTGGCTTCAGAAGCAGCCGGCGCGCTTGAGATTGGCGCGGAAGAAGATGATGACGATATTATGGAGTCGTACTCCTATTCAGATGCCCCGATCATCAAGCTAGTAAACGGTATATTGATCAAGGCGGTCAAGGATGGGGTGTCTGACATCCATGTCGAGCCGTATGAGAAAAATCTCCAGGTACGTTACCGTCTGGACGGCTCCCTCTATAAATCAATGAACCTGCCGCTTTCTATCAAGAACGCCTTGATCTCAAGGGTTAAAATCCTGGCCAACCTGGATATCACTGAACGGCGTGTACCCCAGGACGGCCGTATCAAGATGAAGCTGGGCAGGAACAAGGCGGTTGATTTTCGTGTATCTACGCTGCCCACCCTGTTTGGTGAAAGTCTCGTTCTCCGTATTCTTGACCAGAGTACTTTGAATGTTGACCTGACGAAGCTTGGTTTTGAAACGACAACATTTGATACACTGAAGCGTTGTCTTTACAGGCCGCAAGGCCTGTTGCTTGTCACCGGGCCCACAGGCAGTGGTAAAACAGTTACACTCTATTCTGCGCTCAACTCATTAAATAGGGAAGATACCAAGATTTTGACTGCTGAGGATCCGGTTGAGTTCAACTTTAGGGGTATCAACCAGGTTAATGTGCACCAGGAAATCGGTATGACTTTTGCCGCCGCCCTGAGGGCCTTTCTACGCCAGGACCCCGATATCATCATGGTTGGTGAGATTCGCGACATGGAAACCGCGGAAATTGCCATTAAGGCTGCTATGACCGGCCACCTTGTTTTCAGTACCCTGCATACCAATGACAGTGCGGCAACCATTGGCCGTCTTCTGGACATCGGTATTCCATCATACATGGTGGCCTCATCGGTTACCATGGTGCTCTCTCAGCGACTCGGCCGCAGGCTCTGCAACAATTGTAAAAAGATAGTAAAACATCATACAGAGCAGGAACTGATCGCAGCCGGTTTTGGTCCTGAAGAAATTCCGGATCTGGAAATATATGGACCCAATGGCTGCTCACTCTGCAAAGGCGGGGGCTACAAAGGCAGGGTTGGTTTTTTTGAGCTCATGGAAGTCACTGAGGAGGTGGCCAAGGCCATTAGTGCAGAGGTGCCTGAAGATATACTGCGCAAAACGGCCGTCAATGAAGGGATGGTGCCGCTTCGCGAAGCGGCACTGCAGAAGGTGCGCGAAAGTGTAACCAGCGTGGATGAAGTCCTCAAGCGTACCGTTCTGACCAAGGAAAGCCTGCCTGCCTACCTGGTCAATCCGGATTTGGACAATTATGAAGATGGGGACGTCATCATTAGGGAAGGAAATACGGATAATGACTTTTTCGAACTCATCCAGGGTGCTGTAATCATTGTTAAGAGCGGCAAGAAAATTGCTGAAATAAATCAGCCAGGCGCATACCTTGGCGAAATGTCTGCCATTTCCGGAGAGGCCAGGTCAGCATCAGTCTTTTCCAAGGGCCCTTCCACCCTCAGGCGGTTTCAAGGTGATAAACTTTACGAAGTTATTGAGAATTACCCTGATGCTACCAGGCATCTGTTCAAGACCATGGTCAGCAGGCTGGAACATTCAAACGAGATCATCATGAAACTGGCCAGCGGCAGGAAGGGCAGGTAAGGACCAATTGAAAATTGAAAATTGAAAATTTATGGTAGAAAATCTTCCTTTAATCATCGGTAGCAACAAATGCCGAAAATCTTCAATCTTCAATTTCTCAAATCTTCATTTTTTTTTACTTTTCCCCCTGCAGGAAGTTCACAATTTTTTCCGGTGCTTCCGACATCTGCCCGGCCAGCTCTGTCAGCGGTTTGCCGTTACGTTCCGCTTTCCTGATAACAGCTGAGTCCGGGAAAAAGGCTATTGGTGTTTCACCAAGGATTTCCTGCAGAAAATTCACATCATCATCATCCTGAACAAGGTTTCCCACAAAAGAAATTTGGGGAATACCCGAATCAACTGCCAGTTTCTTAATTTTCAGAGCTGTCCTCACGCTTGATTTAGAGGGAATAACCACGATCAGGAGATGATCGACCCCGGCAATGGTACCACGGCCAAGATGTTCGACCCCGGCCTCCATGTCCAGCAGGACAACCTGGGTTGGAGAGAGCAAGAGTTTTGTCAGCATTCTTTTGAGCACGGTGTTTTCCGGACAGGCGCAACCTCCCTCTGCTGTCTGGATGGCTCCCAGAACCATGAGTCGTATGCCGTCCTGTTCTATCATGAATTTTTGCAGCAGGTCGTCAACCTGGGGATTAATCTGATAAAAGGGCGAACCCTGTACTTTTCCGGAACGTTCCACCAGGAGCTCGGTCATGTCGGCAATGGGTTTTATCTTATCAATATCTTTTATGCCGAGGGTTTGAGCCATGTGCGGACTCGGATCGGCATCAATGATAAGAACCTCTTTGCCTTGGCTTTTGAACTGGCTGGCTAGAAGAGCCATGATGGTTGTTTTGCCGACGCCGCCTTTACCGCTGATTGCTATTTTCATGTGCCTTTACCTGTTGTAGGAATGATTGATCTTGCAAGTTTCATAAATATGATTATGTTCTTCATAACTATTATATATAGTTATGATAAGCTGTTAATGCCACAATTGAAAGAAAACAGCCATGATATTACCGGCTGCTGTTAATTTTAAAATCATGTCTATGATGAGTATATAAAGGAGGAAGAAAAATGTATAATCGTTCTACCAGCAATGAACGCGCTATTGCCCAGACAACAACCGAGGCCTCAACCATTTTTCTGGCCAAGGTTTTCAACTGGATGGCAATCGGCTTGGGTCTGACCGGGTTCGCTGCCTTTCTGACCGTTAACTCCCAGGCAGCGTTACAGTTTGTATTCGGCAATAAAATGGTATTTTACGGCCTGATTTTCGGAGAATTGGGGTTGGTTTTTTATCTTTCCGCCAGGATTGAGCGTATATCAGCCCAGGCTGCCACCGGTTTATTTGTTGTTTATTCTATTCTCAACGGTGTGACCTTGTCGGCAATCCTGCTTCTGTATACCATGACCTCAGTTGCGGCGACCTTTTTCATTGCAGCAGGGATGTTTGGTGCCATGGCCGTCTATGGTTTTATCACCAAGAAGGACCTCTCCAGCTGGGGCTCCTTTCTCTTCATGGGTCTTATCGGCATCATCATTGCCATGGTGGTTAATATCTTTCTGGCCAGTTCAATGATGTCCTGGGTAATTTCAGGTATCGGGGTAATTATTTTCACCGGACTGACCGCCTATGATGTTCAGCAGATCACCCGCATGGGTGAGCAGGGTATTATGAATGGCGGTGCGGCGGTAATTCGCAAAGGTGCAATAATGGGCGCACTTAAACTTTACCTCGATTTTATTAATCTTTTCCTTATGCTGTTGCGCTTTATGGGTGACAGACGGTAGTCATCTGCATGAGATTCAGGAGGGAAGGACAGCGTCAATTACTGATGTATTCGTTATAAGTCCAACCAAGCAATAGCGCCATCTGGTAAAATCAAATTGTTGCAATTGGTATACTTGTCCGCATCGTGCTTTTTACGATATCGTCAATGGCTGCCGTATTTTTCCTGATAATTTTCCTGCAGCGAGAGAAGCTTTTCCAGGTACTCCTGCTGGTATATCAGTGTGCTATTTCCTTGTATTTCAGCAATAAGGGAATTCAGGGTATAACGGATGTCAATACCATAGCGGTTTGCATCAGCGCTATTCGCCCTGTCAATTATCAAAGTTGAATAATACCGGATCAGTGTCCTTAAGTAGGGTTCACGACGGAAAAGATACGACTGACCGCCGAGGGTGTTTATAAAGTATCCGGCATATTCGTATAACCCTGCTAAAGGGAGGTCGATGTCCAGATTCGAATCAGAGCAATCCGGCGCGATTTCTGACCACTTGTAGAAAAGAGCCATTGTAGGCTCGATATTTTCCCTTTCATGAGTCAAAACGTCTTTAATCAACAGGATGTCTTTGGGCCCCAAAATCCGAAAAAAGTGGGCTAAATTGTTCAAGATTGCAAAGAGATCATCTGTCTCTCGGACAACAACAGGAGGATTGGCGATCAATTTGTTGATGATTCCTCTAAAATGATCATGGGCTGATCCTTTGACGGCATACTTAAGGATATAATCCCGGTTGTCGAGGTGTTCAAAGAAAAGGAGTATTTTGTCAGCCGTTTGCCGGCATTCATTTTGCAAAGCAGGCGAGTCTTGCGTTTCACCTTGGGTTAGATGTAATGGTGCCTCCCTTTCTTGTTCGGGCGGGGAAGTTTCAACCTGCTGGTCAATTTCTTTTTCTTCAGGTTCTTTCTCCAGCAAGGTGATCTGGGGGTCCTCTACATCCTGCTTAAATTGCCATGGGAGGTTTCCGGAAAGGTAACTCCAAGCCATGTAGAGTATGCCGACCAGAATGATAATAAGAAAAGTGATAAGAGGTGCTGAGTATCTTTTCGGGGGTTTGCGCGAAATTTTAGGCATAATGGCAATTGTTTCGTTAAGGCATTTATCGTGGGGTTTATTTAAAAACTGAAAGTTATTTCAATTATTTTTTATGGTATCCGGCTTTTATACTGAGGTCAATTAGAAATACATTATTGAGGGAATTGAGGTCTCTGTATAGTGTTTGGAAACTCAGCAATATCTATTTTTTTTCTGCTTGACTCGACTCTATATACACACTATTATTGCCGCTTATTTTACTGAATTGCTATTCAGTATTTATGATTTAAGACAGACCAGTAAAGGAAAATCTTTTCTTGTCAAACACATAACTCGGCTTGTTTCTTAATACTTTTTATAAACACATACAATTTAAGGAGGATCTGTTATGTCTGTTTCTGTTGTCGGTCATTCCAACCCTGACACCGATTCTGTAACTGCTGCGATTGCCTTTGCCAACTACTTGAAAGCAACTGGTACAGATGCTATTGCCTGTATGCAGATATCTGTTGAAAATCTGAATCCTGAGAGCAAAGTAGTTCTCGGGAAATTCGGCCTGGCGGCACCCCAAACAATGACTGATGCGGCGGGCAAGGATGTGGCTCTAGTTGATTTCAGCGATATAGGCCAGGCTCCGGCCAATATCGGGGACGCCAATATAGTGGCGATTGTCGATCATCATAAAATAGGCGACATTACCACCGGCAGTCCGATTTTTTTCTATGCCAAGCCGGTTGGATGCACCTGTACGGTCCTTTTGGAAATGTACAAAAACAATAATGTTGAGCTGCCCAAGGATATCGCCGGCGGTATGCTCTGCGCCATCCTGAGTGACACCGTTAATTTCAAGTCACCGACCTGTACAGATGCTGACAAGGCCGCGGTGGCCGAGCTTCTGAAAATCACCGGTGTTACGGATCAGGATGCGCTCTTCATGGAAATGCTGAAAGCCAAATCTTCTGTAGCAGGAGTACCCATCAGGGATCTTGTTTTCCGCGACTACAAGGATTTTGATATGAACGGCAAGAAAGTTGGCATCGGCCAGATCGAACTTGCTACTTTGGACCAGGTTGCTGATATCCGTGAAGACCTTTACAAGACGATTAAGGAAGTCAAGGCAGAAGGGCGTCATTCGGTGCTGTTTATGCTCACAGATGTGGTCAAGGAAGGAACCGATCTCATGGTTGTGTCCGATGACCCGGCCATCATTGAGGGGGCCTTTAATGCCAAATTGGCGGGGCAATCCATGTGGGTTGACGGCATGATGAGCCGCAAGAAACAAACCGTACCGCCCCTGCAGAAGGCTTTCGGCGCTTAATTAACCTGACACGTAAGTTGATAAAAGGCCATGCGTTTTGCGCATGGCCTTTTACGTGCATATGAAGGGCGATAGCCCCAATAAGTCTAATAAAGAATCTTTCCAGCGGAAGTGTCAAACTCCTGTTTCTATCGTTTCAGTAATGCTCAGCGGCATATACTGGCTTAAAAGACACCATTAATCCACTTTCAGCCTTAAATGTTGAGTTATTTTCTGCTCCTGCGATCTTATCATATCTCACTTTTAACTTCTCACTGCCGTTGGCTGGCTGGGCAGGCTATCCTTTCGATATCATTGTCATAAGTGAATTCTTCGTCGCGCTCTGAAGTATGGCACCTGATACAGATGAATATCTCGGGTATTCTGGCAATATCTGCAGGGTCCTGGGTTGCTGTATGTTTTTTGCCTGGGCCGTGGCATAATTCGCAGCCCACCTGCTGCAATTGGACAGGTAAAGCGAGCAGCACAGAAGCATCGTTGCTGATTTTTATGTCCTTGTATTCAGCCGTAACGTGACAGGGAAGGCAGTCAAGGTTGAACTGCTGCTCTTCTTCGGACAGGGTCTGGTACGCTGAGGCATGAGCAGTTTTTTCCCAGAAAGTGGTTTGCGGAGAATGGCATGCGGCACAACCCTTCCAGCCGGTGAAGACCAGTTTTTCAAGCTGCAGTTCAGGTAGGGCTGGAGAAGTTGCAGATTGATCAGCCTGGCTCCTGCCAGCCTGGTTTACGCTTAGTTTTGCCGTCTCAACAATTTTCTTGACTTCAGGCTGGTCCGGCAGGTTGACCTCCAGGGGTATAAAGTGATTTTCATATGTTGAAGGGGTCTGACCTGACTCCTTCAGGTCGTGGAGTTCATTTTCGAGAAAGATGATTTCAGAAAGCAACCTATCTCTGGAGGCCAACAGGGCTTGATAGCTATTATTTGCAGGGAGATTCTCTTTTTTTTCACGCCGTTCGATGCGGCTCATGCGGCCGTTGATGCCATCGAGTTCCAGTTTCTTTGTAGCCAGCTCTTTTGTAGCGCCTAGACGGCCCCAGGTTTTCGACTTCTGCCAGTCAATTGACATCCAACCAAGATATTTCCCCTGTTTCCCCGTCTGAGCAATGAGGCTTTTATTCTTCAATTGTGGCACAATATTTCCGGACCGGGGAGTAGACTGAATGATAATATGAATATCTGGAAAAGATTCAGCGATCGCCTGGTTCTCATTCATCACGTTGTTTGAAAGCAGGATAAGGAGATCACATCTGGCAGCGAGATTAGCTACAATATCCGGTAGTGCTTTCTGCCAGGGAATAAGAACAGCATCTTCGTTTTCGCCGAATCGAATTGATCCATCATGACCTGTCAGGCCGATAACACCAACAGAAAGACTCCCGACCTGGCGTATCAGGCTTGCGGGAAAAAGGGGCCGTAAATCCGATTTGCTTACCAGGTTGGCAGAAAGCCAGGCAAATTTAGCCCGTGCCGCTTGGTCCTGAAGAAAAGAAAGGCCTGCAGCCAAATCATTCTTGCCGACTGCCACGGCATCATAGTTCATAATGTTATAGGAATCGATTATTCCAGCGGCCGTGATTTTTGCCTGCTGCAGGAGCCCGGGCGCAAGGCCTTCCTGCTTGAAAAGCAGGTTGCCGCCGTCAAGGATCAGGTCCGGAAGTTCACGGAGCCCTTTTATTTTTTCCAGCTGGTATGCTTTTTTGGACAGACCGCCCAGTTGACGGCTTGATCAGCCACAGGGCTCTGTTTCTCCAATAACATCATTGGAGTAGAAGAGCAGCAGGTTCTGTTCACCGGCAATCGTTGTGCCGGCTGCATAGATTCCTGATGGTGTGATGCTTAGGATTAGAAGGAGCATAAATAAACGTATCATCAGCGGCTATCCTTTTTTAAATTATTGTTGAGATTTATTTTTACGGGCTTTAAGGATCTGGTGCCATTTTGTCAGTCGTTCCTTGACAAGCCCTTCATAGCCCCGATTGGTAGGATGATAATATTTTTTGCCGCAAAGTTCTTCAGGCAGATGTTCCTGGTCAACCAATCCTTCTGTATCATCATGGGCATACCGGTATCCTTTGCCGTAGTCCAGATTCCTCATAAGTCGTGTCGGGGCATTGCGAATATGAAGCGGCACAGGCAGCGAACCTGTTTTTTCAATATCCCGCCTCACTTCACTATAAGCCTTGTAGAGCGCATTGCTTTTCGGTGCTGTGGCCAGATAAACAGCAGCCTCAACAAGGGCGAGCTCTCCTTCGGGAGAACCCAGCATATGATAGGCATTACGGCAAGCAACTGCAATGGAAATTGCCTGAGGGTCGGCTATACCAACATCTTCAGAGGCAAACCGTATGAGGCGCCGGGCAATATAGAGAGGGTCTTCGCCGGCAGCTAACATGCGGGACAACCAGTAGAGAGCGCCATCCGGGTCACTGTCACGCAGACTTTTATGCAGTGCCGAAATCTGGTTGTAGTGTTCTTCACCTGCTGCATCGTAGCGCAGGCGCCTGCGCTGGCTGGCCTCTTCGGCAGCATGGACGGTAATGACTGACAAACCATCTTTGTCTTCACCTGCCGGTTCGGCAAGATCAGCAGCAACCTCCAGGATGTTCAAGGCAATCCTGGCATCTCCGTCAGCCAGCGAACAGATATGGGCCATGGCTTTTGCGTCAATAAGGAGTTTACGGCTGCCCAGCCCATTTTTTTTATCAACTAAAGCACGCTCCAGGATAATTTTCAAATTTTCTTGGGACAATGATTGAAGCACCAGCACACGGCAGCGCGAAAGCAAAGGCGCAATGACTTGGAAAGAGGGGTTTTCGGTAGTGGCACCGATCAAGGTCAAAAGGCCGCTTTCAACATGGGGCAGAAAGGCATCCTGTTGGGCTTTGTTGAAACGATGTATTTCATCGACAAACAAAATGGTATGGACATGCTCCGCATCTTTGCGTTTATTGGCCTTGGCAACTATTTCCCTGACCTCTTTAACCCCTGCCAGAACAGCTGAAAAAAAGACAAAGTCTGCAGCCATATTCTGGGCCAGAATCCTTGCCAGAGTTGTTTTGCCGCTGCCGGGGGGGCCCCATAACAGCAGGGAGGGTATTTTCTTCTGCCGGATAAGCTTGTCAAGGATCCTTCCTTTTCCCAACAACTCATCCTGGCCGACAAAATCCTCTATCCGGATTGGCCGCATGCGTTCAGCAAGGGGAATATGTGTAGATGCCTGAGAATTCATGAACATGATCAGCGAGTGTTTTCTTCCGCGGCTCTATATCTGGGTTCATGCGCAGCGGGAGGCTTTATTTTTCCTGATTTAAGGAGTTTCTAGTCTACTATTCTAAACTAATAATGCAGTTCAATGTGCGGTGCAAAAGTCTTTCAGATTTAGCAGCTGTATAAAATCTCCTGCCATTTTTTTTCCAGGCGTTTTGCTGAGACCGGAAAGCGTGTTTTCATTTCCTGGGCAAAAAGGGAAATTTTATACTCCTGCAGCATAGTGTGATACTCCTGCAGCAAATCCAGGCACGCCGGTGACGGATCCCGGGGCTTTAATTTTTTCAGTTTATCAGCATGCTGTGCCAGTTGCTCGGCTTTCATTTTATCTTTATCAGGCGCAACATAGGCCCTTTCAATGCGTATCTGCAGCGCTTTACAATAGCGTATGGCTGAGAATAACTGTTCCTCATTAAATTGTCTTAAGAAATCGACCGGGACTATTTCAGCCAATTCATTACGAAACAGGTCCATGCTGTTGGTTGAGTGGGATTTGGCAAGGGGCATGGCTTTTATCCTGCTTATCCGGTCAAGGGCTTCCCTGCGTTCTCTGAGTAATTGCAGGACCTGGTTAATAAGCTGTGCTGCCCTGTTGAAAAGCCCTTCTTTTTTCAAGGTCTTGACCAGCTGGAAAAATTCATCCTTCTTGGGCCACAACTTGTTTTGACAGGAAAATATTGCTTCCAGAACAAAATGATACAGGTCTTCATTAAGCTTCTGCCTGGAGTCAAAGCCTTCATAAAGGGCCCAGAGGGAAGAGGGTAGGGCACACTCCTTTTTCAGGAGCCGGAACTGTTTTGGGAACTGCAGACTATACAGGGCGAGAAGGCCCTCACGGCTTATACGTCTGCTTTCGGCGGGATCAGAATAGAGCCTGATCGAGACAGTACCCTGTTTTTCTTGATGTATAGAGGGGTAGACAAAACCCAGGAGTTTGTTCCTCGCATCTTGCAAGGGAATTTTATCCGGCAAATGATCAAAATCCCATGTGGTAATATCGGTCCGTTCCCATTTTTCGCGGAGTTTATCCAATGACTCACTTTCCTGCTGGGGCACCTTGCCAACATTCAGATCTGAAAATCTGCGGCTTGTCATAAGTGTTTTGCCCGAACTGTCCCGCAACAGAAAACGCATCTGCAGGTGGGGCGGCAGCTGCTCCAAGGGCCATTGGTTCCTTTCTATCGTGATCCTGAAATGTTTGAAGATTAATTCTTCCAGGCGTTTATAGAGTGAACCATGGTAAATTTTTATTTCCTGTGTAAGTTTTTCAGCCGTCTGTTGGATTGGAATGAGTTTCTTGCGCACACTTTTGGGAAGCCCTTTGAGGAGGAAGGTCACTTTTTCAGGCAGCAGACCTGGGACAAGCCATTCAAAAATCTCTGGAGAAACATGACCAAGCAGATCCAGGGGCAGATTAATCGTTATACCATCCTCATCTTCACCGGGGGCGAAGCTGTAGCTCAGTGTGAGGGCGATGCCGTCAGCAAGCGATATTTGTTGCGGGAAATCTGAAAGCTGATGCGATTCCGGTGCCTGGATAAGGATATCCTGTTCACCCATGAAGAGGAATTTGTCATTTTTCTGATTTTTCAGGAAACGGTTGAGGCTTGCCCGATCATGCACCGAAGGATCCAGACGGGTGTCATAAAAATTATATAGCACGTAATCGTCTGCCAGGACGCTTCGCTGTCTCAGTCTGTCTTCAATTTTTTCAAAGCGGGCAACCAGGCGCTGATTGTGTTCAAGAAAAGGATAACGTCCCATCAATTCGCCCTGCAGAAGGGCTGAATGAATAAAGATATCGCGCGCCTCCTGGCGGGTGGCTTCATTGATCCTGGCATAATTCTTTTTTCTGGAGGCGACAATCACCAGTCCGAAGAGGGTAACCTTTTCATCGGCAATAACCTGGCCGTTTTTTTTCTCCCACCTGGGATTGGAATAGGTTGAGCGGCACAGGGAGCCTGCAAGCGGCTCAATCCAGTCAACCTTTATATTTGCTGCAGTTCTGGCATACAGTCTGGCAGTTTCAACAAGCTCGGCTGCCATAACCCATTGGCCGCCCTTGTTAAAAAGCACGGAACCCGGGAACAGCATCATTTCTTTACCCTGGGCGCCCTGGTAAATGCTTTTACCCTTGCGAAAGCCGATATTACGTAAAAAGCCACTGAGGACAGCGTAATGGATATTGTCATAGGATGCGGGTGTCCTGTTCATTGTGAAGCCTTTTTCCTCACGCAGAATTGAGGAGACCTGTTCATATATATCCTGCCATTCCCGCAGACGCTGGTAAGAGAGAAAATGGGATTGACAGAATTTTCGCATCTGTGAGCGGCTTTTTTTCTTGTCTTTTTCTTTGCCCGTGAAAGGCACATTGTTAAATTCTTCCCAGATTTTGAGATACGAGAGGAAGTCGGACGGATGCACCTTGAATTTAGCATGGGCCTGATCAGCTTCGGCTTCAGCCTCAGCGGGGCGTATACGTGGGTCCTGGATAGCCAGGGCGCTGGCAATTATTACAATTTCCTGAAGACAATTATGTTCCCTGGCTTCAATAATCATCCTGGAAATGCGCGGATCGAGCGGAAGCAGAGCCATTATCTTGCCATTGGCAGAAAGTCGCGGTTCCTCACCTGATGTATCAATGGCTCCAAGCTCATGGAGCAAAGCATAGCCATCCCTGACTGCTCTGGCTGCCGGCGGATCAATGAAAGGAAAGGAGGCCGGATCACCGAGTTTTAAGTTTATCATACGCAGGATAACTTCAGCCAGGTTGGAACGCTTGATTTCCGGCAGGGTGAATTCAGGTCTGTTGAGAAAATCTTCCTGGCTGTAGAGCCGGATACAGGTTCCCGGACTGACACGACCACATCTGCCCTTACGCTGGTCGCAGCTCGCCCTCGAAACAGCGGTTACCGGCATACTCGTTGTGCGGGCTCTTATATTGTAGGTTGTGATCCTGGCAAGCCCCGTATCAATGACATAGCGAATGCCAGGAACGGTAACCGATGTTTCGGCAATATTGGTGGCAACTACTATTTTCTGGTCCTTGAAACGTCTGAAAACCCTGCTTTGATCCGCTGCACGCAGCCGGCCGAACAAAGGCAGTATTCGAATGTTGGCCTTCTGCACCCCGTTCTTTTTCTGCAGGGCCAGAGGATTAAGTTCCTGGTTTAGCAACTCGATGGTCTCGTTAATATCCCTTTCTGTCGGCATGAAAATGAGAATATCCCCATTTTCTCTCTTGCGGTGAAGAGCCAGAACCTCCCGGACAGCAAGATCAATATATGAGTTGTTTTCTCTGTTATCTGTATCCTTATCCACAGGGAGATAACGTACTTCAACCGGATAGGTACGTCCTGAAACTTCAATGATGGGTGCCTTGTTGAAATGTGCAGCAAATTTTTCTGTGTCAATTGTAGCCGAGGTAATGATGATTTTGAGATTTTTTCTTTTTGTCAGAAGCTGTTTTGCATAGCCCATAAGGAAGTCGATGTTGAGGCTGCGTTCGTGCGCCTCATCGATGATAAGGGTATCATAAGCATGCAGTCCATGATCCGATCGGGTTTCAGCCAGCAGGATGCCGTCGGTCATGAACTTGATTTTTGTACTTTTAGTGGTTTTATCCTGGAAACGTATTTTATGGCCGACCAGGTAACCGTATTTCCTCCCAAGTTCCTGGGCCACCCTTTCGGCCACGGTTATTGCAGCAATACGACGCGGCTGGGTGCAGCCGATTATTTTTTTTTGGCCGCGGCCAGCCTCAAGGCACATTTTGGGAAGCTGTGTGGTTTTTCCTGAACCTGTATCACCTGAAATGATCACGACATCGTGCTTTGCAATCGTTTCTATGATTTCATCCCTGTGGGCAACGATAGGGAGTTCTTCAGGGTAGTCTATTTTACTGATGTTGTTCATGGATGACGTTAACTTAGGAGATTTTTTTCACTGCCCAATAATCAATTTGTAACTGATGTGGATGATTTTATGGGTCGAAGAACTTCGATCAGCGAAATTTTATTAAACAATACGCTAGTACCAAGCTACGATAGATTTATTTGTAAAAAAAGTGTACAGGTGTTTATAAGATAATTTGTGCTTTGCTCTTTACCATATTATCATGGACAATACACGATCGTAACTTTTGGTTTTGTGAATTTATCAGCAGGTAGTTTTTGTCTGTGCTTATCAAACGAATCAATAATACAATGGGTGTAATATGAACATCAGGAAAGCAGTCATTCCGGTGGCAGGCCTTGGAACACGGTTTTTGCCTGCAACCAAGGCCATTCCCAAAGAAATGCTGACTATTGTAGACCGTCCTACTATCCAATATATTGTGGAAGAAGTAGTGGCCTCTGGAATTGAACAGGTGATCCTTGTAACCAGCGAGGGTAAATCGGCTATTGAAAATCATTTTGATTATGATTTTGCACTTGATACCATTCTGCAAAAGAAAAACAAGTTAAGGCTGGCTGAGGAGTTAAATCATATTTCCAACCTCATTGATATTGTTTCAGTGCGCCAGAAAAAGCCCCTCGGCCTGGGGCATGCCATTTGGTCTACCCGCAATGTTGTCGGCGATGAGCCATTTGTCGTACTCCTCGGTGATGACCTGGTCTTAAGTGATGAACCGTGCTGCCACCAGATGATTTCTTTATTCGATGAAGTGCAGGAGTCCATTGTTGCCATCCAGCGGGTGCCAAGGGACCAGACCAGTAATTACGGCATTATTGAAGGCAAGCCATTCAAGGAAAGGACCTACAAGGTTGGCAGGATGATCGAGAAACCCGCACCCGGTATCACCGATTCTGACTTGGCCATTATAGGCCGTTATATCCTGCGGCCGGAAATATTCTCCCTGCTTGAAGAGACCGAACCCGGTCATGGGGGAGAGATCCAACTTACTGACGCATTGTTAAAGCTCTCTAGAGAAAGAGTAATGTATGCCTACGAGTTTGAAGGCACACGCTTTGACGCGGGCGATAAACTAGGATACCTTAAGGCAATCATCGCTTTTGGATTGCGCCATTCCGAACTTGGTGAAGCATTCAGAAAGCATATCAAAGAGGTATCAGAAAATCTTTAAGCCCGGTTATTGCGCCGGCAATTGCCACAAGCAATAGCAGCGTCACCCTTGCATGACAGATGATCCCGTAAAAAACTATTTTGCAGTGGCTGTTTCGGCACCTGTCAACAGGCCCCTGACATACCTGGCTCCGGATACGTGCGATCAGCCGTTGATGCCTGGTATGCGTGTCCTGGTGCCACTCAGCGGCCGCAAGATAACAGGCTACATCCTGGAAAGAGTTGATTCCGCACCCCAAGGTCAGCAAATAAAAAAAATATATGAAGTTCTTGGCAGTGAGCCTCTTTTCCCTGCAGAACAGGTAAGTTTTTATAAGTGGATCGCCAAGTACTACCATTATCCCATCGGTGAGGTAATAAAAACCGCTCTTCCGGCAGGACTCACCCAAAAAAGCGGCAGAAGGATCATGATCACAGGAGCCGGAAGAAAATATCTTACTACACTCTCAGAAGCAGCAATTACCGGCACTCCATGGTTTTTGAGTCTGCTCAACAAGGGGGAGATCAGCCCCCATGTTGCCGGCAGCCTCTGGCGCTCAAAAGATCGCAGGCTTCTAGAGTTATGGGCGGAAGAAGGCTGGGTCACTATCAACAGCGAACTTATCGGGGGAACAGCAAAAACAAAGACGGAAACATGCTGCGGGCTTGTCGAAAATGTTGACACCTTTGGAAGACTGAAAATCTCAGAGCAAAAGACCATAGATGTTTTACAAAAGATTGCATCTACCACAAATCGCAGGTTTGTGCCCCGCAGAGAAATCACCCGTGCATATCCTGGTGCCGGTACAGGTCTGAAATCCCTGGCACAGAAAAATATTGTCGTCTTTGAGGAGCAGCAGGTTTATCGGGACCCGTTTGGGGAGTGCTTTCTGGAAAGTGATATTCCCGAGACACTGACCGGCGAACAGAAAAAGGCGCTGGATTCCATTCTGCCGGCCTTAAAAAAAGACATATTTGCTTCTTTTCTTCTACATGGTGTTACCGGCAGCGGCAAGACCGAAGTATATCTGCAGGCTTCTGCATTTGCACTGGAGCAGGGTAAATCCGTCCTTGTGCTGGTGCCGGAAATTGCCCTAGCGACGCAGCTGGAGGCCCACTTCCTGGCACGGTTCGGCTCCCGCGTTGCCTTGCTGCATAGCGGGCTCAGTTCAGGGCAGCGCTTTGACCAGTGGTGCAGGGTAGCCCAGGAAAAGGCTGATGTTGTTATCGGGGCCCGTTCAGCTGTTTTTGCTCCTTTGAAAGATCCAGGCCTTATAATAGTGGATGAGGAACATGACAGTTCCTACAAGCAGGATGACGGCTTTCGATACAATGCCAGGGATTTGGCCGTACTGAGGGGAAGCCAGTCGGCAGGAATTGTGATTTTAGGCTCGGCTACCCCTTGCGTCACGAGTTATTTCCATGCTACGCAGGGAAAATATAAACTGCTGGAACTGGATAAGCGTATAGAAGAAAGACCTCTGCCGGAAGTGGAAGTGGTCAATATGCAGTCAGTCAAAACCGTATCAGGAAAACCCCCGGTGTTTTCGCCGGTTCTAATCAACAATCTCCGGAACAACCTGGAACGCGGAGAGCAGAGCCTGATCTTTCTGAATCGGCGCGGCTATGCAAACTTCATGATCTGCAGGGACTGCGGCCAACCAGTGCAGTGCAGACACTGCCAGGTGTCTTTAACCCTGCACAAGTCAGACAATAAGCTGCTCTGTCATTACTGCGGTTTTACAGTCAGCAGCAAAACTGTTTGTGCCAATTGCCAGTCCGCTTCCCTGACAGCCATTGGTGTTGGGACCGAGCGGCTTGAACATGAATTGTCAGAACTCCTGCCTGGTGCAAGGATTGCCCGTCTTGACCGGGATACATGCCAGAAACGGGATGATTACATAAGGATTTTACGGGCAGTGCACAAAAACGATATTGATATTCTTTTGGGTACCCAGATGATTACAAAGGGGCATCATTTCCCAAATGTGACCCTGGTTGGGATAGTATTGGCTGATACTGGTCTTGGGTTGCCGGATTTCAGGGCCGGTGAGAGAACCTTTCAGTTGATTGCCCAGGTAACCGGTCGTGCCGGCAGAGGGGAAAAACCAGGACGGGTTGTCATACAGACTTTTCAGCCTGAGCATTACGCCATAGAGATGGCAAGAAATCATGATTATTCTGGCATGTATACCAGGGAAATTGAACTGCGCAAAGCTCTCGGATATCCTCCTTTTTCCAGGTTAGTCAATGTAAAAATTGAGGCAACCGAAGATAAATATGTTCAGGAAGCAGCTGCCGGACTGGCAAATCTGGCGCGCAGGTTCCAGAGGCGTTTGGAACCCGAGATTTTGGGGCCGGCTCCGGCTCCTTTAACACGTTTACGGGACAGGTACAGGTGGCAACTTTTAATAAAGGGTAAACAAATTGAAGTACTGCATGCGTTCCTGCACAGGCTTGAAGGGGAGCTTGCCACGTTGAGCAAAGTCGGCAAGGCCAAGATCTCAATTGATGTGGATCCTGAATATATGATGTAAAATGGCTATCAGCGGTCAGCAGTTGTTTTGTTTTGGACGGTTGACATGTCATTTGACATTCATAACTTTACCCGGGTCTGACACGAGTCACCATATTGGCAATAATCTTGACGTATAAAATTGGCAGATATACACAAATCATTTATCTTCTTTTTTTCTGCCTTTACCCACCTCTTTCACAACTGCCATCCTTCCTTATGGCTTCCCATCATTATCCAATAAATCCTCGCTGTTTCACTTATACTTTTTGCCGTTGGTGAAGTTTTAATCATTAAACCATCCACCCTTGAAACCTTTTATTAAAAATTCTTGTATTTCGATTTGCTGCCATCAAGGATGTCATGGATATTCAACTGCAGCCACTGTTGATCCCACCATTCCACAGGCGTTACAAAGATGCCGTTGACCAGGATGCTGAAATGCAGGTGATCACCCCCTGCCATACCGGTGGTTCCGCTTAAACCGATAGCCGCACCCTTTTCCTTCAATTCGCCAACCGCAACACTTATTTCACTCAAATGGGAGTATAGACTGAAAATTCCCTGGCCGTGGTCAAGGATGATTGTATTGCCGTAAATGCCGAGATAATCGGCAAAAACCACATTACCGCGATTGGCAGCCTGAACCACTGCCCGTTTTGTTGAGGCCAGATCAATTCCCAGGTGAACCTGTTTGTCAATTTCATCGTTATTGTAGTAATAGGTGCGGTATTCGGCAAAACCCGCCATGCGGCTGCTCCTGGCCATTCTTTCGAAGGGCCCCTGCCATAGGCGAAGGGGGGATGGATTGGCAGTGGCTGCAACAATGGCCTGGTAGTTTTCTTCCCTGATCCGGCTGTTTACATAGACGAATTTATCAACAAGGGAGCCGCTGAGCTGGGGATACTCATGGGCAAATTCTGGAATCTTCAGGTTGAGAAAATTGTCATTGATATTGATCTGGTCCTGTTTGAAATTCTTCTTTTTCAGGATCATGCCAAAGGCTGCATCGCCTGCATTGCCGGCCATGTCAGTTGCGTTTACCACGGCCTTGTCAATATTTTCTGTGTCAAAGGGGAGGCCGAAAAAAGCAATGTAACGATCATTTTGCTCATCACTGACCGGAAAGCCTGGATTGAAATGACCGTTGACAGTCAATCCATGTTTTGCAACAGTATCATCAATCTTGTAAACAACCATACCGCTTCCACCAGGACTCACGTACCGTGTGGAATGCAGGATTGAAATTTTAGGTGGATGCGTATCCATTGTGACAGGATAGGTCATGATTGTTTCGTTGCCAGCCATCCAGTTCCAGAAGGAAAAGTCACGCACTGTTACCTGCAATTCAGCCTCGCCGTCAGTTAATCCCAGGGCGCCGCTCTCCAGTATGACTGTTTCCTCTAATTTCTTTGGACCATTATTTTCAAAAAACCCCACACGGGAGAATTTCTTCTCATAAACCTTTGCGCTTTTGTCACCCTGGGTCATAACTATTTCAACCAGGCTTATGCCGCTGCGTGCATCTGAAACAGTGAATTTTACTTCCCTGGTCAAACCAAAGATGGAGATGTCGCCATGAAAGTTTAACTGCGGTTTCTCTCTTTCATAGTATTTAAAAAAAGCAATTGCGCCCACAGCGATGAGGGCCAGGAAAAACAATGATAATATCATTGATGTTGCGGATCTTTTTCCGGTCATTCTATCAAAACTGTCAGCCATATTTAATTCCCAACTGTTTAATTTTTATGGAGAACGCATCAGGGTCTTAAGAGTTTTCCCAAATGATCTGGTATTTCTCCAGGTACATATCATTGTCAGCTACTATAATGAAACGCTTCCGGGTCTCTTTTTCCAGATTTTCTGTATTGAGCATTTCATCCTTGAGCATCAGGTCAGCAACGCTCGGATGCACCTTGATGGTAACCGTGTTGCCGGCCATCTTGGGGCCTTCATGTGAAAGCTTACGGAAGATCTCATAGCAGACTGAGCGTCTGGATTTCAACAATCCATCTCCTCCGCAGTACATGCATGCTTCACACATCATCTGGGAAAGGTTTTCGCGGTCCCTTTTGCGGGTCATTTGAACAAGGCCGAATTCAGAAACTTTAAGTATATTTGATCTGCTCTTATCATTTTTCACGGCCTCCTGCAGGACGTTGAAAACATCCTCCCGGTGTGATTCCTGCTCCATGTCTATAAAATCAATTATGATTATACCGCCAATGTTTCTGAGTCTGAGCTGGTAGGCAATCTCTTTGGCCGCTTCCATATTGGTCTTGAAGATCGTTTCTTCGAGGTCTTTTCGGCCGACATATCGGCCGGTATTGACATCAACAACGGTCAGCGCCTCAGTGGTCTCAATGATGATGTAGCCTCCGGAACGCAGCCAGACCTTTTTCTCCAGGGCCCGGCTGATTTCAACTTCAACACCGTAGGCTTCCATCAGTGGCACTTCGTTCTCATAGAGTGAGATCCTGTTGCGCAACTGTGGTACAAATGTTTCGACGAAATTGCAGACTCTTTCAAATATTGTTTTGTCGTCAACTATAACCCGCTGGATATCAGGGGTAAAAAGATCACGCACTGCCCGTTGACTGATATCCAGATCTTCATAAACCATGTTTGGCACAGGAGCCCTGGAAGCGCGATCCTTTATTTCTCCCCAGAGATGGAGAAGGAATTCCATGTCTGCCTCGAGGTCTTCACGTGAAGCACTTTCAGCAACTGTTCTGACGATGAATCCGGCATCCTGCGGCCGCAGGTTTTCTATTTCCTCCCGCAGCCTCTGCCGGTCCTCGTCGTCCACAACCTTTCTGGAAATGCCGATATGGTCTGTCGTAGGCATATAGACAAGATTACGGCAGGGCAGGGTAATATTACACGTGAGCCGTGCACCCTTGGTGCCAAGCGGTTCCTTGCAAATCTGCACCATGACCGCCTGCCCCTCGGTCAGCAGGTCTTCAATGTTAACCTGCGGGGCAGGCCCCTCCTGCACAACATCAGGGGCGTCCTCACAACAGCTTTGACAGTCATTTTTTATCATGCGGTCTTCAAAATGCTTATTGTAGGTTCTGACATCATCAACATAAAGAAAACCGGTGCGCTCAAGCCCAAGGTCAACACAAGCAGCCTGCATCCCCGGCAAAACACGGACAAC
>PKTW01000067.1 GCA_002868955.1 Desulfobulbaceae bacterium
AAAATTCAGTAAAGATAGGTTTCAAGGGGTCGAGGGTTCAAGGGGTCGAGGGTTCAAGGGGTCGAGGGTTCAAGGGGTCGAGGGGTCGAGGGGTATTTGAAATTAAGGAAGCCCAAAGTTGAAAGCGCAATGCTGCAAGATAAAAGGTTAAAGGTTAAAGGTTAAAGGTTAAAGATTAAAGGTTAAAGGAGAAACAGTTATCAGTCGGCAGATGGCAGATGACGGAGCACAACACAATTAAGAAAAAAATTTTGTTTTTTAAAACTGCAAACTATTAACTTGGCTACTTATAAAGAATTTTTTCGCGTTAGTCACTTATAACTCAAACTATCTTTTAAATCTTTTCCCTTGAATCCTCGACCCCTTGGCCCCTCGACCCCTTGAATCCTTAAATCCTCGACCCCTTGGCCCCTTGAACCCTTTTTGCTTTATTTCCACTTCCTTACCAGTTCGAGCAGGGTGCGGACGCCAATGCCTGACGGCCCATTTTGGGTTGTATACGGCTTATCGGTAAAATTGTAAGCTGTACCGGCAATATCAAGATGTGCCCAGGCTGTCTCCCCTACAAACTCCTGGAGAAAGGCCGCCGCGGTAATGGTGCCCGCTGCACGGTTACCGACATTCTTGATATCCGCAACCTTTGATTTTATCTGCTTGGAATATTCAGGGCCCAGCGGCAGGCGCCAGAGCGGCTCTCCACACCTGTCTCCTGCAGCCAGAATCTTCCGGGCCAGCTCATCATCGTTGCTCAACAGGCCGGTGCGGTGATGCCCAAGGCCGATAATCACTGCACCGGTCAGCGTTGCCAGATCCACTACCGCCTTGGGCTTATACTGTTTAATACCATAGGCCAACGCATCTGCCAGGATCAGGCGACCTTCGGCATCGGTGTTGACCACCTCAATGGTTTTACCGCCGTAAATTGTTATGATGTCGCCCGGCTTCAAGGCACTGGGCCCGGGCAGGTTTTCCGTTGCCGGGACGATGGCCACAATATTAATGTTTTTCGGCTTCTCCTCGCCTATCGCCTGCATGGCACCAAGGACCGCGGCCCCGCCGCACATGTCAAACTTCATTTCCTCCATGCCTTTGGGAGGTTTCAAACTTATGCCGCCTGAATCAAAGGTCAGCCCCTTGCCGACCAGCAATAAGGTAGGGTTGCGTGGTGCGGTTCTATACTCAAGGATCACCATCTTGGGCGGCTGGGCCGAGCCGCTGTTTACTCCAAGAATGCCTCCCATTTTAAAACGGAGCATATCAGTTTTGGATAATACCTTGCAGGTAAAATTATATGTTCTGGCAAGCTTGCGCCCGAACTCGGCAAACCTGGTCGGAGTCCAGACATTGCCAGGTTCATTTGCCATGTCACGGGCTGCGCAGCCCGCCAAGGCTGCATTTTTGCCCCTGTTTAATCCCTGGAGAACTGCCTTATTCGCTTTTTCTGTAAAAAGTAAAATTTCTTTGATTGTGCCAGGCGTTTCATCCTCCTCCTTGGTTTTCTTGTATTTTCTGAACTGGTATGCTCCCAGTATGAGACCTTCGCTAATGCATTCAATAGTTTCCTGTTTGTCCAGGATAAATGAAGCCGGCACCACGACCAGGATTTTTTCAGTCCTGGTCTTGCGGGCAGTCTCAGAGACCTTGCCGCCTGCTCTACGATAATTATCCCGCCAGACATCAGACGGTGTCGCGCCATTATTCGACTTGCCTTCCTCGGCTTTCCCGAGGCCAATCACCAATACCCTTTTTGCCGGAAGCTTTCCCTGGCCCGAGGGGTAAAACAACAAGGTTTCCCCTTCTTTGCCGGAAAAATCACCTGCCTTAAACGCAAGCTTGACAGTATCCTGGACGAACTTATTGTCACAGACAGGGACTTTCTTGCCCTGCTGGTGCACAAAATACGTGATCATGTCTCCCTTATATTTTTCCATATCCTGAGTCGTGTGCGTAATTTTCATGCTTTTCTCCAGTCGTTGATGCAGTTGTTCACAACTTTTAGAATTTATTACTGTAATTTATTTGCCGGCCAAATCTTTTTTCTCTTTCTACTTTAACGCCTATTGTATACAATATGAATACATTGCACGTAAAATATTCAAAACCTACCCTATTTACCACAGTTGCTGATGAACTCCAACATTTGATGCTTAGTATGCAGTCGGTTACGACAACACTCAGCATAATGGAAGTTGACACCCGCAAATCACTGTTCTTTTTCTCTGCACTTTTTCTGAATACAGACATATCATCACAAGGAGGAATCCATTGGTTACGCAATTAATCCTGGCAACAGGAAGTGCCATCATTATATCCGCTTTCTGCAGTATTATAGAGGCGGTGCTCTACTCTGTGCCGCAGAGCCAGGTTGAGGTCATGGCCAGCTCAGGTAAAAAATCAGGGCTTATCCTGAAAAAGCTGAAAAAAAATATTCAGCAGCCGATTACTGCCATCCTAACACTGAACACCATTGCCAATACCATGGGAGCGGCCGTTGCCGGGGCCTCTGCCGCGGTTGTCTTTGGCGAAGAAAACCTTGTCTGGTTTTCAGTTTTCTTTACCCTGATAATTTTACTTTTCTCAGAGATACTACCCAAAACAGCCGGGGTTGCCTACGCCAGAATTCTTGCCACCTGGATCGCCATACCTTTAAACGGCCTTGTAAAAATCATGAGCCCGCTTATCTGGCTTTGCCAGGCAGTTACACATCTTATACCCAGACAGGAAAAGGAAGCCCTGGTTTCCATTGAAGAGATCCAGGCTGTGGCAGTTCTGGGAAGGAAATCCGGGGAGATTGAACCCCAGCAGGAAAAGGTCATTGCCAATATTCTCAAGCTGCAGGATAAAACTGTACGCCAGGTCATGACCCCAAGAACTGTGGTTTTCAGTCTCAGCGAACACCTTACAATCAGTGAGGCCCTGAAGCAGAAAGAACAATGGAGCCGGCACAGCAGGGTCCCCGTTTTTGACAAGGATCAGGATGATGTGGTGGGAGTTGTCTTAAGCAGAAATGTTCTGCTCAGTCTGTCCGAAGGCAACAAAAAGCAGAAACTCTCGGAACTGATGCAGCCCGTACATTTCGTGCCTGAAGCAGCCCCGCTCAACAGGATATTGATCGAGTTCTTTGAGCATCGCATCCACCTTTTCGTGGTAGTAGATGAATACGGCGGCGTTACAGGAGTCATCAGCCTGGAGGACATTATCGAGGAAATTGTCGGCCGGGAAATTATTGATGAGTCTGACAAGGCCGGCAACCTGCGGGAATACGCGCGGCACAAGAAAAAGCTGCTCCAGAAAAAGCAGCAATAATTATTCTATTTCTTCCAGCCGGACTTTGACCTCCATATGCTCTTGATCGCGCAGAAGGATCAATGTCACTTCCTCACCGATATGATAGCGGTCCAGTTCATTACGCAGGTCATCATATGACTCAACGGGTACACTGTTTACCGCAAGTATAATATCACCGAGGATAATCTTGCCATTAACCTGCCGTGTTTCGCGAATACCTGCCTTTTCCGCAGAACTTCCAGGCTGCACGTTTATAACCAGCAGTCCTTCGATGTCAAGGCGGCTGGCGACTCTCTCACTTGCAAGGGTCACCCCGATGCCGGGTTGAGTCACCCTGCCGTTGCGTATTATCTCCGGCACGACCTTGTTGACGACATTGACAGGTACTGCAAAGCCGATGCCGGCATTTGCCCCGGATGGGCTGAAAATTGCAGTATTGACTCCTATCAAGCGTCCGGCACTATCCAGCAAAGGCCCGCCTGAGTTGCCGGGGTTGATGGCTGCATCAGTCTGGATCACCCCGTGAATAGTCCTGCCGGTGATGGCTGTTATCTCACGGTCCAGGGCACTGACAATGCCGGAGGTTATTGTGTGGTCAAGCCCGAAAGGATTGCCGATGGCAAAAACTTTCTGACCCACAAGGAGTGTTTCCGATTCGCCCAACGTGATCGGTTTGAGCGTATGAGCCGGGGCGGAGATCTGCAGCACCGCAATATCCTTGTCAGGAGCTGCGCCCACCATGATGCCCTTGTATACTGTATTGTCGCCCAGGGTGACCTCGACCCGGCTGGCATCACCTATCACATGATAATTGGTGACGATCCTGCCTTCCTTGTCCCAGACAAACCCGGAACCGGTGCCCTGTGGAATCTCATACACGTTGAGGCTGAAAATGGAGCGCCGCACTTCTATGCTGGTGATATAGACAACCGAGGGTGCTATCTCCTCGAATACAGCAATGGTGTTTTTTTCATCATCTGCCAGATCACCACGGGCAGCCACTATGCGCGGTTCGGCCTGCTTATCATATTTCGGCCGCTCTCCGCTGTCGGTCAGCCACCACAAGCCAAACAGGACAAGGGCCAGGATAAACCAGGCGGGGAAACGTCTCTTCGGATAATTTTTCGGATCCATTGTTCTGTTTATCAATCTTCTTTAAAGTTTTGTATATGGTTGAGCAAAACCTTCTCTTTACAATTGTACCTGAAGCTCGTGAATGCAAGACATTATTCTAATCTAAAACCGAAGAAAATATACACGCCGGCTGGATTGGGCCCAAAGTCCTAGAGGTTCAACAAGGATTTTGCTATGAGGAAGTAGGCGAGTACGCCCAGGATATCAATGGATGTTGTCACAAATGGCCCGGTGGCAATCGCTGCATCAAAATTCAAACGTTTTAGAATAAGAGGCACAAAGGTGCCGACCGTTGCTGCCATGGTCATGACAAAGAGGACTGAAAAGCCTACAACCAGACCTAGGTATTGGGTTTCAGCATAGCCAAAAAATGCCAAGAGCCCCAAAAACAGGCCATAAACGGTACCCAGGATCAAGCCGACCCGCATCTCCTTGAAGATCACCTTGGAGAGCTCCTGCATATTAACCCTGCCAGTTGCTATACCGCGGATAATGATGGTGCTTGACTGGGTGGCAATATTTCCGCCCATACCGATAACGATAGGGATGAAAGCCGCCAGGGCGAGGACTTTCTGTAATTCATCATGGAAAAAAGTGATAATGAACATGGCCATGACACCACCCACCCAGCTGGCAAACAGCCAGGGAGCTCTGGTCAGGGCATTGTCCATGGTTGACTTCAGAAGGATCTCAGAGTCTTTACCGGCGCCGGCCATACGCAGGAAGTCTTCAGTGGCCTCCTCCCTGATAACATCGATAATGTCATCCACTGTTACTATACCGACAAGATTATAATTGCTGTCAACAACAGGCACGGCCAGGATATTGTACTGCGAGATTACATGGGCAACCTCATCCTGGTTTGTATCTGTGGTGACCGAGGTAACATTGCTGTTCATGATGTTTTTCAGCTGCCGGTATGGAGGATGCAATAAAAGCTCACGCAGTGAAATCACACCTGCCAACTGCCCGTCGCCATGGGTAATATAGAGATAGAAAGACATCTCAGATTCTTCGGAGCGTTCCTGCACGATTTTTATGGCATCCCCGGCGCTGAGTTCGCCGTCGAGGGCCATAAAATCAGGTGACATGAGACCACCGGCAGTCTCGGGATGGTACTGCATAAGTTCATCTACTTCTTCCCTGTCCTCCTTGACCATGAGCTGCCGGATCTCATTGGCCATTTCCTCGGGAAGAGCTTCAAGCAGGTCAGCAACATCGTCCGAGGCCATCTCGGAAATAACCGCCACGAGGTACTTGGGGGTCAGGTCCTGGACAATTTCCAGCAGGATGGCCTGGTCAATCTCGCTCAGGAAATCGCCCACCATGTCCGTCTGAGCAATTACGTTAAAGACTTTCTTGCGTTCAGCAAAACTCAGATGCCTGAATACCCATGCCATGTCAGCCGGGTGCGTTTTAAGCAGCAATTTTAAAAGATGGGCCACCGCACCACGGCGATTCAGACGCCGGACAGTATCCAGAAGGACCATCCCTTCATTGCCGATCATCTCTCTTTTGAATGTAGTTTCCTTCATAAAATGCACCAGACTAGTCAAACTCAAAAAAACATTATATTGTATCGCTATATTGTATCGCTCTGGCAAATATCCAAAAAGGCCGGGCTCAAGAGTCATTTACCCGAAAAATATTAAATTGCCAGGGAAAAATCACCACTTTCACAACAAACAGCAGTTGATTACATAGTGCTAACATTAGCAGAAAACTCAATAATTACCCAGTATTAATAATTTTCTGAAAATATTCTGCCTACTAAATAACCTTTTCGCTCCTTGAACAGATAATATATCATGCGGTCATTTTCAGTTGTTATAATCGGTGCCGGACCGGGCGGCCTTGCCGGTGCGAAACTGTTGGCCGAACACGGCATTGATGTCCTGGTGCTGGAAAGAAAACATATTGCAGGCCCCAAGGTCTGTGCTGGCGGTATCACTTGGGCCGGTCTTATCAAACGCGTTCCCGAACATCTCATAGAAGGTGCATTCACGCGGCAGTACATCAGGTCCAACTTTCAGCAAACCATCATAAAAGCTGCTGTGCCAATTGTTGCAACTATCCGCCGGGAAGTTCTCGGAAAATGGATGTTTCACCAGGCCCAGGATGCCGGGGCAGAACTAATTACCTCATGCCTGGTGCATAAAATTACTCCTGATACTGTTAAAACCAGCCAGGGGGACTTCGGATACCGTTATTTGATAGGCGCTGACGGCTCGGG
The DNA here is from genome assembly GCA_002868955.1 of Desulfobulbaceae bacterium. GTDB lineage: Bacteria > Desulfobacterota > Desulfobulbia > Desulfobulbales > BM004 > BM004. The sequence continues at coordinate 6,656 of PKTW01000067.1, forward strand.
TTCAATGGTGCGCAAATACCTCCAGCTTGCCACTGAACGGGTTGGCGTCGGCATCCATTTCCAGGTCCCTGGTAATTTTAAAAATATGGAATGGCATCTCAACGCCACCCTGTTCCAAAACGGTTACGGCTGGATTTTCCCTTTCAGGGATATGGCTTCAGTCGGTGTCTATGGAACACGACCTTACAATAATCCCAAGCAAATGCTTTGCAGCCTCAGACGCTGGGCCGATGCCACAAAAATCCCTGTAGGCGGATTAAAACCAAAGGCCGGGCTCATCAATTTTGATTACCGCGGCTGGCATTTCAACAATATAATGCTTATTGGTGATGCAGCAGGACTTGCATCAGGTCTTACAGGCGAGGGTATGTATCCGGCCCTTGTATCAGGTGAAACTGCTGCCCGGGTTATCATAAACCCGGATTATAAATGCACCGAACTGCAGCGTCTTATTAAAAAACAGATAAAACATCGGCGCATTGTTGAATTTTCTGCTAAAAACAGGTTTGTTAACATTGTAGCCATGGAAATACTTGTCCTGGCACTGCGGATGGGTTTTATTCCCTTCAGCATGCTGGAAATGGCCGACGGAACAAGGAACATTCAATGAACAACTTAGAACAAAAAACGAAACGAAAAAACATCCTCATCTACAACCTGATATTTGTTGCCGTCTGTGCGGGCCTTTTCATGTTTCTCTGGAATGCGCCGGAAGAGACCACCAAACATCTGCCCAACGATGATGACCATGCACGCTTCATGAAAATGGACAAAAAAGTAGCTGAAAAATTCTGCGAAGAATGCCACGCACCAGACGGGGTGGCACCGCTGCCCGAAGACCATCCACCGAAGTACCGCTGCCTGTTCTGCCACAAAAGAGACCAGTAGGCCTTACCACGCACTCATTTTCCCCGACAAACAGTGCGCTGATAAGCTAACAAGAAGATATTGGGTGTCAGTTGGCAGTTTTCAGATTTGAGCCATGAACTTTACTACATTTTTTAGGTGTCAAGGTTTCAAGGATCCAAGGTTTCAAGGGAAACAACTATTTAAAAACCCTTGAAACCTGTTTTGTCTAATACCCTTACCTTTCACCTTTGAATTTTCATCTATTGCTAATTACAGTTATCTGACAACTGCCAGATATGCGACTGAAAGGAGACTTCGACTGATAACTGAAGACTGCTAACTTTTTTGTTCTTTGACCTTTATCCTTTAACCTTTCACCTTTATCCTCCCCCTCTTTCTGAGCCATTACGCTTGACAAAATTTACCGTACCATTATAAGCAACAAGTTTGATCTGAATATTTGTTGATTTTTTTATATCAGAGAGCGTAGCATGAGGATAACACTCCATAAAAAAATACAACTAAAGGGACCGGGTTTCCGGCTGAGTCACTTTTTAGTTGGTTTCTTCCTCTTACTGCCAGGTCTTGCCGACAATGCACTGGGACAGGATGTACCCTGTCTGCACAATTCTCATGTCCTTGGTATGTCGACTGTCCTTTCTGGTCCTGTAGCCCATTTGGGCATCAACATGCGAAACGGTGTACTGGCAGCCTTGAAAGAGATCAATGCGCAGGGGGGGATCCAGGGAAACAGCCTTTGCCTTATTGTTCTTAATGACGATTATGATCCTGAAAGAACCGTGCTCAATATGCACAGGCTTATCGAGCAGGAAAATGTCCTTGCTGTCATAGGCAATGTCGGGACACCTACGGCAATTGCCGCAGTTCCAATTGCCAACAGGAGTCATGTGCCATTTTTTGGCGCACTTACCGGTGCCGGTATTCTCCGCAGGATCCCGCCGGATCACTACGTTATAAATTACCGAGCCAGTTATGCAGAGGAAACTGCGGCCATGGTGCAGGCGCTTATTACATATGGGAATCTGCAACCAAATGAAATCGCCTTTTTCACCCAAAGGGATGCTTACGGAGATTCAGGATTTGTCGGTGGTTTAGCAGCCCTGAAGAAGAACGGCTTAAAAGATGAAACGCAAATTACCCACGGACGTTATGAACGAAACAGCCTGGCCGTTGAAAACAGCCTGGCAGATATACTCCTGGCAGATCCTGAACCAAAGGCTATCATTATGGTTGGCACCTATGCCCCCTCGGCTAAGTTCATCAGGCTTGCCAGAAACTATGATATCAACTCCTTGTTTCTCAATGTTTCATTTGTCGGCGCTGCACCCCTGGCCCAGTCTCTTGGCGACGAAGAAGATGGAGTCATAGTAACCCAGGTAGTACCGCCCCTGGAGTCTTCACTGCCGGTTGTCCAGGATTTTCACCGGGCCCTCCACCGCTTTAATCCTGCAACAGCCCCCACATACGTGGCCCTGGAAGGTTATATAGCAACGCGTATTTTTCTACAGGCCCTGAAAACCGTGAAAGGTGAAATTACCCGGGATTCCATTATTGATGCACTTGAAAACCTGGGACAATTCGATTTTGGATTTGCTGCCCCTCTTAAACTCTCCACGAAAGATCATCAGGCCAGCCACCAGATCTGGCCGACCATTATACGCCAGGGAGAGGTGCAACCCTTTGACTGGAAACAGTTGCGCAACATGCCATGAAAAACCCGTCAGCAGTTAAAAAAAGAGAAGAAAACCCTATAAAACTTGTCTGGCTCATTACGCTGCTCAGCTTTTCAGTTGGCGTATTCATGGTCTATATTGTCTGGTCCACCCTCACAAGTATTCGAACCGAAAGGGAGAACTTATTTGAATTAAAAGAAAATTTCATTTCGATCCAAACGAAGTTGGAGAACAGTTTAAGCAAGCAAAAATCTGTAATAGAAGATCTGCTGGAAGTAAAATTAAGCGATAGCAGCCAAAATGATGATTACATACTTGTTAACCTGCTCAAGGATTACCGCCAGGTGGTTTCCGATCCAATACTCGCGCCTGCCTTTGAAAAACTTGACAAAAACATTAATTCTCTTCTCAGCACAAAAAATAAAATAACCTGGTGGGCCAGTGCCTACAACAGAACTGTTCCCAGGATTCCCTCAGCCAAAAAAGAGGTGGAATCCATTCTTTACAAAATTTTAGAGACAGTTGACAAGGCTGAGGGACAGCAGCGCCTTGACCGGGCTGCCATGATCCGCAAAATCAAAAAAAATTATTCGCGGGGTTCAAAACAGGTAGACATAGCCATTATCAACCAACTCACAGAACAAAACGTTTATTCCATCATACGCCGCGATATTACTGATCTGGTGCAATTAAGCGAACGTCTGCACGCTATCCCCGAGGCAGACAACCTGACTGACCTCAAAGACAACAAGATACGGACACTGCTGGCAAGAGTCCGTATGAATACCAAATTGTCAGAGGGGGAGAAATCCTCAGAAAAAATAGAGCTTTACAGCCTCCTGGATGATTATGAAACAGCTATGTTCGGCCAGGGATATACTATCGATAATGACCATCAGACAATCATCCTGGGCTATGATGGAGAGTACGGGCTAATCCTTGACCGACTTAGGATGGAGAGTGAGAAAGAAATACTTCAGGCTGAAGCCAATCGGATATATGACAACATTGAATTAACCTTGGGCGAAGTCACCGGCAGAACGAATGCCATAACCCAACAGGAAGTCATCAAGGTTGAAAAAGTACTGCGACAGACATGGCGGACCATGGTGATCATATGGATTGTCACCAGTTTGATCTATGCGATGCTGGCCTATGAAATTATCATGGCCGCCAGGAACCAGATCAAAGCCTTAGCGGATTCCAATATTGAACTGGAGGCAATGGCCGATGAATTGGGGAGATCCCAAGAGCGGTTGCACCGCCTCTCATCAGATCTTTTTTCTGTGCAGGAAAACGAGAGAAAAAGGATAGCGTTTGAGCTGCATGATGAACTGGGGCAATCCATGGCTGCACTTAAACTGCAGGTGGGCTCCATTGCCAGACGATTGGGTGATGTTAAGCCGGTAGACTTGCTACCGGTCTGTGATGAGATGCGGAGCAACATAAACCAGATAATTGAAAATGTACGCAGGCTGGCCAGGGATCTCAGCCCGGTGGTACTGGATGACCTTGGTTTGCAGGCAGCAATTGAATACCTTGTGAATAATTTCTCAAAAATTTATAATGTAAAAATAAGGTATCAGTATACGGATATAAATCACCTGTTTAATGAGGATTCACAGCGCATCATATACAGAATTCTTCAAGAAGCATTGACCAATATTGGCAAACATGCCGGGGCAAAACATGTCTCACTTGTCATCAAAGAGGAAGGTCACGCAGTTCGGTTTACTGTAAAAGATGACGGCCGGGGTTTCAATGTCCATAAAACTTTATATACAAAAGATGCTGAAAGAGGGATGGGACTTGCAGCCATGTCTGAACGGGTCAGGATTCTGGGAGGCAAAATTAACATAGTGAGTCGTCCCGGAATAGATACCACAGTCACTTTTGCTGCTCCTATCAAATAGGGTACAATGACCAAAGCTCCCGCAGTCCTCAACGGAGCTTAATAAAATTAATATATCACGGGCGTAATCCCTGTCCATCGATTACTTTTACGAGACCGACAAATAACAAGGGGAACAAAATGGCAAAGTGTAAAATTGTTGTGGCAGATGATCATGTTTTGATCCGTCAGGGTTTGAAAAAACTCATCGAGGAGAACAGGTCTTTTGAAGTTGTCGGTGAAGCAGGTGACGGCCTTGAACTTCTCGATGTCCTGGAGCAAATCATACCTGATCTGATTATCCTCGATATTTCAATGCCGCAACTGCGTGGTATTGAGGTGATCAATGAAGCGAAAAGAATCTGCCCTGAAGTGAAAATCCTCATGATAACCATGCACAAGAATGAACAGTATTTTCTTTGCGCCATGTCCGCCGGGGCGGACGGATATCTTTTAAAAGAAGATTCCGACAGCGAACTCTTGAATGCAATTGACGTGGTGATGCACGGAGACATTTACATCTCGCCGCATCTGGCTGAAGAATTTTCAGATGACGTCATCCGTTCTTACCGTGAGAAGGGTGTATTCCCTTGTGAAACGCTGACAAACCGTGAAATCGAGGTCTTGAAACTTGTGGCAGAGGGATTGACCAGCAAGGAAATCGCAGAAATTTTATCCATAAGCATCAGGACAGTTGAACATCACAGGGCAAACCTTTTGAAGAAGCTTAACCTCAAAAATACGGCTGATCTTATTAAACATGCGATCCAGAACGGCTTTATCCATACTACCGACTGAAACATTCCCCAAAAGATCTCAGGTGAAACATATGACTCCCTTACCCAGAAACTATGATTGGCTGGTAACGAAATTCAAAAAATTCATGCAGAACCATCAGGAGCTCGGCAAGACACTGCGCGAGGCAGGCCCCATTAAAGAAAAAGATGCAAACCTCATCCAGCTTGGTGCTGCTGCTGCAATCAAGGCAGAAGGCGCAGTACATTCCCACGTCAGGCGCGCCCTGGCTGCAGGTGCAACGCCTGAAGAGATCTATCATGCCATTATCCTGCTGACCAGCACCATAGGCTTTCCGGCAGTAGCAGCAGCTCTTTCTTGGGCAAGGGAAATTGTTGAAAAATGAAAGAATACATGCAGAACAGCAAAGAACAGGTATCCGTTACCCCTGAACAACAGGGAGAACTGGAACAACGGCTGCGCAGGGCATCCAAAGAAAACCGTATCCACTGCTCCAATGCCCTGGCCATTGCCAAATCCCTCGGAGTCCCGCCCGGAGAAGTAGGAAAAACAGCCAATAAACTGAAAATCAGAATCAGCAAATGCCAGCTCGGCTGTTTTTAAAGCGCTTTCTTCCATTCAGCATTGCCCATGAAATCTTCACACGAAACGCTCATTATACGAACAAAGGGTGGATCTATTGAAGAGGCCGCAGACCAGGTTGCTGCAGAAATAGGCTTTACACTCAATGTCAATAATAAGCAGGTTGTAACCCTGCTCTGCACACCTGCTGAACTTGATGCCATGGCCATAGGGTTCCTGCTTTCCGAAGGAATTCTGAAAGACCGCGAGTCGCTGGTTGACCTACAAGTAGATGAAAAAACGTATACTGTTTCTGTAACCCTTACAAATCTTCCCGATGATATTGATGCAACCTTTCATAAAAAAACCATAACCTCCGGGTGCGGTCGCGGTATAACCTTTACCGATGCTGCCGCACTTACAAATTTGCCTCCCAACAAAAGTCTTATAACCATATCACCGGAAGAAATCCAAAATCTGTTAAAGGAATTCAGATCCATCTCTGAACTGTTCATGAAGACAGGCGGGGTCCACTCTGCAGCTCTGGCAGATAAGAAACGCATCCATCTGTTCTCAGAAGACATAGGACGGCATAATGCCGTGGATAAATTAATCGGCAAGGCCTTCATGGCCTCCATTCCGGTCAATGACAAAATACTGCTCTCAAGCGGCAGGATCTCGGGCGAGATAATGACCAAGGTGATCCGCAACCGCATACCCATCATGATCAGTCGCACGGCCCCAACCTGCATGTCCATCACCTATGCTGAGGATCACGGCGTCACCCTGGTAGGCTTTGCCCGCGGTAACAGGATGAATATTTACACCCATCCTCAAAGGATAATTTTATAGAACTCAAGGTTTCAAAGGGTCAAGGGGTTGAGGAGGAGCTTGGAATGCAGAATGTAGAATGTAGAATGAAAAAAACTTAAAACTAAACTTAATGCTAAATGTCAAAGGTTAAAGAAAAATGGTACAAAGGTCCAAGAGTAAAAAAACAGTTGTCCCCCTTGAAACCTTGAAACCTCGAAACCTTGGAACCAAAAATAAAATCAAAACAGCAGCAAGTTACTGATTACTTTCACTAACTTTTTTCATGAACCCACCCTTTAAACAAACCCGCGACATGCTGGGGCGCACTGATACCGTAAGCCTTAAGGCGGCCCTGCTCCTCCTGCGTCAGCACCTGCCGCCCTGCCCTGCCGCAAAAGTAGCACTACCAATCGGTGAAACATTGGGCCGGATCTGTGCTGCAGATATCCTCTCTCCTGAGAACCTGCCGCCCTACCCGCGTTCCACCATGGACGGCTATGCGGTCAGGGCCCGGGATACCTTTGGCGCCAGTGAAAAACTGCCCGCCTACCTGGAAGTAAGCGGCGAAGTTTATATGGGTGAATTTCCCGAACAGGGACCGAAACCCGGGGCCTGCTATAGTATCGCCACCGGCGGCATCCTGCCGCCCGGAACCGATGCGGTGATCATGCTGGAGCATACTGTTGCCATTGATGCCGACATGATAGAAGTTGTGCAGCCGGCGGCATCTGCTGCCAATGTCATTGATGTTGGCGAAGATATCTCGCTGAATGATATTCTGCTTCCTGCCGGGCATCGGGTGCGGCCCCAGGATATCGGTCTGCTGGCCGGGGTTGGCCTCGTCAGTATAGAAGTGTTTCGCAGGGTTCGGGTCGGCATCATCTCCACCGGCGACGAGATAGTTTCTTGGGCAGAGACACCTCCTCCGGGGAAAATCCGTGACATGAACAGTGTCAGCCTTACAGCCCAGGTACAAAACGTGAACGCCAAGCCCACTTTTTACGGCATTGCACCAGACGACGCAGAAAGCCTGACAAGTATGGTGCAGAAGGCAAAGGCAGCCAACGATATTGTCCTGGTGTCCGGCTCCAGCTCTGTTGGCACCCGGGACCTGGGAGAACAGGTCATAGAAAAGATGGGTGCACCCGGCATCCTTGTCCATGGCATAGCAGTCAAGCCTGGCAAGCCTGTTATAATTGCCAGGGCAGATGACACCATGATCTTCGGCCTGCCAGGCCATCCTGTCTCAGCCGCCGTTGCCTTTGACCTCTTTGTCCGGCCGGCGATCATGCATCTCTCAGGCAAAACAAATGATGGTCTGCCCAAGTATCGCACGATCAAAGCCAGGCTCAAGCGCAATCTGAGTTCAGCCTCCGGCCGCACCGACTATGTCAGGGTGCAGGTCAAATTTATTGAAAACAGTGAGCCGGAAGCGCATCCCATTCTCGGAAAATCGAGCGCCCTGTCTACCATGGTCAAGGCCCACGGGTTCATTGAAATTGCCGAAAAACTGCAGGGATTAAAAGAAGGCGAGATTGTGGAAGTTACGCTTTTTGACTGAAAGATAGAGGGTTCAAGGTTTCGAGGTTTCAAGGTTTCGAGGTTTCAAGGTTTCGAGGTTTCGAGGTTTCAAGGTTTCGAGGGTAAAGTCTTTTAATCTAACTGTTGATGGCTAATCTTTGCACAATTTCACGCAGCCGAGCTGCACCCCAAAAAACGGGGCATAAACTCCGGGTAATCTGCTGCACGCGGATCAAGTGATCGGCTTTGAGTATGATACAAGATATTGATTCAATTTTATTGCTGATATTTTTTGGATAAATAATGGACAGAAATATCTACATCGACAACATGAATCTCGATGAGGCGTTAGAGCTCTGGGAACACCGGCTTTCCGCCGCCGGCTGCCTCACTGCCATGGATCCTGAAATTATTGCCGTTGACCAGGCCCTGGGACGCATCACGGCAGAACCTGTCTTTGCCCGTCTTTCCTCTCCTTTTTACAACGCTGCAGCCATGGACGGCATCGGGGTTTGCTTCCAGGATACCATCGGCGCCGGCGAAGCAACTCCGGTCAGGCTTTCCCTGCACCAGCAGTTTGAATGGGTGAATACCGGCAACGTCCTGCCTGATAAATTTGATGCCGTCATCATGGTGGAAGATGTCCAGCCCATTGACGACAACACAATCGAGATCATTGCACCGGTCACACCCTGGAAACATGTACGCACCATCGGCGAGGACATCGTCACCACCGAGCTTATTCTGCCCGACGGGCACAGGATCCGCCCCATCGATCTGGGCGCCTTGCTGGCAACCGGCCTCACCGAGATAAAGGTGCAAAAAATGCCGGCGGTCCTGGTTATCCCGACGGGCAGCGAACTGGTGCAGCCCGGAGAACCATTACAACCGGGCAACATCATCGAATTCAACAGCCGCGTCCTGGCCGGGTATCTCATTGAATGGGGGTTGCAGGCAGAACGCAGCCCCATAGTCACCGACAAGCCCGCAGCCCTGAAAAAGGCCATCATCGATGCTGTTGACCGCTATGATCTCGTTATCGTCAATGCCGGGGCTTCTGCCGGGTCCAGGGACCATACCGCCGGGGTCATTGAAGAGCTTGGCGATATCGTGCTCCACGGCGTCAACATCAAACCGGGAAAACCGGTGATTCTGGGAATCGTCAAAGGTAAACCTGTTATCGGTTTGCCGGGATACACGATCTCCGCTGTCATTACCCTGAACCTTTTTGTCAGGAACCTGGCCGACACTCTTCTCGGGATGCAATCCCCACCAGCAAAAACTCTAAAAGCCACCCTGGCCCGGCCGCTTTCATCTAAGCTGGGCGTGGAGGAATTCATCAGGGTCAAGCTGGGACAGGTGGGTGATACCATGATGGCAACACCGGCCGGCCGCGGGGCCGGGGCGGTCATGTCCCTGGTGCAGGCGGACGGATTCCTCCGGGTGCCGGCCCACAGCGAAGGTATCGGTCCCGGCGAAAAGGTAAAAATTGAATTGTTGCGCGATGAACATGAAATCCAGAACACCCTGGTCTTTATCGGCAGCCATGACAACATTCTCGATGTGCTGGCCAACCTCCTGCATCGGCAGCGCCCTATCTGCCGCCTTTCCTCGGCCCATGTCGGCTCCATGGGCGGCATCATGGCCATCAAACGCTCCGAAGCGCATCTGGCCGGCACCCATCTGCTCGACGAAGAAACCGGGGAATACAATATCCCCTATATCAAAAAATTTCTGCCTGATATACCACTGCAGCTCATCAATCTGACCTACCGGGAGCAGGGCCTCCTGGTGCCCAGGGGCAACCCGCTCGACATCAAGGGATTCCAGGACCTGGCTCGCAGAGAGGTGCGGTTTATCAACCGGCAGCGCGGCGCCGGCACCCGGCTGCTTACCGATATGCACCTGGGCAGGCTCGGCATCAACCCGGAGCAGGTAAATGGCTATGAACGCGAGGAATACACCCACATGAACGTGGCCTCGGCCATTGCCAGCAATAATGTTGACACCGGCCTGGCCATCCGGGCTGCCGCCGTGGCCCTCGGCCTGGACTTCATTCCCGTGGCCCAGGAACGCTATGATATTATCCTGCCCAAAGCCTTTCTCCATGATCCCAAGGTCATTGCCCTGCTGCAGACAATCCGCGAAAACGAGGAATTCCGCCGGACAGTTGCAGGCCTCGGTGGCTACGACCTGCGCGACTGCGGCATGGTCATTTACGAGCAGTAGGTTCCATCTGTTTTGGTATCAGGTATTTTTTTCTCCGGCCCACCATACCGAATCCTCAAGGCCTGGCAGGAAAGCAAAATCATTGTGAGCGGTGATAGGCATCTATTAAAAATTTCCGGGTATGAAGGGATTCAAGTGCTAAAACCGCGCGAATTCACAGACAAGTTTTTTAAATAAAGAGAAAAGCTAACCAATCACTGCAGTTGACATCCTGAATCGGGCGTAACTGAGCGCAAACGTTAAATGTATGATCAATTATGAACGATATACTCATGCACAACGCCAACATCCTGGCCCGCATTGTCTTTTATAGTCTATGGGCCTGGATTTTTTATTTTGACGGCCTGCATCTTTCTGTGGCCATGCAAAGCTTTCTGAATTGCCTTGTCCTGGCCGATATTGTCACCTGGCTGATGTATCAATTTTATCTTCTGCCCAAAATGGTGGTGCAGTTCGGCATAGGAACCCTGGTCAATGTGGCCGTGATGATCCTGCTGATCAGAGACGCGAAGTCGCTGGTCCCGGAATCGGTGGACATGCAGGCCATGGCGATCATGGTCTTTTTTTCGGTGGCCGCGGTGAAGGGATTTTATTATCTGCTGATCGAGATGGGCTATGGCGACTCACAAGCCTGATAACCCTATTACACGTTACTTACATAACACTACCAATAGGTGTAGACACAGACGACGAATTCAGCATCGTACCGATTAACTCCGGTGGAATTCAGCTTCAACATATGGGCCAACAAATACTCTCTTTTCTTACAACAGGAAGCATCCTGGGTCTTTCGGCCGGATTTGCCCCCGGCCCACTGCTGACTCTCGTTGTTGCCGAAACCCTGCAGCATGGCATGAAGGCCGGGGTGAGGGTCGCCCTTGCGCCCATCCTGACAGATCTGCCGATCATAATTCTCACCCTTTTCTTTCTGGCGAAATTATCACGCTTTCACCACGTCCTAGGCGCCATTTCAATACTCGGGGCCTGTTTTATCCTGTACCTGGGAATTAAAAATATCAAGACAACGGGAGTGAATCCTGAACAAGACCCAAGCCCGCTCAGATCCCTGCAGAAAGGCATTTTCGTTAATGCCCTGAGCCCTTATCCATACCTGTTCTGGTTCACTGTGGGTGGCCCGACAACGATGAAGGCCATGGAAGTAAGCCTGATTGCTGCAATTTATTTTATTGGCAGCTTTTATGTGCTGCTTGTCGGCGCCAAGATTGTTCTTGCTGTCCTGGTTGGCCAGTCGCGCTCTTTTCTGCAGGGGAACATCTATATTTCCATCATGCGGCTGTTAGGGGTTGTATTAATTGTATTGGCCTGCATTCTTTTGCGTGACGGGTTGCACCTGCTCAACATTCTCTGAATTGCGAACCATTTTCAGAACCATTCTATTTCCTGCGGATCGTACGAGACATTCACCTCTTTGCCCGGGCAAAGCCTCAGCGCCTCTACTTTGTGTCGCTCCATGCGTAGGGTAATGATAAGTTCTGCAACTTTTATGGCTGTTTGAACCGTAGCACCATTTCTTTCAAGAAATAACCGGGCAACAAACCCGTTGAGCGTCTTGCAATTCCCCTGCACTAGAGCCATGCCGGGCAATGTAATCTGCACACTGGATGGATCCAGAACTGCCATACGTTTTCCTTCTTCAGGTTTGGGAGCAAGCAGGACCTGACCGTCCTCCAGCTCTTTCTGCAACATATCCATCTGGCCAATGCGCCAGGGTCCGTAAACTGCACAGCCCAGGCCTTTTTTAAAAACCCTTCCTTGCAGCAGGTGCAGGATGGAGTCACAGGTTTCATACAACCACTGCCAGTCATGAGTGGCCACTACCAGGGTGGTACCCCACTCGTCCCTGGCCTTAAGTGAAGCTTTCCTTATAAGACGGGCACTGTGTGCATCAACACTGGCGGTCGGCTCGTCAAGCAGCAGCACATTGGGTTTAAGAATCAAACGTGCGGCCAGAGCTACACGTTGTGCCTCTCCCCCGGATAACGCTGTCCACTTCCTCCTGGCAAAACTTTCAGGTTCCAGGCCTACCTGTTCTAATACTTTGGCGACACGACTTCTGGTTTCGCGGTTATCGCCCCTTATTTTTAAGCCATAAGCAACATTGTCAAAAACAGAGCGGCGCATGAGGTAGGGCTCCTGGATCAGCAGGGTCACCCTGGAACGAATTACTTTGGAAAAAGGGGCGGCTTTTCGACCCTGAAACAGGATCGTGCCATAGGTTGGTGCTTCAAGAAAACCGAGAAGTTTGAGCAAGGTCGATTTGCCACTGCCGTTCGGACCGATAAGGCCGGTTATGGAGGCAGACGGGATGGCCAGATCCTCTATGGAGAGCACCTGTTTGTCTCCGTAAAAATGGTCTACGTCCCGGATCTGATACAAATACATTTCAGATTCTCCTCCGCAATCCTGCCAGGGAAATATTGACGACCAGAGCGATCAGAAGCAACACCAGGCCCAGGGCGATCCCCATGCCGAATTCCCCCTTGCTTGTCTCCAATGCGATTGCCGTTGTAATGGTCCTGGTATGCCACTTGATATTTCCACCCACCATCAACGAAATTCCGACCTCGGTCAACACCCGTCCCGTCGCAGTCACCGCCGCAGCAAAGATGCCCAACCGCACTTCCCACAAGGTGCTTGCCGCAATCTGGCGACGGTTTGCCCCGAGGGACATGAGGGTTATGCGTAAATTGCGGTCTGCTGCTTCCACAGCTGTTGCTGTCAGGGCAATAACAATGGGCAAAGCTAAAATTGTCTGGCCGATGGCAATGCCGGGTATGCTGAAAATGAGCCCCATTTCACCGAAGGGCCCATTTCGGGTAAGCAACGCATAGATGACAAGGCCGATAAATACTGTGGGCAATGACAGGAGGGTGTCAACAATGATGCGGAGCTGTTTCTTCAACCTGAAATCAAAGTATCCCAGCAGATAACCAAGAGGAATACCCAACACCAGGCTTGCGGCCATTGCCAGACCGGAAGCGCGCAGGGTTGTGTTTATGGCCGAATAGGTTGCAGGATCAAGATTGATTAGAAGTGTTACGGCCTGCCTGAAACCCTCTTGAATAAAATCCATTTCTTTTACTGTGCTGCATTAGGTGTGAAAAGTTTTTTGTCAAGCAGCTTGAATTCCCCGATCAGCTGCTGAGACTCTTTACCGGCCATCCAGGCGGAAAAAACCTGCGCCTTTTCGTATTTCACATTGGGGCAATGCTCCCGATTAACCGGAATAATACTGTACTGATTGAGCAGATCAGGGTCGCCCTCACCCAAGATGACGAGTACGGGATTGCTCTCAACAACATCCTCGTATTTGATGTAGGTTCCGCGATCGGTCAGGGTATAGCCCTGGAGCTCTGCAGCCATGTTAATGGTTGCCAGCATGCCCTGGCCGCTCTGCCTGTACCATGGTTCCTGGTCAGGCGTCGGCACATCGGCGGAATTCCAGAGGGTTTGTTCTTTTTTATTGGTGCCGGAATTGTCGCCCCGGCTGACAAAAAAATTACCTGAAGACCTTATGGCCTGCAGTGCCTGAGAAACATTCTTGCCCCTGACCCCTGCCGGGTCTTCAGGGGGTCCTATAAGCACAAAGTCGTTGTACATTATTGGCCGGCGATCAATACCGAACCCTCTGGCGACGAAATCGATCTCAGCTTGGGGGGCATGGACAAGGAGGACATCCACGTCACAGTTTTCTCCCAGTTTCAGTGCCTTGCCTGTGCCGGTTGATATCCATTTGATATCTATCCCGGTCCTTGCGCTAAAGAGGGGCATGAGATACTCAAGGAGCCCGGTGTTGTCGGTACTTGTCGTTGTCGCCAGCAACAGCTCTTCACCTGCTTCTCCAGCCCGCCCCGGTTCGCCTGCAAGAAAAATTCCGCTGCCCAGGACACTTATAACAACAAGCAGCATATATATAATATAGCTTTTTGCTTTTTTTTCTTCCATTACCCCTGTCTCTTTTTTGTTACGAGCAATTATAATCGCAGAATCGGGCTTGATTACACAAAGGCAAACATTTAATTATAGGTGATATTGTTTATATTCACCATAATTCCAAAAAGATTTTTAAAATAAGTTCTGCAT
>PKTW01000087.1 GCA_002868955.1 Desulfobulbaceae bacterium
AGGGGTGCTGCTCGCAAAGCACGGACGCCTCGGAAAGTCGTGAAGTTTATACCCCCTTGCGGGGTACTCAGCCGAGTCGTTTACCCGTACTTTGCGGAGTTTATGCCCCGTTTTTTGGGGTGCTGCTCGGCTGCGTGATATGGCAGGAAAGCTTACTTTGAATACTCTGCGAAAAATTCTTTTGTGACAGAGTAAAGAACAATGACAGCAAAAAAAAACGATATAAAAAAAGAATTTCCGGAAGGCATGGTGCCACTTGGGAATTCGGTGTTTCATTTTCGCTGTGCGCCGGATGTGAAATGTTACTTGTCGTGCTGTCGCAAACTTGACCTGGTCCTCTACCCGTATGATATTATCCGGCTGAAGACCAGGCTTTCCCTGTCCTCCGAGGAGTTTATGCGTCGTCATACCCGGCTCGGAAATTCCAGTCATCCGTTTTTCCCGGCAGTAATGCTCCGTATGTCTGAAAACGAGGAACAGACCTGTCCGTTTCTGGATAGTAAAGGCTGCACTGTCTATGAAGACCGGCCGACTGCCTGCAGGACCTATCCGCTGGAAAGAGCGGTTGCGCGAAGCCCGGTCCGCGGCAGACCTGAAGAGTATTACTTTATGACCGGTCATCCGTATTGCCTGGGGCACCAAGAAGCAAAAGAATGGGTGGTGAAGTCCTGGCTTAAAGATCAAAAGGTGCTGCATTATAATGCGGTTAATGATCTCTGGGCAGAAATTGACACCCTGTTTGCGCAAAATCCGTGGCAGGGAGAAGGCGCAGGAGGACCACGACAGCAACTGGCTTTTATGGTCTGTTACAATATTGACGGTTTCCGCAGGTTTGCTTTAGAGAACAGGCTATTTGACCAGTTCAAGCTTGAAAGCACTCTCCGTAAGATTTTAGACGATGATGACGAGGCCCTGCTGAAGTTCGGTTTTGAGTGGCTCAAATATATTTTGGGCGGGACTGGGAATCTCAGGCGTAAATAGTGCAATCTAACCCGAATCATTCATGACTATTTCAGAATAAGTATTTTTTTATAAAAAACACATTATTTAAGACCTTTTTCAAAATGCATACTGCTTTTTATCTTCTGTTTGGCAGAGTCTTTCTGAAATGGTCATCTATGGCGAGCCGATATTGTCGTTTCTGCTATGTCATCATGAGTTTCGCATACTAGAGTATAGCAATTCTCATTCTTCCTCGCATAACCGACAACCTCAACTCGTGAATTATCCGGGCTAAGCGAAATAATTGAGATTCGTTTGCAAAATAAGACCGCAAATGGTATAGATACACGTTTTATTTTGACATGGCCGCAGGGCCTGTAAATCAAGGAAGCCGGCAGCGGCTTCTAAATACACACACCCTACCTTCAAGGGACCCCTCGGTCCCCAATGCTGGGGCGGGGCAAAGGGTGGAGGAAAAACCAAAAATCGGAGGAAAAAGTATGTCAGGAATTACCATGAAACAGATGCTTGAGGCCGGGCTCCATTTCGGCCATCAGACTCGGCGCTGGAACCCAAAAATGAAGCCTTATATTTTTGGGCCGCGCAACGGGATTTATATTATCAATCTTGACAAGTCCATACGCCTGTTCAGAAAAGCTTATGACTATATAATCGAGGAAACTTCAAAGGGGGGGTATGTCCTCTTTGTTGGGACCAAACGCCAGGCTCAGGCCATTATCAAGGAGGAGGCCATCCGTTGTGGTATGTACTATATCAATCATCGCTGGCTGGGCGGTACTTTGACCAATTTTCAGACCATCAAGAAAGGGGTGGACCGGTTAAAAAGTATTGAAGCAATGCAAGAAGACGGCTCTATCAGTAAGTTTCCCAAAAAGGAGGTGCTGCTGATGGAAAAGGAACGGAGCAAGCTTGAGCGTAATATTGGGGGTATCAAAAACATGCGCAGTCTGCCAACCGTTGTTTTTGTCATTGATCCCAACAAAGAGCAGATTGCTGTTAAGGAAGCCAACAAGCTCAACATCCCAGTTATTGCCCTGGCTGACACCAATTGCAACCCTGAAGGCATTTCGCATATTATCCCTGGCAATGATGATGCAATCAGGGCAATCAAGTTAATCACATCAGCAATAGCAGACTCAGTGTTGGACGGTCGTTCCCAGTTGAAGGAAAAAGATGCTGTTGTCGAAGAAATGGTTGAACAGGCAATGGCAGATAATCCCGAGGACATTCCCGCGGGAACGGAAGCTGAAGAAAACTCGGCCGAGGAGGAGTAACCCACGGCCTGTTGAGCTGCGATTGTTCAATTTCAAGTTATTTTACGGTCTTCATCTGCTGCAGAACTGTATAGTATCGGTTTAAGGCTTGTCATATAAAAGAAGAACAGCCTGAAACTGTATATGGAGACAGGCCGTTTTTGCAGAAGTTGCAAAAGGGTTTAGATGGACCTGCAGGCTGCTCATCGGGACAGTAGCGGTGAGTGACAACCCGAAGGCGTGAACAGAAAAAAGAGTTGCATTTATAACATTTTACAGAGGATGCATGTAAAGGAGAAATATCGTGAAAATCACAAGTCAAATGGTGAAAGAGCTTCGTGACAAGACCAACGCGGGAATGATGGATTGCAAGAAAGCACTGGGTGAAACCGACGGTGACATGGAAAAGGCCGTTGACTTTCTGCGCCAGAAAGGCTTGGCAGTTGCCCAGAAAAGGGCAGGCCGTTCCACCAGTGAAGGCGTGGTCCAGACCTATATCCATGCAGGAGGTAAACTCGGCGTTATGGTTGAGGTGAACTGTGAAACTGATTTTGTTGCCAAAACAGATGATTTCCAGAATTTTGCCCGCGAGATTGCCATGCATATAGCAGCAATGAATCCGATCGCTGTTAAAAGGGAAGATATCCCTGAGGATCTGGTTGCCCGGGAGGCTGAAATTTATAAGAAACAGGCTATGGATTCCGGTAAGCCTGAAAACATTGCAGAGAAAATGGTCACCGGTAAACTGGATAAATTTTTTGCTGAGTTCAGCCTGCTGGAACAGAAATTTGTAAAAAATCCCGAACTGAGTATTCAGGACCTGCTAAATGACCTGATCGCCAAGATGGGAGAGAATATAACAGTGAAAAGATTTGCCCGTTTTCAGGTAGGCGCTGATGCCTAAGGTCCAACTGGTTCATACCTAATAACCTGCAATTTTCATTCAAGGGAAAAACAGATGACCGAGGCACCATACAAAAGAGTGTTATTGAAGCTGAGCGGTGAAGCCCTGATGGGAGAGACTGATTTCGGGATCAGCACCGATGTTTTGAACTATGTTGCAGGCGAGGTGAAACAGATAATTGGATTGGGCATTGAGGTCGGTCTGGTTATCGGGGCAGGCAATATATTCCGGGGTGTAGCCGGCGCGTCAAAAGGCATGGACAGAAGCACAGCAGACAATATGGGTATGCTGGCAACTGTGATCAACAGCCTGGCAATGCAGGATGCTCTGGAACGCAACAATATTGTTACCAGGGTAATGTCAGCTTTTCCCATGCCGAGTGTTTGTGAGCCCTATATACGCCGCCGTGCTATGCGTCATTTAGAGAAAGGCAGGGTTGTGGTCTGTGCCGCCGGGATAGGCACCCCGTATTTTACCACTGATACGGCAGCGGTCATCCGGGCGTTGGAAATCGAGGCAGATCTTATCTGCAAGGCCACACGGGTTGACGGTGTCTACGATAAAGACCCGCTCATGCATCCTGATGCGGTAAAGTTTGATACCTTGACCTACTCTGATGTCCTCAAAAAAAGCCTCAGGGTAATGGATGCAGCTGCCATATCCATAGCCCGGGACAACAATAAACCGATTATAGTATTGAACATGAAAATACCCGGCAATATCATGAAAGCGGTGTGCGGTGAACATGTAGGCACAATAGTGCAGTAGCGGGAAACAGTAGAATCCCTGAATCATCTTAATATAGATACTTAACAGCCGGTAGTTAGCCGAAAGGAGAGTATGATGACGAGTGAAGTAATAATGGAAATGGCTGAAAAAATGGATAAAAGCCTGGATGCTTTTAAGCAGGAATTGACCAAGATACGTACAGGCCGCGCTTCATTGTCACTTCTGGACGGGATCAAGGTTGAAGCCTATAATTCCTCCATGCCTTTGAACCAGGTAGGCACCTTGACTATCCCAGAGAGCAGACAGATTGTTATTCAACCGTGGGATCCCCAGGTGATGTCAAGTATTGAGAAGGCCATTTTGAAGGCTGAACTGGGCCTGACACCGGTAAATGACGGGAAGGTCATCCGTATCAACATCCCGCAGCTGACCGAAGAACGGCGCAAAGAACTTGTTAAGATTGTAAAGAAAATTGCAGAGGAATACCGTGTTGCTGTCCGGAATCACCGTCGTGATGCCATCGATATCCTCAAGAAACAAAAGAAAAACAAAGAAATCTCAGAAGACGAGCAATTCAAGCTCCAGGATGAGGCCCAGAAAGAAACGGACAGTTATATTGCCAAGATAGATGAAGTTGCCGCTGAAAAAGAAAATGAAGTAATGGAGGTTTAGGACTCATCACCATAAGAGTTACAATGATCTGCTATGCCTGAAAATCCGGTTCTTGATCCGAAGAGGATTCCCCGACATGTTGCCATTATTATGGATGGCAACGGCAGATGGGCTAAACAACGCAACCTGCCGAGAATTATGGGGCACAAGGTAGGGACCGAATCTGTCAAAGATGTTGTAAAAACCGCCAGAGAATTAAACCTGGAGGTGCTCACCCTCTATGCTTTTTCAACCGAAAATTGGAAAAGACCTGCCATTGAGGTCAAGGGCCTCATGACCCTGCTTAAGACCTATCTCAAAGCAGAAGTGCAAAACATGGTGGAAAACGACATTTCTCTGCGCTGCATCGGAGAAATTGAAAAATTGCAGACTGATGTGCAGAAAATTGTTACCAGGGTCATCCGTGAGACTGCACCCAAAAGAGAAATGAAGCCAAGTTTGACTCTAAACCTTGCTTTAAGCTATGGCAGCCGTTCCGAGATTGTCAGGGCTGCGCGTATCATGGCGGAAAAATGTGTCAGCGGCCAGTTTGATCCGGAAGATTATTCTGAACAACTTTTTGCTTCCCATCTCTATACCGGGGGGTTGCCTGATCCTGATTTGCTTATCAGAACAGGTGGTGAGGCGCGCCTGAGCAATTTTCTCCTATGGCAGTTGTCCTATGCCGAACTTTATATTACTGAAACCATGTGGCCAGATTTTAAAGGCGAAAGTTTTATCGACGCTATTAGAGATTATCAGAGCCGGGAAAGAAGATTCGGCCAAACCAGCGAACAATTGCAGGCGGAGTGATCTATGGGCAGAATTGTCACGGGTCTTATCCTTGCATGCAGCTGGCTTTTATTACTGCTTGCAGGGACATACCCATTTTTTTGTCTTGTAATTACTGCAGGCGGTGGGGTAGCCCTGTATGAATTCCTGCGCATGAGTTCTCCCGGGGTCGAGCAGAAACATATCCCCTTCGTACTCATTCTCGGTATTTCCCCCATTGTTTCAGCCGCCCTGTGGGGCAGCGGCGCAGTAGCTTCCAGCCTCTTTCTGATCCTGCTTGTTTTGATCATTATCACTATTGTTGCGTATCCGTCCCTGGAAAATGGGCTCCTTTTTATATCTCGAATATGGTTTGGCATTATTTATATAGGATTTTGTTCGGCACATTTGATCCTGCTGTATTCCTTACCACAGGGAATATATTGGTTGCTTGTACTGACAGCCATCACCGTTTCTTCCGATTCCGGGGCCTACTATGTAGGCCGTACGCTGGGCAAAACCAAGCTCTACCCTGCTTTAAGCCCGGGGAAAACCAGGGCTGGTGCAGTTGGTGGTATTATGGGTGGTATGATCGGGGGGCTTCTTGTGGCTGCCATTCTCTTTGCTGAAGTCAATTTGGCCATGGTAGCAATTCTGAGCCTAGTTTTAAGTGCAATAGGCATTATCGGAGATTTGATCGAATCTCTCATCAAGCGCGTATCCGGGGTAAAAGATTCCGGGCAGATATTACCCGGGCATGGCGGATTGCTTGACCGCTGTGACAGCCTGCTGCTGACAGCCCCTGCACTGTATTATGCCCTCTTATGGGGCCATGCGATACTGTTGAAGTAGCAGTCGCTGCAGAAAACTATTCAGCAGCAAAAATGTTGAAGATGCTTATATTCAGGGAAGGAGAAAGAACGAGCCTGAAGTGTTTGGTTTTGCTCTTTATATTTGTAATTATCGCTTTACATGAAGACTAAAAAAATCTCCATACTCGGTTCCACCGGTTCCATCGGCAGGAATGTTCTTAAAGTTGCAGCCAGCTTCCCGGATCGTTTTACCGTGGTTGGCTTGGCCGCCGGATGGAATATTGACCTGCTTTGTCAGCAGATTGAAGCATTTTCACCGCGCATCGTATCTGTTGCTGAGGAGGGGACGGCATTAAAGCTCAAAACTCTTTTGCCATCTTGCCGCCAGACAGAAGTAGTCTGGGGACAGGCGGGCAATGAGCAGGTGGCGTCTCTGCAGGAAGCGGATATGGTGGTCTCTGCCATAGTAGGAGCGGCGGGTTTGCTGCCGACTTTTGCCGCAATCAGGTCCGGCAAGGATATTGCCCTGGCAAACAAGGAAACCCTTGTTATGGCAGGGCGTCTCATCATGGAAGAAGTAATAAAACAACAGATACGACTGCTGCCCATTGACAGTGAACACAGCGCCATTGCCCAGGCTCTTGAGGCAGGACGCAAAGAAGATGTCGCCCGTATTATTCTTACAGCCTCAGGCGGACCTTTTTTAGACTTAGACCAAGAAGGCCTTTGGAAGGTAACACCCGATCAGGCCCTGCACCACCCCAATTGGGATATGGGCCGGAAGATTTCCATTGATTCTGCAACCCTGATGAATAAGGGGCTTGAAGTTATAGAGGCGCATTGGCTTTTTGATGTGGGCCTGGACAGGATAGAGGTGCTCGTGCATCCCCAGAGTATTGTCCATTCATTGGTTGAGTTTGTTGATGGATCAGTGGTGGCCCAGTTGGGTATTCCTGATATGAGAGTGCCGATCAGCTATGCGCTTTCCTACCCGGAAAGACTGGAGACCGGTCTTTCGCGCCTGAACCTGACAGAATGCAGTAATTTGAGCTTTCGCAAGCCGGACATAAGTCGGTTTCCTGCCCTGCAGGCAGCCTACGAGGCCTGCAGGACAGGAGGGTGCCTGCCTGCTGTTCTCAATGCGGCAAATGAGTTTGCAGTGGCGGCATTTCTCAACGGCAAACTGAAATTTCCTGAGATTTCAAAAGTGGTTGCAGAAACCATGACGCGTATTGATTATATGGAAGATACAGACATTGAAACAATTTTGAAAGCCGATCATCTGGCCAGAATCGAGGCTGCTGAAGTGCTGCGGCATATGACAAAACAGACTATTGGCAAAGGTTGAAACCAGTGAAGACGTGCGGTTTGGTTTTTTGGGGCGGCAATATGATGCAGGCATAAAAATTCTCGCAGCCAGCAAGAGAGCCTAATAAAATCAGATGATTACGTGCGAAATACCTGTCGGCGGAGAGTTGTTTGCGAGGCTGACAAACATAATAGAGGATTGAAACTGAATGAACACTTTAATTTCTTTTGCCATAGTTCTTGGTTTGCTGATTTTTGTACATGAATTGGGTCACTTTATCTGGGCTAAGTTTTTCGGTGTCAAGGTCTTGAAATTTTCCCTGGGGTTTGGCCCGAAACTCATCAGCAGGCAGTTTGGTGAAACAGAGTATCTGATCAGCGCTTTCCCTTTGGGTGGGTATGTCAAGATGTTTGGGGAAAATCCCGGGGAATTGGCTGAGGAAAAGCTGTCTCCAGGTGAGCTTAAACGTTCCTTTGCCACGCGGCCTGTCTGGCAGCGTTTTATAATCGTGGCGGGCGGTCCGGTTTTTAACCTTATCTTTGCCATGTTTCTTTTTTTCATCATCGTGCTTGTAGCAGGATTGCCGCAGCCCGTTGATACAGCAGCCATTGGAGGGATTGGTCAGGATACTCCTGCTGCAGAGGCAGGTTTGCTTGAGGGTGATATCATACTTGCTATAGACGGCACGGAAACCAGGCGCTGGGAAGATGTGTCCTCGCTGATCCGCAACAGTGAGGGTAGGGAGGTTGTTCTGACCCTGCAGCGGGGGGATTTGAAGCTTGATGTTTCTGTGACGCCCCGTATGGAGAAAACTAAAAATCTCTTTGGTGAAGAGGTGGGTGAGCGCTACTTGATTGGTATAGCCAGGTCCGAGGAGCTTATCTATGAAAAGGTTGGTTTTATAAAATCCCTGCAGGCAGGTGTCAGCCAGACATGGAGTTGGATGTACCTCACGATCATGGGCCTGGTAAAGATTATCCAGAAAGTTATACCAGCTTCGGAATTGGGAGGACCGATACTCATTGCCAAAATTGCCGGTGAGCGCATGGAGGCAGGATGGATAAATTTCCTATATTTCATGGGAGTATTAAGCGTAAACCTTGGAATTCTGAATCTGCTCCCGATCCCCATTCTGGATGGCGGCCACCTGGTGTTTTTCTCAGTTGAGGCAATTTTGCGTAAACCTCTTAACCTGCGAACCATGGAAATCATGCAGCAGATAGGTCTCGTGCTTCTGGGATCCCTGATGGTCTTTGTTTTTTATAATGATCTGGTCAGGGTATTCAGTGGCTGAGAGGCTCATTTTGGGTTTTATGCCGGATAGTATTAATGCCTCATTGATTTTTGCAGTCAATCATTGCGGCATTAAGAAAATGAACCAACATTATGGCAACTTATACTCAAAATTTTAAAGGAAGCTATGCCAAAGCTTATTTCCCGCATACCGTCAGCAGTTTTGTATGCTGACAAAAGAAATGGCTGTTGCCGAACATTATATTTTTAAAGCGCACTTCCATGAAGGGTATGGATATTTTATCATTAAAAGCAGGTATGGCTCATACTGAAAAAGATATAAACAAGGTGCACAAACCAATAGTACTGGCGCTGGAAACTGCGACCATGTGCGGCAGTGTCGCTCTTGTTGCTGCAAACAGGTGCCTTGCTGAATTTTCGCTGCAAACAGGTGAGACCCATTCCCGCAGGCTACTGGCAGGAGTTGACTGGCTTCTGCAGGAAACCGGCATCGATTGGCCAGTAATTGATGCCGTGGCAGTGAGCCTTGGGCCGGGAAGTTTTACCGGCTTACGAATAGCGCTTGCAACTGCAAAGGGCTTGGCCATGGCCGCGGGGGCGGAACTCATTGGAGTCGGGACCTTGGACGGCCTGGCAGCACAACTCTTTGCAGCGGGAGAAATATTGATCTGCCCGGTGCTTGATGCCAGGAAAAAAGAGGTATATTGTGGTTTGTACAGGTGCGACAACCAGGGCATACCAAGGCTTCTGGAAGAATACATGGTCATTGCTCCCGAAGTTTTGTGCGCAATGATTCATGAGCCTGTGGTGCTGCTGGGAGATGGGGCAGCAGTCTATGGCGATCTTTTCCGGGAAAAACTTGCTGATCTGCTGAAAAGACCGCCTTCAAGTATATTTTTCCCACGGGCAGCAACAATCGGTTTTCTGGCCCTTGATAAGTGGAAGAAGAATGATTTTCTTGAACCTGCAGGAGCGCAACCTATATATATAAGGCCCTCGGAGGCCGAGCTGCTTTTTGGCAAATGAAGAAAGCAGAATGCAGAATGATGAATTAAAGAGTATGGCACAGAGGTAAAAGGTTAAAGACTAAAATAAACCGAGACTCAAGGCTGGATGCATTGCACCGGATAAAAAACAATATTGCATAAAAAATTCTTGTAATGTGAATTCCTGAATAAACTCTTTTCCTTGAACCCTTGAACCCTTGAACCCTTGAACCCTTGAACCCTTGCAATGATTAAGCGGCGCAAAACACTAGCGATCAAGATCGGCACTGTTCCGGTCGGGGGTAATGCTCCTATCACGGTGCAGTCCATGACCAATACCGACACCCGCAAGGTGGAGGAAACTGTTGCCCAGATCAGACGTCTTGAAGGAGCAGGTTGTGAAATCATAAGGGTTGCTGTGGTAGACATGGAAGCTGCTACTGCCATACGATCGATCCGGGATCAGATACATATCCCCCTGATCGCTGATATTCATTTTGATCACAGGCTTGCTGTTGCCAGTATGGAAAACGGCGCCCAGGCAATCAGGATCAATCCGGGCAATATAGGCGGGGCCAAGAAACTTGCAAAGATTGTTGATGCGGCAAAAACACATGCGGTGCCAATACGGGTGGGTGTGAACAGTGGTTCCCTGGAAAAAGACCTATTAAAAAAACACGGCCATCCCACTCCGGCAGCTCTAACGGAAAGTGCTCTGCGCAATGTGGAATTGCTTGAAAATCAGGGATTTTGTGAAATAAAGATTTCCATCAAGTCCTCTGATCCTCTAACTACGGTCGAGGCTTATAGACAGCTGGCCTCCAGTTGCGACTACCCTTTTCATCTCGGTGTAACCGAAGCCGGGGGGTTGATTGCCGGTACCGTAAAATCAAGCGTCGCCCTCGGTATTCTGTTGTATGAAGGGATCGGTGATACCTTTCGCATATCCCTGACCCGTGACCCGGTGGAAGAGGTAAGGGTGGGATACGAAATCCTGCGGTCTTTGAACATAAGGCATCGCGGCCCGGAACTGATCTCATGCCCGACCTGCGGTCGTTGCCAGGTTAATCTTTTCAGCCTGGCAGATGAGGTGGAACATCATATCCAAACCATTCAAACTCCATTGAAGATTGCGGTTATGGGCTGTGTGGTAAACGGTCCCGGAGAGGCAAAAGAAGCGGATATCGGTGTGGCGGGTGGCAAGGGTGTGGGAATAATTTTCAAGAAGGGCAAACTGTTTAAAAAAGTGGCAGAAAATGAACTGCTGGAAGTTTTTCTCAAAGAACTTGATACAATGGCTGATGAAAAGGAATAACCTATGCTGGTTCTTACGAATTTTCAGGTGAAGGTGATTAACCAGTCTTTGCTAAATAATGAATTGCTGAGTTTTATAGTCCTTTAACCACTTTATTTGCTAAACAGGATACTTGTCATGCGTTATTCAGAACTGCTTTTGCCTACTTTAAAAGAGACGCCCACCGAGGCCGAAGTCGTAAGCCACAGGCTTCTGCTGCGAGCCGGTTTTATACGTAAGCTTTCATCCGGCGTCTATACTTACCTGCCTCTGGGACTTGCCGCCATCCGCAAGGTTGAGCAGATTGTGCGCGAGGAGATGAACAGGGCCGGCGCCCAGGAACTGCTCATGCCCATGGTGCAGCCGGCAGATCTCTGGAAGGAGTCAGGGCGCTGGGAAAAATATGGTCCGGAACTGCTGCGTTTTACAGACCGTCACGCCAGAGAGAGTTGTCTTGGGCCGACACACGAGGAAGTTATAACCGACCTGGTACGCAGGGAGATCCATTCCTACCGAAACCTGCCGATTAATCTCTACCAGATCCAGACGAAGTTTAGGGATGAAATCAGGCCTAGGTTTGGGCTCATGCGCGGTCGCGAATTTATCATGAAAGACGGCTACAGCTTTGATGCAACGGAGAAAGGAGCAGAGATTACCTACCAGAAAATGTATGATGCCTACCAGCGTGTTTTTAAACGGTGTGGCCTGTCCTTCCGTGCTGTAGAGGCAGATACTGGGACCATTGGCGGCAGTTTTTCCCACGAATTCATGGTGCTTGCCGAGACAGGTGAAGATACGCTGGTAATCTGCAGGAGTTGCGCCTATGCAGCCAATATGGAAAAGGCCGCGGTGCAGCCGCCTGAAAAGAGCGGTGAGGATATCGAATTGCTCCCCCTGCAGAAAGTCGAAACCCCTGGAAAGAAAAAGGTTGAAGCAGTTTGTAACTTTCTTGGCATCTCCCCCGGGGAGCTGGTAAAAACCATGGTTTACTTGGCTGACGGTGATCCTGTCGCCGTACTGGTCCGGGGTGACCATGAAGTGCAGCCGGTTAAGCTTAAGAACATGTTAGGTGCGGTGGATGTTGAACTGGCGGATGAGAAGCAGGTTTTTGACATAACAGGCGTCCCCAGCGGTTACCTTGGACCTATTGGTTTAAAGATACCTCTGGCTGCAGATCAGGAGGTCTCAGCCATGGCTAATTTCACTGTAGGCGCCAATGAAAAGAACTATCATATGCAGAACGCAAATCTGCCAAGAGACTTCAAGGTTTTCCAAACGGCAGATCTCCGCCAGGTTACTGAGACTGACAGATGTCCATCCTGCGGTGGTGTTCTGGAATTAACCAAAGGCATTGAGGTCGGACACATATTCAAGCTGGGAGACAGTTACAGTAAAGCTCTTAACGCCACCTTCCAGGACAGCAACAGTGAAGAACAGAATTTTGTCATGGGCTGCTACGGCATTGGCGTGAGCAGGACGGTTGCCGCGTCAATTGAACAGAATCATGATGAAAATGGTATTATTTTTCCGCTGCCCCTGGCACCGTTTCAGGCCATAATCCTCAATCTCGATCCCAAAACAGAGGAAATAAGCATAGCTGCTGAGACATTCTACAGACAATTGCAGCAGGCAGGACTTGAGGTTTTACTTGATGACCGTGACGAGCGTCCCGGTATCAAGTTCAAGGATGCCGATCTTATCGGCATTCCCTATCGAATTACCATCGGCAAACGTTTCCTTCAGGGAGCTGAGGTCGAAATTCGGACAAGGGCCGATGGTGAAACACGGAGCCTGTCACTTGATAAGGCAAGAGCAGACATTGTCAGCTCTATTCGTAATGAAATGTCAGCAACCAGGGAATCCGAAACAGAATAATTCATATTTTCGTCAGCAGAAGAAGCTGCCGATGGCAGACTGAACTCTTTGAACGCATAAAAAATAATGCTCAGTTTTAATAATATTAAAGATCTGGCCCAGGGCTACCTCCATGACGTGGACCTTGCCCCCCTGGAAAAAGCCTATCACTTCGCTGAAAAGGTACATGCAGGCCAGATGCACCCCATCTCCGGGGAGCCATATATTGCCCATGTGCTTGCTGTAACAGAGATTCTGCTTGACATGAAGCTTGATTTGCAGACAGTAATTTCCGGTCTGCTGCATGGTGTCTTGAAACAGGACCCAACGCTCAGCATTAAGGAGGTTGAAGACGATTATGGCAAAGACGTGGCTAATATTATCCGCGGCGCCACCAGAATCACCAATGTGCAATTTAACAGCAAGCTGACTTACCAGGCGGAAAATGTTAGAAAACTGCTCCTGGCAATGGCCTCGGATATAAGGGTTTTACTGGTTAAGCTTGCTGACCGGCTGCACGATATGCGTTCCTATATTCTCGATGATATGACGCGCCAGAAGGAATTGGCCCAGGAGACTCTCGAACTTTACGCCCCGCTTGCAAGCCGTCTCGGTATTGACTGGATGAAGCGGGAACTGGAAGACCTCTCCTTTAAATTTCTTTTTCCTGACGAATATGATGACCTGACTGCCAGGATAGAAAGCTCCACAACTGACCGGGAAAATTATGTCAAAGAAGTCATCGGTATCCTCCGGAAGAAACTTGCTGAAATAAACCTGACCAGATGTGAGATAATAGGTCGCCCCAAGCACCTATACTCAATTTATAAAAAAATCATCGCCCAGAAAATCCCGCTTGAGAAGGTCTATGACAAGGTCGCTTTCAGGATCGTTGTTGATACAGTCACGGAATGCTATGAAGCTCTCGGCGTGGTGCATGCAAACTGGCCGCCGGTGCCGGGACGGATCAAGGATTTTATCAGCACCCCAAAGGGCAACAACTACCAGTCCATGCATACCACGGTTATAGGACCTTACGGAGAATTCATGGAGGTGCAGATCCGAACCCATGAAATGGACAGAGTGGCTCAGGAGGGTGTTGCCGCGCACTGGGCCTATAAAGAAGGGCAGGCCATCAGCAAAAACGATGCCAAGGTTTTCAAGGGGCTGAAGCAGTTGGTACAATGGTTGCAGGAGCTTAAGGATCCGAAGGAGTTTCTTGATTCGGTTAGAGGGGAGCTTTTTGATCCGGATGTGTATGCCTTAACCCCCAATGGTGAAGTTAAGGAGTTCCCGCAGGGCAGCACACCGCTTGACTTTGCCTATATCATCCATACGGAGGTGGGCAACAGCTGCGTGGGGGCCAAGGTGAACGGCAAAATAGTGCCCTTAAAATATAAGCTGCAAAATGGTGATGTTGTGGAAATTATCACCTCACCGAAGCAGAAGCCCCGCAGGGACTGGTTGAAAATTGTACGGACGAGCCGGGCAAAATCACGTATCCGCCATTGGCTCCGCAGAGAAGAAAAAGAAAAGGCAATGAACGTTGGGCGCGAGATCAGTGAAAGGGAATTGCGCAAGCATGACACCTCTCTCAAAAAGATTATCAAGACAGGTCACATGAAGCAGATACTCAAGGCTACGCGTTGCAACTCCCTGGAAGACCTGCTCGGCAAGATCGGTTCCGGTGCCCTGCCTATACAAAATATTATTAAGGTGCTGCAACCCGAGGATCTGGGAACCGAAGAAGAGGGAAAAGTTGCTGAGCAGGAACTGCTGAGCGTTATGCCTCCCTCGCAAAGGCATGAAAAGCCCGGCAGCGAAGGCATTATTATAGAAGGTGTTAATGATATGCTGGTGAAAATAAGCCAGTGCTGTCTGCCAGTCCCAGGGGACTCTATTATGGGATTCATAACCACGGGACGCGGTATTTCAATTCACAAGGCCATCTGCCATAATCTCCTGGCAACAGACCCCCGGCGCAGGATCGAGGTGAACTGGTCAGCAGATGCTAAAACAGTTCATCGGGCTCAGATCTACCTTGTAACGCAGAATAAGAAAGGCATGCTTGCTGCAGTCAGCAATGCCATCAGCATGGATGATGCCAATATCGTAGAGCTGGAAGCCAAACCCAGTGCGGATAACCTTTCCGCCAGCAATATTATCCTCGAAGTTGAAAACCTGGAGCATCTCAGTCGCCTGATGCAGCATTTACGGCAGATAGATGGAGTGATTGAGGTTCGGCGCAGGTAATGGGTAATCTGGTTCAGAACATTTACGTTGTAACCTATTGAACCAATTGGATTTTTCTGGCGTTTCTGGGTATTCTAATTAGACGTCACGCTCTCAATATACTGCTTTACCATGGCCTCTTGCTGGGCATTCAAATCAGTAAACTTGACACCACATCGGCGCAGCTTTTTTGAGCCCTCATCAAGTTGAGCATCCTTTATTATGCGGACCGGTAAATCCTCCAGGTAGAGATTTTGATCGATAAAATCAAGTTTCACACCTTTCCTTGGCCAATTCTCCCAACCTGCATAACTAAACGCCAGTCCGGAATTACTGATATCCAAGACTTCATATGAAAGAACCATCAAAGGCGAGACCAGTACACAGGATTGGTCGACATTGAACCGTTCATGTTTCCGTCGTTCTTTAAGCGCCTGCATTTCTCCACCTCTGACTGGATTTAAAAAGCTATTAGAATGAACCTTTTACCCTAAGTTATATATAGAGAGTATAATCAAAAAAAACAATCGGTCGTCAAGAGTATTTTTAAGAGTATATTTTTGTCAGGTCGGAGAAATATCTAGTCTTTTAGTTGCATTTAACCGTATTAAGCACTTTTTAAAAAGTGCTACGAATACCCATCAAAACCCTTAAGTGCCTGCATCACAAAAAAATATCAACTTTTACTCAAAACAAAAGAAATGTAAAAAATCGGAGAGGAAAATTTTGATCCCTACTTCAAGTTTTGTGCTGCCAGTGTAAAATGATCAATTGCTTGCAAGTTCTACCCAGAACTCGCCAATTGTCTTATCATTGTAAGTGGCTATTACAGGGTAAAGTTTCCCTTTTTTGTTAACAGAATAGCGGGCCCAGAGGTCCTGGTTGGTGTATATGGGATAGTCGAGATCATTTCCCTCATTAGTAGACGTCGGCGGCGCAAAACCTTTAAAATTGATAAAAACATCGCTGTCCAAATGGGGAATATTTGTTCTGATTCCCTTGAGGATCAGCCGGCTGTCTTTTTTTACGAACAGAGTGGCGCCGGCGTGCAGAGTTTCGATCGTGTCATTCACATTAACGATAAGTTCTTCCGCCTTTAGGTCGGAAGGATTAACACTGGCAACAGTTTCAGGCAGGGGTGAATCCGAAATGCCAACATCAAGTGCAACCCAGCCGCATTCTTCCGAATCCTTTCGTACGATGACTTTTGTGTCTTTAGATATACTGAAAGGGATATTGCTGTCATTTTTATTGCCCAGGCCGTTAATGTCAGCAACCATCCCACGCTTGTAATTTGCAATGATGTCCGTGACAAGAACCTCGTCCCCCGGCTTGATTTTCAGGGTTGAGCCATGGGGCATTGCTAGGGAGGGGCCATCATTGACCTTGATGAGAAGATAAGCAAGTTCTGGCTTTTTTAAATCGAGGCCCGGTGCATCCAATTCTATACCCAGCATTTCCATGAAGGAATTGATAACAAGCTTATGCAGGGTAATTTTCATTTCAAGTTTATCTATGGTTTTTGAGGTTTCAACACCAAAGGCAGGTATAAGGGCTTGGGTGAGAGCATAGTGTGTAGCTGAGAGTCTTTGCTCAGGGTGGCTGGTTTTTTCAGATACTGTGTTATGATTGTTGGGACTGAAGTGGTACCTCTTGTCTTCAATCTGGCTGTTTACTCTTTTTATGACATTTCTGGCCAACCCCCCCAAGTTGATCGACCCCTGGTTGTCCGGCAGCGAATAGGTCTCTGCATCGTAAATGATGGATTGACCGTAGCGTTTGGGATTTTCCATATCGTTAATCCAGGTTGGGGAATAAAAACCGGAACCCTCATGGAGGTTGAGCAGGAGGTCGCTTTCTGCAATAAGGTGCTTCAGCACGATGACAACTTCTTCATCAAGGCTTTTCTTTAAATCACCGTTCACGCCGAACTTGCGGTTCATATCACCGGTTAATCCTTCGCGCTGGTTCAGCAATATTGAATAAAAGTTTGCCCGGGGCACAACTATGAGGTTGCCTTTTTTAAGATGGATATCGGCATAGAGGTCCGCTGTCATATAGCTACCAGGTTCGTCCCCCTGGATGCCGCCTATGATCAAGATTGTTTTGCCGGGTTGTTCGCCGAATATCCGGTAGACGTTCAGTTCGTGATCCGTATTGGGTAGGAAAACCTCGTGGATTACCTGGGCTTGGCTATTGGTATGAACAATAAAAAAAGACAGCAGAAGCGTTAAGAGCTGAATTGCTGAAATTCTGTTTTTCAAGGCTTTTCTCCTTTATCTGGATACAGGAATTGACCTGTGGTTCAATTCCCACTGGTTGCGTCATGAAAGTAGGGCTGAAACCCATTACAAGAAATATTGTTAATACTCTCGGTATCAGTTGCAAAATGACTCTTTTTGTAATGTATATGAGCCACTCTTGCCATATTATTATGCACATAAATCAATTTGTACACAGAAATATATTGTACTTTGGTACTATAGTATTGTTTTTTTATAGATTTTTTTCTGCTCGAAATTTAAGAATGCAACCAATTAAAAAAATAACAAATGGGTTGCAAAATGATTATTTTTGAGGAGGAAGATATTTATTCAGGTAAAAAAAATGTGAAGAAGTTTATCAAGCGTTGTACAGCTGCGTGAAGTAAAATATAATGAGTTGTCAGAATTTAGTTTTCAGCTGTAAAGGGTTTCGTGGATGGCCACTGATTTTACAGCTAGTAGTAAATGTTTTTTCCTGAACCCCAATAATTAGTATTTCAACGGAAGTTTTGCGTCTTTCCAGGCCGAGATGCCGCCCTTGAGGTTATAAACCTCATTCCATCCGTTCTTCGACATGAGCTGTCCCAGTGCCAGAGAACGACCGCCAACAGCACATATAAGCAGAATAGGTTTATTTTGGGGGGGGCGCTCTGTACCCTTAATAATGCTCCAAAGGGGCATCAGGGTTGAACCCGCTATATAGCCTTCACTCAATTCGTCTTGACCGCGGACGTCTATAAGCAGGATACCTTTGCGGCTTTCAATGAGATTCTGAGCCTCTTGAGGGGACACCGTTTTAAAAAGTGAATGCTGCTGCTCCAACCCGGGGAATTGCGATTGCGCCGCAGGGACCAATTGAGAACCAAGAAAAATAAACAGAAATACAGAGGTTGCCAGGGCTAAGATTCTTTTCATTGTATGCTTTCCAATGTGCAAAATAATTATCAGTTGATATTCGTTATCAAATTTGAAAAATTTAATCCAAGGTAACTACGAGGTGCATACTTGGCAAGGGTAAAAATATAATTCAGTAAAATAATTTCAGTAACTCTACGCGCGGGTCAACTGGCGGTATTTTATCCTGTGCGGCTGTTCTGCAGCTGCCCCGAGCCGCTTCTTGCGGTCTGCTTCATAATCAGAGTAATTGCCCTCGAACCAGACTGCTTTGCTGTCCCCTTCAAAGGCCAGGATATGGGTGGCTAGCCTGTCAAGAAACCAGCGGTCATGACTGATGACAACGACGCAGCCTGCAAAATTTTCCAGACCCTCTTCCAGGGCCCGCAGGGTGTTGACATCAAGATCGTTTGTCGGCTCATCCAGCAAAAGCACATTGGCTCCTTCTTTCAGCATTCGCGCCAGGTGCACCCTGTTCCTCTCACCCCCTGATAGCTGTCCCACTTTTTTCTGCTGGTCGGAACCGGAGAAATTGAAACGTGCGACATAGGCCCGGGAATTTACCTCACGGTCGCCCAGAGTGATGGTATCCTGATCGTCTGCAATTACCTGCCAGATAGATTTATCAGGACTCAGGGAATCGCGGCTCTGATCAACGTAGGCTAGTTTGACCGTATCGCCAAGTCTAATGGTACCGTGGGACGGCTGTTCCTGGTTGGTTATCATTTTGAACAGGGTTGACTTGCCGGCACCATTGGGGCCGATGATGCCGACTATACCGCCAGGGGGCAGTTTGAAGTTTATATCCTCGAACAGAAGCCTGTCCCCAAAGGCCTTGGAGATATGGTCGGCTTCAATAACGGTTTTGCCCAGGCGCGGGCCCGGGGGGATATAGATCTCCTGATCCCTGATTTTTTTCTGCGTCTCCTGATTGAGCAGGTTTTCATAGGAACTGATCCTGGCCTTGGCTTTTGCATGCCTGCCCTTGGGCGACATCCTGATCCATTCAAGTTCGCGCTGAAGTGTCTTCTGTCTATCGCTTTCCTGTTTTTCTTCAAGCTGCAGTCTTTTCTGCTTCTGTTCCAACCAGGACGAATAGTTGCCCTTCCAGGGGATGCCGTGCCCCCTGTCCAGTTCAAGAATCCAGCCGGCAATATTGTCCAGGAAATAGCGGTCATGGGTAACGGCTATGACTGTGCCTTCGTATTGCTGCAGATGATGCTCCAGCCAGGCCACCGACTCAGCATCCAGATGATTGGTAGGCTCGTCGAGCAGCAGGATGTCTGGTTTTTGCAGAAGCAGTCTGCAGAGAGCAACCCGGCGGCGCTCTCCACCTGATATCACATTAACGGACGTGTCCCCGGGGGGGCAGCGCAGGGCGTCCATGGCCATTTCCAACCGGCTCTCAATATCCCAGGCATCCAGGTTATCAAGTTTTTCCTGGACCTCGCCCTGGCGTTCAATAAGCTGGTTCATTGCATCATCGTCCAGGGGTTCCGCAAATCTTGCATTGATATCGTTGAATTCGGTCAGCAAGTCAACCTGTTCCTGTGCACCCTGCTTGACAATTTCTAAAACAGTCTTTGTTTCTCCCGCTAGAGGTTCCTGTTCAAGGTAGCCAATGGTGAACCCGGGAGTCATAGTTATTCTGCCGTTGTACTCATGGTCAACACCTGCCATGATTCGCAGGACGGTGCTCTTACCTGAGCCATTCAGCCCCAGTACCCCAATTTTAGCACCATGGAAAAAAGAAAGACTGATATCTTTGATGACCGGCTTTTTATTATAAAACTTGCTCACTCCGATCATGGAGTAGATAATCTTCTGCGGTTCGTTGGCCATACTATTGCACAATCCTTTATTGTATTGGAAGAATAAATACTGAGGATGTTCCTCAAAGAGGCGGGAGCATACCATAAGTCCCCAAGCAGCGCTATAATTCTCAGGAAAATATTCCTGCCGCGAAAAATCCGCGGGTCATTTATTTGCGCATGCAAATTTTTCTTGAGATTCAAATTAGTCACTGTTAATATTTTACTTTTAAAATGAATGACTGTTAAGATTTCAAGGGAATGCTATTCCTTGATGAGGATGCTGCCTCTTGTGATAAATTTATGATTATATGCATAAATTTGGTCAGCATGGATTTTTATTCAAAATAATAATCTAAGACCAAAGTACAATAGACTTATGTGCATAAATAGATTTATGTATACAAGCAGTTACTGGGGAGTGTATAGACCTGTGAACAAAATATGGAGGAGCCAATAACAGGGAAAGATGTCACAGACTTGTTTCGGGGCTGCTTGGTGATGAGAAGAAGAGATTTTTTAAAAGCTGTAACTGCTGGTGTCCTGCTCAGTGGCATTGACCCGTTTTCCTTTGTATCTGCCGCCCAGTTGTTTCCTCCACCCCAACATCTCTCCCAGTCAGACTTTGATGGCCATATCAAAGACTATATCTACAAGATGGAAAATTTTGACCATCCCCATTCCGGGGATGTAATTCTCAAAAAAAACCAACTATCCCTTCTCAATGCATGCGTTTCGAGACTAAAACGACTCCAGAGTATGGCGGGGCACGGCAATTTTAATATTATGAGCTTTGATGACGGCTTGGCAATTGCCCGCAAATATCCGCAAGTCGGAAGTTTCACCAAGGAGGAATTGGACTTCTTGGAAAAGATTTTTTACAGCGATAGTACCATATATGGTTTCCTGGGTGAAAAACCAATTAATAACATAACCACCCGTATCAAGGAAAAAGAGGTGGTAAATATCTCGGGATCAGGAAATTATCTCTACCAAGGTGCCCCCCGTGAAATGTATGAAAGATTAAAAAAGCAGGTGGGGGACCAA
>PKTW01000085.1 GCA_002868955.1 Desulfobulbaceae bacterium
AGCTGTCTTGAAGAGTGGTCCAGATGGGGGACTATCTGGGGACTCTTTTTCGCCTTGGGGACTGCGCAGCTGCCCATCATAACTTCTTGAAATGTTTAAAAAAATTAATGGTGGAGGCGGCGGGAGTCGAACCCGCGTCCGAAAATACTCCCCTCTAGTTTCTACATGCTTAGTTCCAGTTTAAGATATCGCCCTGCAGAATTCCCTGGAACAAGCTTTCTGCATCGCTATCCTGCTAAAGTTTCGCTTCTGTTCTGGCAGGCGCATCACAGAAACTACCCTGCTGAGTCGACGCCCTTTACTGATTCCGCAGGGGGAAACCAGCAGGACGGCTGAGCAGATCTAAGCTGCTACAGCGTATTTATAATCGTCAGCGATTATAAGTTTTCCATCTGTTTTACGAGCAGACAGACCTCGGCATGCTACTTTGAGCTTCTATATCCCCGTCGAATCCGTTTCGCCCCCCTTTGTTAAATGTAGAATTAAGAATTATGAATTAAAAATTAAGGGAATTTTTATCTTTTCCTGTACTCTCTTTCGATCTCTCTTTCTGTCTGTTTCTTCTTGAGATCAGCCCGCTTGTCATACTGTTTCTTGCCGCGGGCCAGGGCAAGCTCTATTTTCACTTTTCCATTGGGTATAAAGTAAGTCTTAGTAGGGATTAAGGCAAATCCTTTTTCCTTTACCTTGCCGGTGAGCTTTTTTATTTCCCGTTTGTTCAGCAGGAGCTTGCGTGTGCGCAAGGGGTCTGCCTGAATGTTGGTCGCGTGGGAGTAGGGCGAAATATGGAAGTTATAGAGCCAGACCTCGTCCTTTTCAATTGCAGCGTAGCTATCCCGCAGGTTCGCTCTCCCGGCCCGAAGCGATTTGACCTCAGGTCCAGTCAGCACAACTCCTGCTTCTATGGTCGACTCAATGGAATAGTCATGGAAGGCTTTCTTATTGGTACAGACAATTTTCTTGGACACCGTTATCTTTTTTTACACGCGTTGGTTAATGGCAGTTGCGCAAACCGTGATGCGATCGTAAAAAGTCTCGCATCCTGCAACAGAGCCTAATAAATGAATAGGTTAAAGGCGAAAGACCTGTCGGCTTCGTGCTTATTGCGATGCCGACAAACCTGCTGATCTGAACGTTATTCGCCTGTTGCCCGCATAACTTCCTGGTAGGTTGTGATGCCCTGCAGCACCTTGTCCCAGGCATCCTCCCGCAAGGTTTTCATGCCTTCCTGCATGGCAATCTTGGTGAGCTCCGAACTGGACTCATTGGCCACCACCATTTTTTTCAACCTGTCTGACATGGGAAAAATCTCAAAGATGCCGCAGCGTCCCAAATAGCCTGTGCCCCTGCACTGTTTGCACCCCTTGCCCTGCTGCAGGGTATACTCATCCTTGTTTGCCGGAAAACCAAAGCCGCGCAGCTCCTGCCCCTTGATAGTAAACTTTTCAGTACAGTGGGGACAGATCTTGCGCACCAACCGCTGGGCCATGGCGCCCAGGAGAGTTGAGCTGATAAGAAAGGGCTGCACCCCAAGGTCTTCGAGGCGCGTTATGGCGGAAATGGCATCGTTTGTATGCAGGGTGGAAAAAACAAGATGGCCGGTAAGGGCAGCCTGGATCGCATAACGGGCTGTATCCAGGTCCCTGATCTCACCAATCATTATGATATCAGGATCCTGGCGCAGAATATTGCGCAAAATCGTGGCAAAGGTAACATTGATTGCTGACTGCACAGCGATCTGGTTGAAGTCCTCATGCACCATTTCCACAGGGTCTTCCACTGTGATGATATTTTTCTCCGGCGTCGCAATACACTTCAGGGTGGAATAGAGCGTTGTTGATTTGCCGCTGCCCGTGGGGCCTGTCACCAGGATGATGCCATGGGGTGCTGAGAGAAAGCTGTTATAGACCTTGAGGCTTTCAGCGGCAAAACCGATGTGGGACAGATCCTGGAACATGATGTCAGGGTCAAGAATCCGCATGACTATCTTCTCGCCAAAGGCCACCGGAATAGTGGAAACCCTGATCTCGGCATCCTTGCCGTCGTGGCTTACCTTGATGCGTCCGTCCTGGGGCCGCCTTTTCTCGGCAATATCGAGACGGGACAGTGTCTTGACCCTTGAGATAATGGCCGGGTGCACCACCTTGGGCAGGTTGTAGATGGTGTGCAGAACCCCGTCAATCCGCAGCCGCACCATGCTTGTCGTGCGCTTCGGTTCAATATGTATATCGCTGGCCCGCTGCGCAAAGGCATAGTTGAACAGGTGGTCCACCGCACTTTTAATATGGTGGTCCGAGGAGGTGATCTCCTTGGCCGAGGATATCTTGACGTACTGCTCCAGGTTGCCAAGGTCGACCAGTGGCCCGGCTATATGATTTTCTGCAGCGGTAATTGAGGTCTGGAAGCCGAAAAACTCGGCCAGCATCCTGGTGATATCAGACTTTGTGCTGAGATAGGCCTTGATCTTTATCTGGTTGGCGCGCTCAATATCCTCCAGGGCCTGCCGTTTCGCCGGTTCATAGATGGCAACTTCGTAGACCCCGTTCTTGATGTCAAAGGGCAGCAAAAGGTGCTTGAGGGCAAATGACTTGGGAATGGTCTTGGTGACCAGATCCAGGTCAAGCTCGAGAGGATCGAGCTTTTTAAAGGGCATCTGCAGATCTTTTGCCACTGCCTGGATTATGATGTCCTCTGAGAGTCCCTGGTTTTTCCTGCCCGGGATCTCAAACTGCAGGGAGACTATGATGTCCACCACGTCCGGCTGATTCAGGGGTGCTTTTCTGCGGTCGTCAGCCCTGCGGCCGCTGCCAAGCTTTCTAACCAGAAGCTGGCGCTGCGGCTCCTTTTTCATCGAAAATATCTTCACCTGCTCCGGCGTAAGCAGCTTATTGCCGGTCAGCAGATCAAGCAGGTATTTTTCATTATCCAGAAAGTTCATAGTTGTCATTAATTATTACCGTAAATCTTAACTTAAGCTGATGGTCGAGACAATGCTTAGCAGGTAAGCGAGAAGAGTTACATAGGGTAACTTTTCTCTTGCGCCTTTCTCTTTGTTTTATCAGCTAACCTTTTTGAGATGATTATGCACTGGGGACAACGGTCTGATTAAAGCAATCAAGCCGCCGCAGTCAATCTGCGGCGGCCTGACAGGGATGCCGTTTGCATCACCTCATAAAAGGGGGCCCCCGGCAAGCTGCTGAAAAGATAGTACAAAGAGTAGCGGATTACAAGCTCTCTTGGCTGCCAGGGGCTTTTCTGCTTGAGCCA
>PKTW01000092.1 GCA_002868955.1 Desulfobulbaceae bacterium
AATTCTTCATAGGTCGTTCTTCCTTCCGAGACTTTTTCATCCCGTTAGATTAGAAGCCGCTATTTAAGTTTCTGCTGATCACTTGCAATTGGACAGCAGAGATCCCCTTGAGTTGACCGTCGTGTCCGCGACATGGCTTTCTCTAATTATCCAAGAAAAATATTTATATAACCAGTGGCAGAAACGTTTATTGCCGTTTCGCAGGTGGTGCCGGTAAGTCAATCATCGGTATTTTTATATCCCGATAATCATTGGCACAGGATACTGCTATACGGCTCTGTCACACAAATAAATACATACAAAGAGAGAATAAATGAGTTTTACACAGTTTGATTTTCATCCGAAAATTGCTGCAGGCATTAAGACCTGTAATTATGAAACCCCAACCCCGATCCAGGAAAAGGCTATTCCAGCAATCCTGGAGGGTCGTGACATTATGGGCCTGGCCCAGACCGGCACTGGCAAGACCGCCGCCTTTGTCCTCCCTATTTTGCAGCGGTTGCTCGATGGCCCGCGCGGCAAGATCCGGACCCTCATCGTCGCCCCGACCCGTGAACTGGCAGAGCAGATTCATAGCGACATCACCAAGTTGGGCCGGCAGACAGGAATTCGCAGCATAGCGGTATACGGCGGGGTCGGCAAGCTGCCACAGATCAAAAAGATCCGGTCTGGCGTTGAGATCGTTGTCGCCTGTCCCGGCCGTCTGCTTGATCATTTGAATGACAGAACCTTTAACCTGTCCAAGGTGGAGCACCTGGTCCTCGATGAAGCGGACCATATGTTTGATATGGGCTTCCTGCCGGACATTCGTCGTATTTTAAAATATCTGCCCACCGAGCGGCAGACGCTGTTGTTCTCCGCCACCATGCCCGGAGAAATTCGCCATCTGGCTGAAGATATTCTTGATAACCCGGTCAGGGTGCAGATCGACCACAGCCGGCCGATTGCCACCGTGAAACAGGTACTTTTTTCGGTGGAACAGTCTGGTAAGACGTCTCTGTTGAAAGACATCATGGCTAAGACCAACATGGCGGCAACTCTCATTTTTACCCGCACCAAGCACCGGGCAGCGAGTTTGGCCGGTCAACTGCATAGGGCCGGTTATGCTGCCACCTCATTACAGGGCAACCTTTCGCAGCAAAAGCGACAGAAAGCCCTGAACGGTTTCAAGCGCGGTGAATTCAAGGTCCTG
Source organism: Desulfobulbaceae bacterium (assembly GCA_002868955.1). GTDB lineage: Bacteria > Desulfobacterota > Desulfobulbia > Desulfobulbales > BM004 > BM004. Next base: position 1,193 of record PKTW01000092.1, read on the forward strand.
GTGGCTACGGATATTGCAGCGCGCGGTATTGATGTGTCCGGCATTTCGCATGTGATCAATTTTGATGTGCCTGATACGGTGGATGCTTTTACCCACAGGATCGGCCGCACCGGCCGCGCCTCCTGCACCGGAGAGGCTTATACCTTTGCAGGCCGCGATGATAGGAAGATCATCGTTCAGATCGAAAAGCTCCTGGGCAAGAAAATGGGCCGGATCGATGGGTTCGGCTCTAATGTAGACCTTCCGGGTGAAACGTTTCCCGCAGCAGAGCGGCCTGCCAAAAAGCCGTGGAAAAATGCGAAGAAAAACAATCGTATCACCGGGCGCAGCAATGGGCGCCCTACCGGTAGAAACGCAGCATCTGCCAATGCGAAAAATCAGGAACAGCCGTATGTCAGGAACCACAAGGCAGGCGGCAGGCAGAAAAGTCGGAGCCGCGCAGCCATGATGGTCGACTCCACTGGCAACCTGTTTCTGAATCCGTAAAAGTGTGTTACGGTGAGTGAAACGGGCAAAACCTGCGAATGCAATATTTAGTAAAGCATTGTCATTGACTAACTTTGTGCTGGTTACTTGGTGGCTTAGAGAAATCTGGATCCGTAACGAAATTCAGAACGATGATCAGCGCATATTACCCAGGAGAAATTATATGAATATTTATGTCGGACAATTGCCCTATAGCATGACTGAAGAAGAACTCAGGGAAATGTTTATAGAATATGGCGAAATCGGCAGTCTGAACCTTATTAAGGATAAGTTCTCAGGCCAGTCAAAAGGCTTCGGCTTTATTGACATGCCCAATAACTCCGAGGCGGATAAGGCGATCAAGGCCCTTAACAAGACTATGCTTAACGGTCGTGAAATAAAAGTCAATCAGGCGGAAGAGCGGAAAAAAAGCACATTCCGCAAGAAAAGGTATTAAGCCGGAGCAGCGAGAAATGATTTTTCAAGAAGAGATCCTGGTTACTTTTGCGGGTCTTTTATAGCTAATACAAACTATTAAACAAGGACAGAGTCTTGGCAAGAACAAACTATTCATTTGAAAAGCGCCAGAAAGAATTGGCAAAGAAAAAGAAAAAAGAGGAAAAAAGGCAGCGCAAGCTGGAGAAGAAGAATCCTGCCGGGGAAAATGAAGACCTTCCTCAGCAGGAAGATTAATGCCTTAGAAATTGTTTTTTTCGTTTTTCTGCAAGGAAACAATTTCGTGAAGGCATTTAACCCCGCATGGGGGGTAGAGCCTTAATTGAGTAGAAACCTTTATTCCCGCTTTTCCTGAACCGGAAAATTCTATGCCACATGGAGTTTCCTTGTGGCTTATTTCATATATGACGCCATAAGTTCGAAGCGTTTGCCTGGCAGCGATAACGCAGCAGGGCAGGACAAACCGGATTTATGGCGTTGTATATATTAAGAGGACACGAAAATGATCACCGCATCCAATGTAGCTCTCTCTTATGGCAAGAGGGTCATATTCCAGAACGTCAATATCAAGTTCACCCCTGGCAACTGCTACGGCCTGATCGGGGCGAACGGCGCCGGCAAATCCACCTTTCTGAAAATTCTGGCTGGTGAGCTTGAGCCTGACCGGGGTGAGATCAGCAAGGGGCCGCGCCAGCGTATAGCCATGCTCAGCCAGGACCAGTTCGCCTTTGATGAGCACACGGTATTCAATACAGTGATCATGGGGCATAAGAAGCTCTACAGAGTGATGGCTGAGCGTGAGGCTCTCTATGCAAAGGCTGAATTTACCGAAGAAGACGGCATCCGTACCGGGGAACTTGAGGCCAAATTCGGTGAAATGAACGGCTACGAGGCAGAGGCAGAGGCGGCAGTGCTGTTAAAAGGCCTCGGCATAGCAGAAGAGATGCTGCAGAAAAGGATGAAGGAGCTTGACGGTAGCGAAAAGGTGCGGGTCCTTTTGGCCCAGGCCCTTTTCGGCAACCCGGATATCCTCTTGCTGGACGAGCCTACCAACCAGCTGGACCTGCAGACCATTACCTGGTTGGAGCATTTTCTCTCCCGCTTCCAGAACACGGTTATCATCG
>PKTW01000001.1 GCA_002868955.1 Desulfobulbaceae bacterium
CCTGGCCTGATCCTTACAGTCCTTGCGGGGTGTGCCGAGAATAAGCAGAAGTTCCACTACCTCTGCGTCGGTGAATGCTTCAATGCCGTGCTGATGAAATTTGTCCTTTAAACGCTGCCTGTGACCCAAGCCCTTTTTCTGCCAGTTCTTTTTCTCCACCCTGTATTACGACACTCCTTATGCTGCCTCTTTTCACTCCTTGCCAAGCTCCTGAGACAACAACTGATTGGCCAGTTTGGGATTGGCCCGGCCTTTTGTCTTCTGCATGAGCTGCCCGACAAAGTATCCCATGAGTTTTGTCTTGCCCGCCCTGTATTCGGCAACCTGACCCGGGTTCGCCGCAATAATTTCCCTGACAATGGCGAGCAGCTCGCCTTCGTCACTTACCTGCACAAGGTTCTTTTCCTTTACCAGCGTTTCCGGATCCTTGCCGGATGCCAGCATGTCCATGAAAACCGCTTTGGCAATCTTGCCGCTAATGGTTCCTTTGTCGATCATAGCAAGAAGAAGGCCCAGATTTTGCGGGGTAATCGGGCAGCCTTCAATATCAATGGAGTCTTCACCTTTCAGTTCGCGCATGAGTTCGGTCATCATCCAGTTGCTGAGTTTTTTGGCCTGGGGATATACCTCGAGGGCTGCCTCGAAATAATCTGCCAGGTCTTTTGAAGAAGTCAGCACTTCAGCATCATATTCCGGCATCCCAAGCGCAGAAATAAAACGTTGCCTGCGTTCATCCGGGAGTTCCGGCAGGGTCTTGCGAGTGTTCTCAATCCAGTTTTCATCAATGACGACTGGAATCAAGTCCGGGTCCGGGAAGTACCTGTAATCATGAGCCTCTTCCTTGCCCCGCATGGAATTAGTCACGTTCCGGTCAGCATCCCACAGGAGCGTTTCCTGCACCACCTCTCCGCCATCAAGCAAAATATCACGCTGCCGTCTTATTTCATACTCCAGGGCCCGCTGCACATTGCGGAAGGAGTTCATATTCTTCAGTTCGGTGCGGATGCCGAATTTCTCACGGCCTACGGGACGCAGCGAAATATTCGCATCACAGCGGAAACTGCCTTCCTGCATATTGCCGTCGCAGATGTCAAGGTAGCGGAGAATGGCATGCAGCTTTTTAAGATACGCTGTCGCCTCTTCCGGAGAGCGGATATCCGGCTCGCTTACAATCTCCATCAGAGGGACGCCGGTCCTGTTCAAATCAACGTAACTCAGGGGCTTGTGCACATCATGAATCAGCTTGCCGGCATCCTCTTCCATATGAATGCGTGTAATGCCTATTCTTTTTGTTCTGCCGCCATCTTCTACCTCGAGCCAGCCATGCTCGGCAATGGGGAACTCAAACTGTGAAATCTGGTAGCCTTTCGGCAGGTCCGGATAAAAATAGTTCTTCCGTGCAAAACGGTTTGGCGAGGTTATGGTGCAATGTGTTGCCAGTGCCATTTTTATTGTATATTCAACCACTTTCTTGTTCAAAACAGGCAAGACGCCGGGCATGCCGAGGCAGACCTGGCAGGTGTTGGTATTGGGCGGGGCGCCAAATACTGTAGAGCATCCGCAGAATATCTTGCTTTTCGTTTTTAACTGGGCATGCACCTCCAGCCCGATTACAGGTTCAAAATCCATCTTTTACTCCATCAATTCTCAGCACCCTTAGCAATCCAGCTTTTGAGCCTGGCCAGCTCCTGTGGCCAGTCAGCACTTGCCCTTGTCTGCAAAAATATACGAAACAGCTCGTCCATTGTCTGCAGCGCCTCTTCAGACATGCCTATCCTTTCAAGGACTTTTGCTTCCCAGGCAAGCGGGTCTGCGGCTTCATCATTTGATGATATTGTCCGTGGCAAGCTGACATTGCGACATTCAAACAGGGTTGCCCCAAAGGTCAGCCGCCACTCATAATCTCCCTTGGCCAAATAAATACGGGCCTGTTCGAGCTTCTTGCCCATGAGCAGGCCGGTGCGGGCTTCCTGCAGTTCTGTCTGCAGCCCTCTGCAGACTAATTGCTCCAGTGACTCGCCTTCGCCTGATTCAAGAAGCATATGCTTTTCAAAGACAAGCTGAATATCACCAGTGCCCGGCAGAAAAACAGAACCGCCCCTTTCTTCGCTTTTGTACCACAACCAGGTAAGAAACTCCTGACCCAGAAATTTCTTTTCTGAAATTATATCAACGAGATCCATATTTCAAAATTCCCTTTAAACAAGTATTGCCGGGTGAAGATCTTGCAGCCTTTCCTGTCCTGGTAAATCCAGGAGATGGACAGCGGTAAGATACGGCACCTGCAGGATGATTGTCAGCCCGAAACACTCTTTGAAAAAATCCTCCAGCACGGATTGTGCTTTGGTGGCCGTTGAAAAAAACAACACCGTATTATTTGCCAGATTCCAGCACAGATCATAGACCGCAGGAACGGGCAGGGACTTTTTAACAAGCTGCAAACGGATGTCCTCCTTTATCTGGACCCTGTGGCTCCTGTTCAGGCGCGGGATCTCCTTTTCTTTTTTAATCCGCTCCTCCTCTTTACGAGAATATTTCTGCAGCAGCGTTTTTGAAACCTTTCTCTCGTCAATGCGCATAGAGAGCACGATATAGTCCCCTACTGCATAAGAGGCATGCGCAAAGGAACTGTCGAACATATTGTCTATTGAAACCCAGCCAATGGAATATTCATCAAAGGTATCATCAATGTCGCGAAAGGAAAACTTCGCAATCCGCTCTGCGGCGAACTCCCAGAAATTCCCGGGAAGTTCACCCTCAACAGAATAACGGACAAAAGTGGTTGTACGGGATAACAGTCCCATAAATAGTCTCCTTGTCCTTGCTTGCTCAAAAAAGGAGCATGGGTGAAATTTTGATGTTAATGGTCTATAGCAGACCCGGTGGTACTGCTCAAGCTTTTTGGCGTCCGGAGGAGTTGTATTTTTTCTTCATCAGAAAATTTCTTTCACTTTTAAGGCCTCAAAGACTTGACATCAACCGTCTGCTATTGTATTTATCCCTCTTTCTGCGTGGGTCGTTAACTCAGCCGGTAGAGTATCTGCCTTTTAAGCAGAGAGTCGCGCGTTCGAGCCGCGCACGACCCACCAACACATAATAGACTTTACGTCCCCATCGTCTAGCCAGGTCCAGGACACCGGCCTTTCACGCCGGCGACACGAGTTCAAATCTCGTTGGGGACGCCACACAATACCAAGGGAATCGGCAATATACAACCGGTTCCC
>PKTW01000183.1 GCA_002868955.1 Desulfobulbaceae bacterium
CGGGCCTTGATATCCCGGATCTTCTGGATGATCCCTTTTTCAAGGGACCAGTGCCCTTTCATGCTGTTAAGGGTCTCATTTATATCTGCCAGTTCGCTTTCGATCTTGGCAAGCCGCTCCTTCGAGGCCTTGTCCCTTTCTTTTTTCAGGGCTTCGCGTTCAATCTCCAGTTTGATTTTTTTGCGCTCCACCTCGTCAATTTCAGTCGGCATGGAGTCTATCTCGATACGCAACCGGGAGGCCGCTTCGTCAATAAGGTCAATGGCTTTATCCGGCAGAAAACGATCTGATATGTATCGATTTGAAAGAGTGGCAGCGGCAACTGTTGCAGAATCGGTAATGCGCACCCCATGGTGTACTTCATATTTCTCCTTGAGTCCGCGCAGGATTGCTATGGTGTCCTCAATGGAGGGTTCCTGCACAAGTACCTGCTGGAAACGCCTCTCCAGTGCCGCATCCTTTTCAATATATTTGCGGTATTCGTTTAAGGTAGTGGCGCCGACACAGTGGAGTTCGCCACGGGCCAGGGCCGGTTTGAGCATATTGGAGGCATCCATGGAACCTTCAGCTGCTCCGGCTCCAACCAGGGTGTGCAGCTCATCAATGAACAGGATGATTTCGCCTTCGCGCTTCTGGATCTCCTTTAGCACGGCCTTCAGCCGGTCCTCAAATTCACCGCGATACTTGGCACCCGCAACCAGGGCCCCCATATCAAGGGCAACCACCTGTTTATTGCGCAGGGTCTCAGGCACATCTCCATTGACAATGCGCTGGGCCAGGCCTTCAACAATTGCTGTTTTACCCACGCCGGGTTCACCTATCAGCACCGGGTTGTTTTTTGTACGCCTGGCAAGAACCTGTATCACCCGACGGATTTCATCATCCCGGCCTATTACCGGGTCGAGTTTTCCCTGTTTTGCAACATCAGTGAGGTTCCGGGCATACTTTTCCAGAGCCTGGTATTTTTCTTCCGGGTTCGGGTCTGTTACTCTCTGGTTGCCACGAATGCTGACCAGAGCCTGTAAAAATGCGTCTCGGCTTACACCATGCCTTTGCAGAGCTTCGGCAGTCACACCTTTTTCCGCCAGAAGAGCAATAAAAAGGTGCTCCTGACTGACATATTCATCCTGCATATTTGAGGCCAGGGAAAAGGACTGGTCCAGCACCTTTGTGAAAGACTGGGAAGCGAACACCTGACCAAAACCCGAGCCGCTTACCTTGGGCAGGTTATCGATAAGGTGTTTTGCATCATCTTTTAATGAAGCAAGATTAACCCCCATCTTTTGCAGAACCGGGATAATGACACCTTCTTTTTGTTGGAGAAGAGCGGTCAATAAATGCTCGGGCTTAATTTCCTGATGGCCATTCCTTTCCGCAATACTCTGCGATTCCTGAATGGCCTCCTGTGATTTTATGGTGAATTTATCAAATTGCATGTTTTCCTCCGCAATTTATAAAAAATATTTGTAGTGAAGATTATGATTTGCAACTGTTTGAAATGGTAAGTTCGGAGGCTTTATCTGTCAAGAATGGCAGATGGCAGATGGCAGATGACAGAAGACAGGTACATCAGTAAAATTGTCGATGCATGGGTAAAAGAAAATTGCCTTACCACGTTCTTGCCCCATGATTTTCCCGTGCCCGGAATGTTTTCATCGCTCGGGGAAAAGGCAAAAAAATACCCCCGGCAGCTACCTGCACGGGGGTATTTCAGAATCAAAAAAGAAGGAAAATTAACCGCAGCTGGAACCGCAGTAAGCGCTGCTGCAACCTCCACCACTGATTGGTTTTACGGAACTGATTGAAAATCCGGAACGCATGCCGGAATCAATAAAATCAATCTTGATTGCTCCACAGGTGTCAAGCAAGTTGTTGTCAACCAGAAATGTCAAGCCATCCTGTTCGTATTTTGCATCAGTTTCTTTTGGCTCATCCAGAGCCAGACCCAAAGAGGGGCCTGATCAGCCGCCGCCCATGAGTGCGACGCGCAGGGCAGAATCAATTTTGTTCTGATCCATGTACGACTTCAAATTTTGTGTTGCTAACTCTGTCACTTCAAACATTAGGCATACTCCTTACATATTATTTAATGTTATCATCTGAGTGCTTTCCCAAACAAAAACTACATATAAAGCGGAAAGTTGCAGACAAACCTATTACTTTAAATATTTCAAACATAACATTAAGGAATATCTGGAAATAAGTCAATGTAGGAAAAGACGACGGAATGTTACTCAATGCATATTCTTATGATATCATTAGAAAAAATTTGTAGTGTGTGATTCTGAAAAGAGTGATGCGCTGCTTGCCAGAAAAAAGTATATTACGGCATTAAGCAAAATGAACGAGGTATCTAATGAGATATCTAATATTTCAGGCATCTGTCAAGAAGACTCTTGCTGCAAACAGTTTAAATCAAGATATAAGTAGACGGTAAGGTATTAAATGAAAAAAATAGTGATATCGACGGGTGGGGGTGATGCCCCCGGATTGAATGCGGTTATTTATGCTGTTGTGAAGTCGGCGCATCTTCGTGGTTGGGAGGTGTATGGCAGCCGCAGCGGCTACAAGGGGTTGCTCGATCTTGATGAGCTTGTGAGTCTGACCCCTGAAAAGGTTGAAGACATCACGCCTACCGGCGGCACCATCCTTGGCACTACCAATAAAGGGAATCCCTTTGCCATGCCAGTGGAAAACCTGGCTGGAGAGACATTGATACGAGATCTTTCAGAGCGCATTATCAAGAATTTCAACCGCATGGGTTTTGCCTGCCATATTTCTGTGGGCGGAGACGGCACCCTGGAGATTGCCCACCGTTTCGCTCAACTGGGCATGCCGGTCGTCGGGGTGCCAAAAACAATTGACAATGACCTTAAGGCAACAGACCTGACATTTGGATTTGATACTGCTGTATCAACCGCTACAGAGGCCCTGGATCGGTTGCACTCCACTGCCAAGTCCCACGACCGGGTCATGGTCGTGGAGGTCATGGGGCGGGAATCCGGCTGGATAGCACTGAATTCAGGAATTTCAGGCGGAGCCGATGTCATATTAATACCTGAAATTGTTTTTGATATTGACAAGGTTTGTGAAAAAATTTCCGATAACGAGCTGCACGGCAAAGATTATGCCATAGTTGTTGTCGCAGAAGGCGCCCAGGAAAGGGAGTGTGATGTATTCTGCCAGGAGGGGGAGGTTGGCAGGCAAGAGGTAGTCTTTGGTGGAATAGGTGAGTGGGTTGCACAGAAAATCAGGGAAAAGACGAAAAAAGATACCAGGTCTCTCGTTCTTGGGCATTTACAGAGGGGAGGCACCCCAACCACCTTCGACAGATTGCTCGCCTTGCGTTTCGGAGCAGCAGCAGTCCGTTTGGTAGAGTCGGAAACATTTGATCACATGGTGGCACTGGCTACCCCGGGAATGAAAGCCGTTCCATTGTCTGAGGCAATCACGTCCAGGAAAAGGGTCAACATGGATAATGACAAGGTGCTCACAGCGCGCGAAATAGGCATCTGCTTCGGAGACTGAATTTATTGATTTGAAACGTCTCTTTAGCCCAATCTCATTGTCAATCTTCCGAATTGCTTGTGCGACGTATCATATATACGTCTCCGCGCAATTCCTTGATTTCCTCGATCTTGAACAAAATTTTGCGTTTCAATCTCCAATATCTAAGCAATGAAATTTGTTTAACCAGTGCAGAAACTTACTTTCAGCATGGAACAAATTGAATGAATAAACTTCTGGAAATTTACGAGATTCTTCTGGAGCACTTCGGGCCGCAGGGATGGTGGCCGGGTGAGACGCCCTTTGAGATCATGGTCGGTGCGGTGCTTACCCAGAACACCAACTGGACAAATGTCAGCAAAGCCATAGATAACCTGAAGAAAGAAAATCTCCTGTCCTTTAGTAAACTGCATGATCTGCCGGTTGAGGCACTGGCTGAAAAGATCAAGCCCGCCGGATATTTTAACCTCAAGGCAGCACGCTTGAAGAATCTCCTCAATTTTATCGCTCAAGAGTATAATGGCTCCCTCGCAGAAATGTTCGCCATGGATTGGCATACACTGCGTGAGGCAATTGTGACGGTAAAAGGGATCGGCCCCGAAACCGCGGACTCCATACTTCTTTATGCCGGGGGCAAACCTGTTTTTGTTGTTGATACCTATACCCACCGTATTTTTGCCAGGCATAACATTATTGCTGAAGAAGAGGGTTACCATGAGATCCAGGAATATTTCGTGCTGTCCCTGCCCGAAGATGTTGCACTATTTAATGAGTACCATGCGCTCATCGTCCGGACCGGTAAAGAATTCTGCAAAAAAAGCAAACCGTTATGCAGCCAATGCCCTCTTGAAAAAGTTTGATTTTCGGATTTAAAATTCTGCTAAAATAGATTATAAATAAAAGCTATAAACGTGTTGATTTTTTTGTAAAATTCTGTATAACGAGCCGCTTATTTTTATGGTGTTATAGCTGAATCAACCAGGTGAGGAGTTGTTTCAGATTTACTCCAATATTTTTTATAACTGAGGACAGAAAAAAATGAACAACAACGGCAAAGTTTTGATCATCGGTGCGGGAGGCGTAGGAAGGGTTGTTGTGCATAAATGTGCGCAGAATCCCGGTGTGTTTACCGAGATCTGCCTGGCCAGCAGGACGCTGTCAAAATGCCAGGATATACAGCGGGAACTGTCGCGCCCTATTCAGGTGGCCCGGGTCGATGCCGACAATGTTTCTGAACTTGCAGCCCTCATTAAGGATTTTAAACCGCAGCTTGTCATCAATGTGGCCCTGCCGTACCAGGATCTGACTATCATGGATGCCTGTCTTGAAACTGGAGTTGATTATCTTGATACGGCCAACTATGAGCCGCGTGATGAGGCGAGGTTCTGCTACAAGTGGCAGTGGGACTACCAGGAACGCTTCAAAAAGGCAGGCCTCATGGCACTTCTTGGCTGCGGTTTTGATCCGGGCGTCACCAATATTTACTGCGCTTATGCCCAGAAGCATCACTTTGATGAGATCCATACCATTGATATCATCGACTGTAATGCCGGTGACCACGGCCTGCCGTTTGCTACTAATTTCAATCCTGAGATTAATATCCGGGAGGTTACGGCCAAAGGACGTTATTATGAAAATGGCCAGTGGAAGGAGACAGAGCCATTAACGGTGCACAAGACTTTTGACTTTCCCGGTTCCATAGGCCCCAAAGAGATATATCTCATGTACCACGAGGAGTTGGAGTCTCTGGCAAAAAACATAAAGGGTGTGAAGCGTATCCGTTTCTGGATGACTTTTTCAGAGTCCTATCTCACTCATCTGCGTGTTCTGGAAAATGTGGGCATGACCAGGATAGATCCTGTCCAGTACCAGGGGCAGGAGATCATTCCCCTGCAGTTTTTAAAGGCAGTGCTGCCGGAACCTGCCTCCCTCGGGCCTAAAACCAGGGGCAAAACCTGCATCGGCTGCCTGATTGAGGGCATAAAGGATGGTCGCAGGAAACGGTATTATGTCTACAATATCTGTGATCACCAGGAAGCTTACCGCGAGACAAACTCCCAGGCGATTTCCTATACAACGGGGGTTCCTGCCATGATCGGCGGTATGCTCATGCTTGAGGAAGAATGGCACCAGCCCGGTGTCTTTAATGTCGAGGAATTCGACCCCGACCCATTCATGAAGAAACTGTCACAGCATGGACTGCCCTGGACAGAAACCTTTATGGATACTGATAATGACTAGTCTGCCGTCCTTTGATCCAGCTGTATTTCCAAGTCCATGTTATGTGTGTGACCTTGGTCTTTTGCGGAAAAATCTTGAAGTTATAGCCGGGGTGCGCCAGAGGACAGGGTGTAAGATACTGCTTGCTCTCAAAGGATTTGCCATGTTCAGTGCCTTTCCGCTGATCAGCCGATACCTGCAGGGCACCTGTGCCAGTTCACCGCATGAGGCACGATTGGGGAAGGAGGAATTTGGCGGTGAGGTCCATGTCTATGCCCCGGCGTATACGGAAAAAGACATGGAGGAACTGCTGCCTCTGGTTAACCATATCAGTTTCAATTCTATAAATCAGTGGCAACTGCACCGGAAAAAAGTGCAGGACAGCTCCAGGCAGCTCCGCTGCGGTCTGCGTATCAACCCGCAGTATTCCGAGGTCAAGGTCGAACTTTACAATCCCTGTGCACCGAATTCGAGGCTTGGCATAACACTGGAAGAGTTGAAGGGCGCCGATCTCACCGGGATCAGCGGTCTTCATTTTCATACCATGTGCGAACAGAATTCTGATACCCTGGAGCGGACCCTGGCTGAAGTGGAAAAAAAATTCGCACCATACTTTAAAAACCTGCAGTGGATGAACTTCGGGGGAGGCCACCACATAAGCAGAAATGATTATGATGTGGACAGGCTCTGTACTCTTATAAACAGTTTTCAGGCGCGCTACGGCCTTGAAGTCTACCTTGAACCAGGAGAGGCAATTGCCCTTAATGCCGGCATGCTTGTCAGCACGGTTCTTGATATTATTGAGCGGGACAGGCCCATAGCAGTCCTGGATACTTCAGCAGCAGCCCATATGCCGGATGTCCTGGAAATGCCGTACCGGCCCGAAGTCATCGGCGGCGGGCAGCCGGGCGAGAAAAAATTTACCTACCAGCTGGCAGGGCTCAGCTGCCTGGCCGGAGATGTGATTGGCTATTATTCATTTGATACTCCATTGATGACGGGCCAGAAGCTTGTTTTTCTTGATATGCTCCATTACACGATGGTAAAAAACAATACCTTTAACGGGGTCCAGTTGCCGGCAATTGCAACCTATGATCCTGGGGATGAGACGGTAAAGGTCATTAAGGAATTCGGCTACCAGGATTATCGGTCCAGGTTGTCCTAAACAGCAGGCAAAGAATATGGCAAATATTACTTATCCAAGTTTTCTCGAGCTGGACATCCCACCCGCCTCTTATGAGGAAGCACGCATCCATATAATTCCTGTGGAGATGGAAAAAAGCGTTTCCTATGGGGGTGGAACCGCTGCCGGCCCCAGGGCAATCCTGGAGGCCTCCCTGCAGCTTGAAGCATTTGACGGCAGAACCGTTCCGGGACAAGCCGGCATGTACACCCATGAAGCGCTTCGATGCCAGGCTGATAATGCTGCACAGGATCTGCAAGTCATTGCATCAGAAGTAGCCAGGGTGTTACAGAAAAATGGGCTTCCTGTGATTCTTGGCGGCGAGCATACGGTTACCCTTGGTGCCCTTAAGGCTATTATTGATAGCGGCAAAAAAATCGGTGTCGTTCAGTTTGATGCCCATGCCGACCTGCGGGATAGTTATGAGGATAACCGTTTGAGCCATGCCTGCGTAATGCGCCGCGTGCATGAAATGGGGCTGCCTTTTGTGCAGATCGGAATTCGCAGCCTGTCACAGGAAGAATTCAGATTTCGCAGAACGCACAAGATACAAAGTTTGGATGCAGCAGACATTAATACTGGAGGGATCCCGGCTGAAGTTCTGCCCTGGGATTTTCCGGAGCATATCTATATCACCTTTGATGTCGACTGCTTTGATGCAGCCATCATGCCGGCGACAGGCACCCCGGAGCCCGGTGGCTTGACCTGGTACCAGGTAATGGATTTGTTGCACAGAGTTGCCGCAAACAGGACTGTCTGCGGTTTTGATGTGGTAGAGCTGGCACCCATTCCCACCATGCATGCCCCTGACTTTACTGCAGCAAAACTTGTTTATAAATTAATTGGCCTGGCGCTCAGCTAAGATCATGATCGGGTAAAAAAATGACTCTTAAAAAAGAAAAGAAAAAGCAGGAAGAGCCTGAAGAAAGACAAAGATGGTCGGTTGAAGATGCCAAGGAGTTGTATGGTGTTGACCGCTGGGGCTTGCGCTATTTTGATGTAAGTGCCAAAGGGGATGTCATGGTTACGCCCCTGAAAGAAAAGGGAGCCAGCATCAGGGTACTGGATGTGGTTCAGGAGGCACGGGAGCAGGGGCTTCATTTCCCCATACTGATCCGGTTTCAGGATTTGTTGCGCGACCGGGTTGAAAGAATTAATGGAGCATTTAACGCTGCAATTGATGAATTCAACTATAAATCAATCTACCGGGGAGTTTACCCCATCAAGGTGAATCAGCTCCGTGAAGTTGTTGAAGAGATCATTGATGCGGGTGCCCCCTTTCACTATGGCCTGGAGGTAGGTTCCAAGCCCGAACTTTTTGCCGCTCTCGCCTTTCATGAAGATCCTGAAAGCCTGATCATATGTAATGGTTATAAGGACCATCGTTTTATAAAAACCGCACTCATCGGCATGAAGCTTGGGAAAAAGGTAATTCTTGTTGTTGAAAAGGTTGAAGAGATAAAAAACATCATAAAATATGCCCAGAAATACAAAATCGAGCCACAGCTGGGTATTCGCATAAGGCTCTCAAGTAAAGGTCTGGGGAAATGGGATAAGAGTAGCGGCGATGAGGCAAAGTTCGGCCTTGCCGCACCAGAGATCCTTGCAGCTTCCAACCTGTTGAAGAAAGCGGGCATGGCAGATTGTCTCAAGCTCGTGCACTTTCATATCGGCTCCCAGGTTCCGGATATCTTAACCATTAAGAAAGCGACCAGGGAAGCAGCCATGTATTTTGCCAAGCTGAAAAAGTTCGGGCATGATCTCGAGTATCTCGATGTGGGCGGCGGCCTGGGTGTCGACTATGACGGCAGCCGCTCCACCTTTCATTCCTCGGCCAACTACTCCCTTAATGAATATGCCCGGGATATTGTCTATAATATAATGGATATCTGTGACCTGGAAAAGGTTGATCATCCTGTAATAATTAATGAGAGCGGCCGCGCTGTTGTTTCGCACCACTCTGTTCTGGTCGTAGAGGCTTTTGGCCATATTAAAAAGGTGCCTGACAGGAAAGCGGCAACAAAGCCGAAGCTGAAGCACAGGCTTCTCGAGGAAGCCTGGTCCGTCTACACAAGCATAAATCCTGACAATCCATTAGAGGCTTACCATGATGCCTTACATCTCCGTGAGGAAGCGCAGACCCATTTCGGGCTCGGGCTAATCGGCCTGGAAATCAAGGCTGAAGTAGAAAAGTTTTTCTGGCGCATCAGTGCGGAAGTATTCACGCATTACAAGGGCGCTGAGTATATTCCTGAAGAAATAATGGAGATGGAGTACACACTGAGCGGACAGTATCTTTGCAACTTCAGTGTTTTCCAGTCGCTCCTGGACCACTGGGGATTTGGCCAGCTTTTCCCGATAATGCCGCTTCACCGTCTCGACGAGGAGCCCACGGAAAAGGGAACCCTGGTCGATATAACCTGTGATTCAGACGGCAAGGTCTCAAAATTTATAAGCCATTATGAAGAAGGGGTGGATACTCTCAACCTGCACCCCCTTACCAAGAAGCCATATTATCTGGGAATTTTTCTGACGGCCGCCTATCAGGATATCATGGGCGACCTGCACAACCTGTTCGGCCGGGTTAATGAGGCGCATGTCTTTCTCGATGAAGATGAAGAGTCGGGCTACTACATCGAGGAAACCATTGAAGGTACGACCATGGAAAAAGTTCTCGGGTTGGTGCAGTATTCCGGAAATGAGCTGGCCCGCCTCATGAAGCGGCAATTCGACAAGGCAATTAAAGAGGACCGTGTTCTGCCAAACGAGGGTATGCGCCTGTTAAAGGAATATGAGATGGGTTTAAAAGAATACACCTACCTGGATCTTTCATAGTTGCAATTTTCTATAAGGGAATTGAAGCACGCCGCGGCAGATAAGCACCCTTAACAACAGGGCATAAACTCCGACTTCGAGCTGCGTGGAATATCCTGCGGTAAGGATGTTGATTTATCAGGTTCGCGCGCTAATCCTGCAGCAACAAGCTACGGGGATTGCACGCGCTGATCCTCTTCAATTCGCGAGGTCTTCTTCATCGCGGTTAAATTCAGCATCGGAAAATGCATGGAAATTTTCCCTGCCTGTTTCAGCGGCCCCATGCTTTTTAAACTGGCCATCGTACCAGAGGAACTGGCGGCAGAAGCCGCGAATCATCCGTGCTTCTTTAGCATGCAATTTGACCCTTCCCAGGAAATTCCTGATGTTGCGTATCCAGTAGCTGCTGTCATCAGTCCTTAAAAAGCCTATCTGGTTGAGCAGTTTTTCGACATGCTCATACATGCCTTCAAGTTCATGGGAACTTGCCAGCTTGGGGCTGGACTGCATGACTTTATCAGAATACGTGATGCCCCAATAGAGTTCATAGCACAAAATAGCAACAGCCTGCGCCAGGTTCAGGGAGGAAAATTCAGCGGTTGGGATGGTCACTTTTGTCTGGCAGTATTTAAGGTCCTCGTTGGTAAGGCCCCTGTCTTCCGGGCCGAAAAGCAGGGCAACCTGGTTGTTCTCCAGTAATGGCAGGATGGAATCGAGCATATAACGCGGACTGTTTTCAATGCGTCTTTTTCTGCCCTGCCTGGCAGTAGTTCCCACAACATGGGAAAAGGGGGCCAGGGCTTCTTCAAGGCTCTTATAGCAGTTGAGATCTTTAATGAGATGGGCCGCCTTGTGAGTCGCCATTTTAAGCATCTTCTCCTGGTCAGGAGTTTCAAGGCGGACAACAATCAAGCGGGAAATTCCCATATTCATGGCACAGCGTGCAGCAGCCCCGATATTTTCAGGATACTTGGGCTCCATGAGGACAATGGTGATGTTGTCAAGGAGATGTTGTGCAGATTTAGTTGATTCAGACATATTTGAAATTAATTGCGAGTCTCATAACTTTGAATTTATAAGGTTTCAAGGTTTCGAGGGGTCAAGGTTTCAAGTAAAAAAACAGGCGAAAGAAGCATCGTGTAAAAATGCTTTCGTTTTCAAGAAAAAAGCAAAACCAGGAAGAAAAATTACAATAATATAAATTTTTTTTAAACTGTTGTTTCATTGAGATTGCCTTAACCCTTAAACACTATCGTTACCCTTAAATGTTCAATGTTCAATCTCGCAAATTTTCAATTTTGAGTACCTCGACCCCTTGAAACCTCGAAACCTTGACCCCTCCAACCCTGTTTCTTATTCCAGCACAAAATTAATCCGCCGCCGCCGTTTATCGACGCTTTCCACTTTTACTCTGATTATATCTCCTACCTGGAATATTTTATTAGTCCGGGTACCTATGAGCCGGTAGTTTTTATCATCGAAATGGTAAAAGTCCCCTTTGAGTTTTGCTATTTCTATGGCGCCGCTGACAAAATGATCCAAAAGCTCGATAAACAAACCGAAGGCGGTAACTCCCGAGACAATGCCCTCAAAGGATTCACCAATCTTTTCAGCCATGAAACGGACCTGCAAACGCTCGGTCATCTCCCGGTCCGCACCCACGGCCGCCCTTTCCCTGTCCGAGAGAAAATCTCCAGCCTGTTGCAGATCAGGAGCTGGGGATGCGCTGCCGCCTTTCTTTTTGCTCAGTAAGGTAAACAGGGTGCGGTGCACAATCAGGTCAGGGTAGCGCCGGATCGGCGAAGTGAAATGGGTGTAATAAGCCGCAGCCAGACCGAAATGCCCCACATTTTCCGGGGAGTAACGGGCACGCTGCATGGTACGCAGCAGGATGTTGTTCACAATGTATTCCTTGGGGCTGCCGGCGACAAGGGTGAGGACCTTGCCGAACCATTTTGGGGAACCGCCGTCCGCCGGGAGATGCAGCCCCAAGGTCCGGGCAAATGCAGTAAATTCCTTGACCTTAACATCATCCGGGGATTCATGGATCCGGTATAGGGTCGGAAAGTCTTCACTTGCAAGTTTAAAGGCAACTGCTTCATTGGCAGCTAACATGAATTCTTCAATAAGCTTATGGGCCATGTTGCGTTCAGCCCGGATTACATCTGAAACCTGGTGCTCAGCATCAATGAGTACCTGTGCTTCCGGGATGGAGAAACCGATGCTGCCGCGGTCAAGCCGTTTTTTTTCCAATACAGCGGCCAGTAGGGCCATTTCCTGGAGCTGAGCCAATATATCACTGTATTTGTTGACAAGCGCATTGTCCTTGTCAACGAGGAGTTGTTTGACGATAGTATAGGTCAGCCGGTGGTGGCTTGTAATAATGCTCTTGCTGAACTTTTGGGCCAGTCTTTTGCCTTGCCGGTCAAATTCAATGATAGCGGTAAATGCCGGGCGCGGTTCATTGGGAACCAGGCTGCAGAGGTTGTTTGAAAGACGTTCCGGCAGCATCGGGATAACACGGTTGGGAAAATAGACACTGGTGCCCCGTTCATAGGCTTCACCATCCAGGGCTGATCCGGGCTTGACATAATAGCTGACATCGGCAATGGAAACATAAAGCCGCCACCCTTTGGGTGTTTTCTCCACGGCAACGGCATCATCAAAGTCGCGGGCAGTTTCACCGTCTATTGTAACATGCGGAATGGGGCGGAGATCAAGCCTGCCCTTTTCCTCAGGCATGGTATCAGCGTACATGTCTGCTTCCTGCAGGGCCTTATCGGAAAACTTATGTGGCAGCTTATGTTTGCGGATGACTATTTCAGCCTGTACTTCAATATCAAGAGGATCGCCCAGCACTTCTATGATGCGGCCACTCGGATTGCGTTTTCCGGTTTTAAAATCTGTGACCTCAACGACAACTGCGTCTCCGTTCCTGGCACCGCATGAATCTTTCCTGTGCACCAGGACGCTGAAGAGAAAACGTTCATCTTCAGGGATCACCAGGCTGGTCTGTCTTCCTGCTTCATACCTACCTACCAGGACTGTGGCGGCCCGCTGAATAACCTTGATGACTATGGCCTCGGTCCTACCCCGTTTTTTGGGAATGAGCCTGAAGAGCGCCCTGTCTCCCTGGTGGGCACTTCCCAGGTTATCAGGAGCGATAAACGGGTCCTGACGTAAAGACTTGTCAGCCTTTTGAGCAAGGGAACCAGGTTTATCCCCTAAGATGGCAAAGCCAAATCCTCTAGGATGAACCTCGACAACCCCTTCAACAAGAACATCTTCTTTGAGAAGGGTATAAAATTCGCCAGCCTTCCTGCTTTTGGAACAGGAAATAATATTCTGCCTGCACATGTCTGCGAGCAGGTTTGCTAGCATTTTCCTGTCCGCTTTGGCAAGAGAAAGAGCACCCATGATATGTGACATGCTCCGGGGATCTTTTTCCTGGTAAAGATAGGCAAGAATTTCCTGCTCCAGAAGTTTTGCAGGTGAAATTTTCTGTATTTTGGCGGATCCGGCTGAACGGTGGAATTTCTTCCTTGCGGCACTGGTTTTGTGATATTTATCCTGGTGAAAGCTTTTCTGTTTTCTTCTCATAATCGCAATAGATAAGGGGTGTTCAAGTATAGTTGCCCCAGGTAATTCAATGGCTTCAAGACAGGATTTTCTGGTGTAAAATAGGTCTTATGGCCTTGATAAAAATACCATTTCCCGAAAAAAGACTTGTCCGCTTGAAAACGCAGTGTTATCTAATTAATTTCATACATAACCTAACATACTCTATATCATAATAAAGAGCAGATTACACTCACACCGTGCATGGCGAAGAAAGAATTTGATATAGCCAGCTATAAAGAATCGATGGCCAGGAACCTGGGTGACCCGGGTGGCAGAGCCAAGGTTTTTTTTGAAGCGCTTGATTTTGCTGTGCAGGCCCACGCGGGGCAGCGCCGCAAGAGCGGTGATTCCTATATTCTGCATCCCTGCAATGTTGCCAGGATTTTAGCCGAGGAAATGGAGGTTCGGGACCCTGAAATTCTGGCCGCCGCACTCCTGCATGATACAGTGGAAGACGTCAAAGAAGTTACCTTAGAGGTTATCGGCGAACGGTTCGGCAAAAATGTTGAGGCAATAGTTGACGGCTGCACCAAGATCACACATTTTTTTGGTGATAAGCAGACCTTTTACAAGATGGTTCACAGGAAAATATTTTCAGGTGCTGCAGCCCGGCTGGAAGTGATGCTTGTCAAGCTGGCAGACAGACTGCATAATCTCCGAACACTTGAAGCCATGCGGAGAGACCGGCGCCAGAAAATATCTGATGAAACACTTGATATTTATGCGCCCATGGCCAGGGTAATGGGGCTTTTTGACATGAAGCGGGAACTGTATGACCTGGCATTGAAATTCAAGTTTCCCAAGCAGAGTAACAAAATCATAGCCCATATTCGCAACCTGGAAAGTTCACCCGAGGTTAATGAGATCAATACTACCCTGCGGCATGATCTGCAGAAAAGCTTGATAAATGCAGAAATAACACCTCGAGCCAAAGGACTTTGGGGCTACTTTGACCCGGTGAACAAGGTACTGGTCAAGGCCATAGATCATCCCATGGAATTTATGATCCTGGTGGATGATATCGAGTCCTGCTACAGTGTACTCGGGCTGGTCAACCAGAAATTTCCACCGATTCCCCGCACGATACGGGATTTTATTACCAACCCAAAACCGACAGGCTACCAGGGGCTGCATGCCAGGGCCAATATCAAGGGCAGGAACTACTTGTTCAAGATACGGACCCCTGAAATGGCGCGCAATGCCCAGAAAGGCATCATCAAAGCCTGGTCCGAACATAAACCGGCCGGGCAGTTTGAGAAGACACTGCGGGAGATGTTCGATCTTTTAGGCACAGACGAAGGACTTTCTCCACGCGAGATGATCGCGGCCAGCGGCAAAAAGGAAATCTATACATTTACTCCCAAGGGCGACAGAATCTGTCTGCCGCTGCAGTCCATCGTACTTGATTTTGCTTTCCAGGTTCACACCGAAGTGGGAAATCGGTGCATCGCAGCGATAATCAAACGGGAGCGGGTAGAGCCGGATCATGCTTTAAAAGACGGGGATCAGGTCAAGATCGTTTTGCAGAAGGAGCCGGTGCTTTTTGAGCCCCGCTTGCAGGAGCTTTGCAAGACACCCAGGGCCCGTTCAGGGCTTGCAAAGGGTTTCAGGCTGCGCCGCCAGGCCTTAGCTGTTCAAGTCGGCAAAGTTATATTGGAGCAGGAGTGCCAACGCTACAGGCTTTCACTGCAAGACTTGATGAAGTACGAGGATGAAGTCCTTGAACAGCTTGCCATGGAATCCTCAGAGCAGTTGTTTTTACATGTTGGTATCGCAGAGATTTCCTTCAGGGAATTGCGCCGGAAAATAATGGGTATTCTTCCCGCAGACCTTGATATTAATAAACCGTCCGGCAGGGGCTTAAACAAAATTATACTTTCCTCCCTTGATCCGGCTGTTATTAAATTTTCCGCCTGTTGTAAACCGACCCCAACAGAAAAAGATCTCATCGGCATTTTGAATGAACGTGGGATTTCCGTGCATCAGAAAACATGTGAACGTTTTCGGTCTTTAAAGGTGCGGCGTGAAGATGTGGTTGAAGTGGGTTGGCGGCTCAAGGAAACTTCTATTGCAAAACCACAGCACCTTTTTGTGCCGGAGGCAACCAGAAACAGGATTTTTATGATGCTTGCCGTTGCCCCTGATACCATGAAGGTTGCCGATATATTAGTACTATCGAGAATTGAGGCAAAAAGACCGGCCTGGGAAATCAATTTTGAGGTTTCCAGCCTGCAGGGACTGAAAAGCATTCTCGCCCATTTTGATAAATCCGGCCTGCCCTATGAATTTGTTTTGGAGCAGTAATGCTTTTGGGAACCATATCCCTGGGGAATTTCTTTTAAGTAGGCAAGCTTTAATGGTGTTTGTCTCAATAGTATCTAACTTGGCTGGTAAGGACAGATGAGATTATACAGGCCACATTCTTTTTTCGCTTTGCTTCTTACAGGGTTTTTCTTTGTCTCTCTGCCCCTGCTTACTGCTCTGTACAGCTCGGTGCAGATTCTGGATGGCTTGATGCTGCAGAGTATTGTTGCTGTTTACCGCTCTGTTGACATGGTAACAACTACGCGCAAGATAGCTGAACTCCTGCAGGATGAGGAGCGAAAAGCCAGGGTGTTTAATGTGCTTGGCGAGCCTGCGCAACTCATGGAAATGAACGAAACTCACCAGGAAATTGTAAAGGCACTGGAGTTCCTTATCCCATTTAACAGCGATAAGGAACTGGAGCAATTAATTAAGGAACTGAAGCTCAAGGAAAACTATATTATTACTGCCTTAAACAGTGTCGCCGATGACCCTGATATGAATAAAAATGAGCAGGAAGAGGTTCTTTCCATATACCAGGACCTTAGCAAGCTGTCGATATCTATAGTTAAATCGAGCCATCAGTTGATGATTGATGAAGTAAGAGCGTTGAAGCAGAAAGTGAATAAGGACAAAGAAAAACTTATCTGGCAAACCTCTGGTTTGATTTCTTTTACTATCCTCTTTATTATTATTTTTATGGCACTGATCTCCAAGCCGATCAGGCAAATCAATAAAGGAATTGAACGCCTTGGTGATGGGGATTTTGAGACACCTGTTGATGTCTCATGGCCCAGAGACCTGAAGGCTCTGGGCAGGCAACTGGATTGGCTGAGGAAACGTCTTGCAAAACTGGACAAAGAAAAAATCAAGTTAGTTGCCCATATATCACATGATTTAAAAACGCCTCTGTCCTCCATTAAAGAGGGGGTCAGTTTGCTCCATGATGAACTTGTCGGTCCAATGAATAACGACCAGAAAGAGATAGTCGGGATTCTGGATAAAAACTGTTCAAAATTGCAGAAACTCATAGAAAATATTGTAAATTTCAACTTGGCGCAAGCCAGAGACATCCCTTATGAAAAACACCCAATTAAACTGGATGGACTCATCAGTGAGGTCGTCTCCGATCACCGCAATTCAATTCTTGCCCGAAATATCCAACTTGATGTGCAACTTGTTCCAATAGAAATCAACGGGAACGAGGAACAGCTAAAAACAGTCTTTGATAATCTTATTTCCAATGCAGTGAAATTTTCGCCAGATGAAGGAACTATCCGTATTAAGCTGAAAAAAGATGGAAAACGCGCGAGCTGCCTTGTAGAGGACAGTGGCCCCGGTATAGCTGAAGAAGACCGCTTGCGAATTTTTGCACCTTTTTTTCAGGGAAAAGGATCAGAAAAGGCTGTTATAAAGGGGTCTGGCCTGGGACTTGCAATAAGTAAAGAATATGTGCATAATCATAATGGTTCCCTGCGCTTGCTGAACGGCAAGAAGGGTGCCCGTTTTCTTGTGACTCTGCAGATATCGGGATGAGCCAAATAGTGAAAAAAAACATTTTGCTGTTCGTTTGTGTGTTGCTGCTGGGAGGATGTGCAGAATTAAGGCCCTACAGCCCAGAGTCAGCGGGTCTGAGTGAACCGAAAGTCACTCCAGAGTCAGCGGGTCTGCGTGAACCGAAAGTCACTGATTTCCTTCTTTCGTGTTTGAACGATATACATGAAATTGGGTCTGAAGAATTTTCAGCCAAGTTCAAGATGGCTGAGGATTCACTCCAGAGGGGCAACGATCTGGATAAATTAAATTTTATCTGCTTGAGTTTACATGCAAAAGCTGACTACAGGCAGTTTAAACAGGGAACCAGGGTGCTTGAACAATATGTCACAGAACATCCTGAGTCTCCAAGTGACATTAAGGGGTTGCAAATTCTTGTTGATCGGCTGGATATAGAAATAATAACCAAATGGAGTGCCTGGAAATCGCTGCTTGAAGAGAATGATGAACTGAAGGTAAAAGTTGAATCTTCACGGGGAAAGCTTGAGCAGAATCAGGTTTTGATCGGTGAACTGCAAAACCAGATTGAACAATTAAAGAATATTGAAAATATAATAAAGAGTAGGGAGACTGAGCAGTAATGAATGATAGGGGCTACCGAATACTCCTTGTCGATGATGAGGCGGATTTGCTCAGTTTGTGGAAATTAAGACTTGAGAGCAATGGTTACGAGGTGACCACAGCCCTCAGTGGAGAAGAGGCCCTGGCAAAATTTTCCCTGATCAATCCCAATGTGGTGCTTACTGACCTGAGAATGCATGGGATTGACGGCATGGCACTCTTTGAGGCGATCCGGAAACAAAACAAGGCCGTTCCTGTCATTATAATTACAGCGCATGGTTCTATTCCTGAAGCGGTTGCGGCTACGAAACAAGGCGTTTTCAGCTTTCTTACTAAACCTATTGACGGCAAGGATCTTATTCTCGAGACAGAGAAGGCTTTGCAGTTTTCAATGGGTGGCACCCTACCGGAGAAAGAGAAAGACAGCATCAAGTGGCGCCGGGGTATTGTTTCCAAGAGTGCGGTTATGGAGGAACTTCTTTCCAGGGCGTGGTTGGTTGCTGATACAGAGTCAACTGTGCTTATTCGGGGGGAAAGCGGCACCGGGAAGGAACTTCTGGCCATTGCTATTCATCGGGCCAGCAGTCGCAAGGAAGGGCCTTTTATTCCGGTCAACTGTGCCGCCATTCCTGAAGCACTGCTTGAATCGGAACTGTTTGGGCACACAAAGGGATCGTTTACCGGTGCTCTGAAAAATCATTTTGGGCTCTTTCATTCCGCTAATGCGGGAACACTGTTTCTTGATGAGATTGGCGATATGCCACTGCATCTCCAGGTGAAAATTCTCAGAGTACTGCAGGAAAAGCAGGTTCGGCCCGTGGGCAGTTCAACACCAGTGCCAGTCGATGTACGAATTATTTCTGCGACACACAGGAATCTTGAAGAGGCTATTGAGAATAAACAGTTCAGGGAGGACCTTTATTACCGCCTGAATGTTGTAAGTCTTGACCTGCCACCATTGCATGAGCGCAAAGAGGACATACCGCTATTGGCAGAACATTTTATCCAAACACTGTCTGGTGACAGCGACAAACCTGCGAAGAGGTTTTCGCCCGAAGCCATGCGGATTCTGGTGGAGGCAGCCTGGCCGGGAAATATCCGTCAATTGTATAATGTAGTTGAGAATGCATTTGCTCTTGCCACCTCGTCGCTCATTTCAGAAGACCTCTTACATGACGCAATTAAGCAACACCAGAGAAAACTAATACCTCTGTCTGAAGCACGTCGTCAGTTCGAACAGCAATATCTCATCAAACTCCTGCAGACAACCCAGGGGAATGTCTCAGAGGCAGCCCGTATTGCCAACCGCAATCGTACAGACTTTTATAAATTGTTGAATCGCCATCATATCGTTCCTGCTCTTTTCAAATCATAAATACGAAAATATAAGCGGTTGATGCGTCCTGCTGTGGCGTCGCAAAATGGCGACATAGGTGGTGCCCTCTTTTCTTTTTCCTTGTTAAGAGGGGGCTTTTCCGTGTCGCCATATGGAGACAAAACTTTTGTTTTCGAAATTACAATATAAAAACTAAGTGGGGAGTAATGCAGAAAAAATACAACATGTTGTTATAATTAAGATTTCAATACTATGAAGAAAAACATCTTCAAAGCTTCAATAAGTTGACGAGGCCCCAGTTCCCTAGTAATATATATATTGAATTTGGGCGTGACTCTTTAACCGGCTGATAATAATTATTATGTACAAGCTCTTAGGGGCAGATTTTTCTGTAGCATTGCTCCGGTAGATGATAATGGTTAGTCATGACTTGGTAATTTAATGCTGCAATACATAATTACATTCTGGGAGTGGCAACATTTTGACCGATAGTCCAAAGCAAAAAGAGAAGTTTAATGTATATATCATTGGCAAGAAAGGGATGCTCAATGAACTCTTATTCTATTTCCTTGAGCAATCAACAAACCCCTCCTTTACCTGTTCACTGCACGAATCCCCCTCTTTGCTGGACATTCAGAATACAAAGGGTACAAAAAGTTTGGTTTTGTGCAATTGCGAGGATGCGTTTGATCATGACCAACCCCATGCATGCGGTCGCCATGTAGCCGCTGCGCCATCGGAATGTTATTGGGCCTGTGTTAATGTTCCCAATGAAAGGAAAGTGGAAGAAAATGCCATCAGCAATGGGGTGCACGGCATTTTTTATGAAAAAGACGGGCTCGCCATCCTCAAGAGGGGGATTATGGCCATATTAAATGGGGAATTATGGTTCTCTCGCGACATCATGTCCGCAACACTTTCAAACTTCGTAGAAAAAAACACATATAAGTCTTCCCAGGAGATTTCCGATAGGATCGACTTAACCAAGCGAGAGAAAGAAGTGCTGAAGCTTATTGCGTTGGGAAAAACCAATGATGAGATAGCAGACAAACTCAGCATCAGTGCATTAACCGTGAAGACGCATGTAAGCAATATTTACCGGAAAATCAATGTTCCTAACCGGATACAGGCCATTTTTTGGACCACCAAGAATTTTGTACACCTGAAGAACTAGAATTCCTTCCTACCCCCCCCTAAAAATATTTCCTAAAATACTTCTCGCAGGCGATTTCTTTTTCTTGATCGTAAGCTATACTGGCTTACATAATGAGAAACAGGTCATTTTGTGTGCTTCTTTTTTGTATTGTTATAGTGTCAGGTACATTTTTGAAACAAACCATATGATAGTGCACGAAG
>PKTW01000017.1 GCA_002868955.1 Desulfobulbaceae bacterium
AAAGTTTCCTCCTGGTGAATCGTCCTGCAAAATGCAGTGCCGACCTTGAGACAATTATCAAGGGAATTGCCGACTTCAGCCGGGAATTTGCCGGAGAAATCTGGCTTGAGATCCTGCTCGTTGAGAATATTAATGATACGCCGGAGGATATTGCAGCCCTGCAAAATGCCATTGGCAGGATCAGGCCTACCAGGGTACAGTTGAATACAGTGGCCCGACCCCCTTTTGAGTCATTTGCCAAACCCTTGACCCGCAAGAGGATGGAAGAGGTTAAAAGGGAGATTGAGAAAGGGTATGACGGCCCGGTTGATATCCTGGCAGGATGCAAGGACAATGAAACAAGTGACTCAGGCAAAGGAAGAGAAGGCTCATTAGAATCAATTCCGCCCATTAAGGTTGAAGACGAAATAATAGAAATGCTCCTGCGTCGCCCCTGCACAGTCACGGATATTGCAGCCACGATGAACCTGGACTTAGAGCGTACCTCTGAGATCCTGAAGAGCATGGAAAGAGGCGGCAGCTTGACAGTAAAAATACATGGCGGCAAGAAATACTATAGAACGCCAGTGGGGCAGAAAACAGGAAATGAGTAAACTTGTTGATAATCTGCTGGGGAAACTGGGCCAGCTTAAAAGGAAAGTTATGACAGACACAGAAACAAATAATGCCATACCCATAGAGTCTTCAGGCAACGCCGGGGCAAAAGAAGAGATTGGTGACTCCAAGGGAAATAAGCCTGCGGTTGCCGCCGATAAAAATGTAAGGAAACAGGGGCGTCCCAGGAGAAAAAACCCTAAGGCAAAGACCAAGGCAACCGGTGCTACTGCCCAGAAGGATACAGCGAAAAAATCTCAAAAGCAGCAGAAAGAAAGCATGGCTGCAAAAAGTGAAAAAGATACGAAAAAGATTGAGAAGGAACCTGTAATAAAACTCCTCATCAATGCCGAGGAGCCTGAAGAGTGCAGGATCGCCCTTATTGAAGACGGCCGGGTCGAGTCCTTTCATGTAACCACCGTTGTGCATGAGCAGACCAAGGGCAATATTTACAAGGGGCGTGTAACTGCCATTGAGCCAAACCTGCAGGTTGCCTTTGTGGATATCGGTACAGGCAAGAACGGCTTCCTGCCGTTCAGCGAGATCCATCCGGAGTATTATACCTCTGACAAGGCAGCTTTGAAGCACTGGAAGGATCTCAATATCCAGGACGTTATCAAGAAGGGCCAGGAAATGCTTGTGCAGGTTGTTAAAGAGGCTGCCGGCACCAAGGGAGCCAGCGTCACGACCTATCTTTCCCTGCCCGGCCGTTTTCTGGTAGTGATGCCCGGTAGCGACAGCCATGGCATTTCCAGAAAGTTAGAGGACGAGGAGGAAAGGGCTAAGCTGCGGACTATGATGAGCTCTCTCAGCATCCCCGAGGGGATTGGCTACATCATCAGGACTGCCAGCAAGGACATTACCAAGACCTCTCTTAACAAGGACCTGGGGTACCTTCTCAGGTTATGGAATGAGACAAAAAAGCGCGGTCAGGCAGTTCCATCCCCGGCATTGATATATAAGGACCAGAACATCATCGCCAAGGTTCTGCGCGATTATTACACCCCCGATATCCAGGAAATTCTGGTGGATACCCAGGAGTCACAGAAGCAGGTAATGGATTTTCTTAAACTCCTGCCAACCAAGCAGCGCAAGACAACGGTGAGGCTGCACCAGGGCTCGCGCCCGATATTTAACCAGTATGCGGTCGAGGACCAGATTGAGCAGATATATCAACCTGTAGTCAAGCTGCCCTCAGGCGGTTCCATCGTAATAAATCCGACAGAGGCACTGGTGGCGATCGACGTGAATTCGGGTCGGACCGCCAAGGATAAGAATTTTAATGAAACTATTTTTCTGGTCAACATGGAAGCAGCGACAGAACTTGCCAGGCAGTTGCGCTTGCGTGACCTGGGCGGGCTCATTGTCGTGGACTTTATTGATATGCGGAACGCACGCCATATAAGGGAAGTCGAAAAGGAGGTCAAGGCCAGCATGAAACGGGACCGGGCCAAGGTGGATATAAGCCGGATATCAAAGTTCGGCCTGATGCAGATATCCCGCCAGAAGCTGGGACGTCCCATAGAGATGGGGAGCTATCACGTCTGTGAATACTGCCAGGGGCGGGGTGTTACCAGGTCAGTTGAGACCCAGTCGCTTTCCTACCTGCGCCGCATCCAGACCGGAGTAGCACATAACAACGTTGTCGGGGCCAGGTGCAGAATGCCGGTAAAAGTTGCCCAGTACCTGCTGAACAACAAGCGCGAGGAACTCCTGGAAATGGAGAAAAACTACGGGGCGCAGATAAGGATCGAGCCTGCTCCGGAAATGACCCCTGCCGACCACACGATTGAGTTCATTAAGGCTGAAAATGGGTCAGACAAGTAAATTGGGGGCCTTGCTGTAGCCTGAGTTAAGGCAGAAAACATTCTTGTGGATTAGATAATTTTAGGGTATAAGAGCACCCTATAAAAAATGCGCCTGTAGCTCAGTTGGATAGAGTGCCGGACTACGAATCCGTAGGTCGCAGGTTCGAATCCTGCCAGGCGCGCCAGTAATAACAAGGACTTAGTTGACATACAGCTAAGTCCTTTTCTTGTTTGGGTGCAGTGGGGGTGCAGTCAGGAGCAATAAATTATTTATTGGTCAAATCCCAAGCTATCCTTTAGGTATTTCCCCAAATTTGCCTAGCAAGTTTAATCAGCAGAACTACTCGTCAGTCCTCAATACCTTATTATAACAATAAATTATCAAGATAATGTCTAAATGGCATTCAACATGCATAGAATAGCATTTCAAGATTTCCCAAATTCATTAAACATAAAGTTTGGATCTTCATTTTATCATCCAACTATTGATTTTTTTAGAGAATTTCCTTAAAGACCAGCAACGCTCTAATCAATCATAGATATGGAATGAATTAATTTTTACGATTTTAAGAAATATTGAACAGAGATAACTGTCGAGACACCTGCATTGTTCCTGTTTCAGGTGGCATGACACATGCATTACGTGAGAATGCTGAAAGCAAACTTTAAAAAATCTGAATCTGTGGCACTAATCTTGAAGGTTTTCCTGACTAAAAAAATTTAAGG
>PKTW01000043.1 GCA_002868955.1 Desulfobulbaceae bacterium
CACAGAAAAAAGTTCTAGGGGCAGAACAGGGCAGAACACACTCTCTCTGTTGGTCCAATGCAGAGGGATATTTGCGTGAGATATCAAAAGGGGACTGTTATGAATAAGAAAAAAATTGCAGACAGTATAATAATCAGGGTTGGCGGCGGCATTCGTGAGATTCCGCGTGAATCTCACGAGATTACAGAGAGCCTGGAGTCTGTGCTGCGGGAGACCGGTTTTGAGCAGACGGAAGATGCGCACCCTTTTAGATCCGAGCCGGGGATAAAGACAAAAAACAGCTCAGATAAAATTATAAACTGAGACCTCAAACCTCGGTATAAAAATTTTGAACAGGAACAGCGCATGTATTCCCCGTAGCATACTGCGGGATTAGCGAGCGAATCTGATAAACTTAACATCCTTTCCTGAGGAGATTCCCGGGGACTCGACGTCGGAGTTTATGCCCTGTTGTTAAGGGTGCTTATCTGCCGCGGGGAGCTTCAATCTTTCACAATCAATGAGATACAAACGATTTTTTAAAATCCGATAACAAGAAGTTTATTCAGTCAACAATTTTTTATTGGAGACCATTATAGCGTAGCTGTTTTCTTAGCAGTTCATCCCCAAAGGCCCCTTGTTCTACCGAGCGGGGGGCCTTTTCGTGTTTTTAGCTTGAAAAGACTTAATTTGTTGATAAATAAAGAAGTAATTACTAGGTTGCCGCATAAGGTTTGCTTTGAAAAAATCAGGACAAAAACCTGTGGGAATAAATGCAAGCACAAAGCACAATTGACTTCAGTCAACCTGCACCGAATATCCTGCATGCAGCAATAACAGGAGCCTGGCAAATCGGCAGCAAACTTCTTTCACCGGCAACCGTGCTCAGCCGGCTTGAAGCAGATTCCAGGATCACACAACTCATTATTGATACCAATGAGCTGGCAGCCTGGGATACGACGTTTCTGACCTTTATCCGCACCATAACAAAGGAATGTCAAAATCGGGACATTGGTCTTGAGGTGCAGGGCCTGCCGGAAGGTGTAGAACGCTTGCTGCATCTCGCCTCGGTTGTGCCGGAGCAGAAAGGTGTATCCCCGAAGAAAAAACACCAACCATTTATCTACGTGGTTGGCGAAAGCGCTGTCCTTTTTGTCACGTCATCTTTACAAATGCTCAGCTTCATAGGTGAAGCGACTCTGTCCTTCTTGAATTTCCTGCGGGGAAAAGCCCGTTTCCGTCGTATCGACCTGCTGCTTTTTATTGAAGAATGCGGGGCCGACTCGCTCCCCATTGTCACCCTTATAAGTGTTCTCGTCGGTTTGATCCTGGCCTTTGTCGGTGCGGTGCAGCTTAAACTTTTCGGTGCGCAGATATATGTGGCCAACCTGGTCGCCATTGCCATGGTCCGGGAAATGGGGGCGCTTATGACCGGGATTATCATGGCCGGGCGTATTGGAGCAGCATACGCCGCACAACTGGGAACCATGCAGGTCAATGAAGAGATTGATGCCTTGAGCACCATGGGTATCTCGCCCATGGAATTCCTGGTGCTTCCCCGCTTATTTGCCATGGTGCTGATGATGCCCCTACTTACTCTATATTCCGACCTGCTGGGAATGATGGGTGGAGCAATAGTCGGGGTCGGGATGATGGACATAACCTTAGTGCAATATATAACCCAGACCCAGGCCACCCTGGATCTGACCAACATATCGCTGGGCATTGCCAAATCAGGGATATATGCAATCATTATAGCACTGTCAGGCTGTATGCGTGGCATGCAAAGCGGCCGCAGTGCTGCTGCTGTTGGTGAGGCAACGACTTCTGCTGTGGTCACGGCCATTGTCGGCATAATTGTTACAGATGGCATTTTTGCAGTACTGTGCGATGTGCTGGGCATATGAAAGAGACATGATGACACTCAACACCGGAGCAAAAAACACCCCACATATCATTGTCTCTGACTTGACAATGGCCTATGGTGATTTTGTGATCCAGCGGAATTTGAATTTCACGGTTAATCACAATGATATTTTTATCATCATGGGCGGCAGCGGCTGTGGCAAGAGTACCCTGCTGCGCCATATGATAGGTTTGCAAAGCCCGGCCAAAGGACAGATTTATTACGGTGACATAAATTTCTGGCACGCTGATCCTGCTGAGCGCAGCAGGTTGATGCAAAAATGCGGCATACTCTACCAGAAGGGCGCATTATGGAGTTCCATGACCCTGGCTGAAAATGTGGCCCTGCCCCTGGAAGAATATACCGACCTGCCGGCCCGTGATATTAACGAAATTGTGGCCTTAAAGCTTGCCCTGGTCGGCCTTGCAGGGTATGAAGAATTTTATCCTTCTGAGATCAGCGGCGGTATGCAGAAAAGGGCGGGACTGGCCCGTGCCATGGCATTAGATCCCGATATCCTCTTTTTTGATGAACCGTCGGCAGGCTTGGACCCGGTAAGTGCCAAAAGGCTCGACGACCTGATCCTTGAGCTGCGGGACAGTCTCGGGACTACAGTTGTGGTTGTAACCCATGAACTGGCCAGTATATTTGCCATTGGCAACAATTCAGTTTTTTTGGATGGGGAGACCCATACAATGATAGCCCAGGGCGACCCGCACATGTTGCTGGCTGAAACTGATGACCCGAAAGTTAAGGAATTCCTCACCAGAGGCGGCGCCGTTTCTGCTGGGGCCGGTGCAGGGTAGAATGAAGCAACCTTTGACAAGGTACAGGATATGAGCAAAGAGGTGAATAAGATTGCTATTGGCGGATTTGTGGTAGGAGGGATAGGCCTTGCTGTCCTGGCTCTCCTGGTGTTCGGCTCCGGCAAGTTTTTTCAGCAGAAGAGCATGCAGGTCCTGTTCTTCGAAGGCTCTGTTAAAGGCTTAAGTGTCGGAGCCCCGGTGAAGTTCCGCGGTGTTGACATCGGCGAGGTAAAAAACATTGAACTAACCATCAACCCTAACAATCTGGAGTTTTATGTGCCGGTATACGTACAGATTTTCCGCAACAGGATCTCCATCCTGGGCGGGAAGAGAGTGGGGCAATTCGATAACGAAGAAGTCGTAGACGCCCTGGTGACCAAGATGGGGCTGCGGGCCCAGCTTAAGATGCAAAGCTTGCTTACCGGACAGCTGTTC
>PKTW01000138.1 GCA_002868955.1 Desulfobulbaceae bacterium
AGGAACAGCAGTATACAGTCCACAAGGGCAAACGATATGTGAATCGGCTTGGGAACATAATAATTCATAAACATAGACCTGAACAAATTTAGAATTACGGCTAAGGGGTTCACAAACATATAAACGTCTAATATACGCTCCGGCACCCTGTTTTCGACGGCATAGAAAATGGGGGTCCCATAAAACAAAAGTCTGAGTATAAGAGGCACAATATGCCGGATGTCCCGCATGAAGACATTCATAGTCGAAAATATAAGGCTGAGGCCAAATGTAAATAAAAAGAAGAATATCGAGATAATCGGAAACAGTAATATTTTTGCAGTAATGGGTATGCCAAAGGCCAGCACCACAGGTATCAGCACCAAAAGGCTTAGGAACATGGTCACTCCATGCGTAAGCATTATTGTGAGAGGGAAAATTTCCCGGGGGTAATAAACACGCTTAATAAGCCCCGCATTATCGGTAATAGAACTGACCGACTGTCCGGTAGTATTTTGGAAAAAAGTCCATGGAATCAGTCCACAGAGCAGATAAAGTGGAAAGTGTTTTATCCCGGACTTAAAAAGCACATCGAAAACAAGAATGAATATAAACATCATCATTAGGGGGTCAAGCCAGGTCCAGGCATAGCCAAGGATTGAGTTTCTGTACCTGACCTTCAGGTTTCTGCTGACAAGGGTCTGTATGAGTTCTTTGTATTGATATAATTCAAGAAGTTTTTTGAACATCAGTTAATCATTACCCTGTAATTGGCATCATTTTCGCGCATTTTTACAACTTACCTAAATTATGCCATTATTCTGTATAGCTGATCGCCGCAAAAAGTTTTGTCCAAAACAAATAAATACCGACCCCTGAGGGGCCGGTATTCGTCACCCATTGAAGGGGTTATCTTGCCTTGCCCCCAGAGGGGAAAGGTTGAGTTGCCCCATACTTTTCAATTTAGTAGTTCAGACTTGACCAGACAATACCCGGTTTTGTGAAGGTGTTTGTCTGTTCAAGTTTAGGCTACAAGTTTTTCCTCCCAGAGCTCCTTTCCATCTTCAAGTGTTTCAATAGGTGTTCTTCCACAGCACATCTTGCTTTGGTGTGTACAATCATTATTATAATATTTCATCCATTCGTCCAGATCTTCCTGCAGAGTTTCCAGATCTGCATAAAGTTTCTTTCTGAAAGTCACCTGGTAGAACTCCTGTAGGACCGTCTTGTGAAAGCTTTCACAGATCTCATTGGTTTGCGGAGACCTTGCCTTTGTTTTTGTGTGGTCAATGTCGTTGATTGCCAGGTATAGCTGGTAGTCGTGACGATCAGCTTTGCCACAATATTCAGATTCAGTACCACGGTCTGTTAAAATACGCAGCACAGGTAGGTCGTTTTCAATGAAAAACGGAAGGACTTTATCATTCAGCAGGTCAGCTGCGGTAATAGGTGTCTTAGTCGTGTAGAGCTTGGCAAAGG
This sequence comes from Desulfobulbaceae bacterium, assembly GCA_002868955.1. Taxonomy (GTDB): domain Bacteria; phylum Desulfobacterota; class Desulfobulbia; order Desulfobulbales; family BM004; genus BM004. Next base: position 1,459 of record PKTW01000138.1, read on the forward strand.
CAACCTTGGAATAGGTATCGACGAATGTCTGTTGATAGATACGACCAACGCCTTTCAGAGTACCAACGTAAAAGGTGTCCTGAGATCCAAGGTAGCCAGGATGGGCCGTTTCGATCTCGCCGGCTGCCACATCATCTTGCTTTTTCATTCATTGCATATCCAACTCCAACGCCAAGTTGATATGTAAAGAGATTGTCATCGTCTGATTCACCCTCTATCTCTACATCAACTTTTGAATAACCAATTAAAGAAATCTTAAAAGACCCGCATCAGAATCCATCATTGCTTCAACTCCAACAGGCAGGGTGAGATTGCGGCGTCCGTGCCCGACAGGAAAATCAGACCAGATAGGGATATCAAGTCCTGCCAAAAGATCAAGCACTCTGTTCTGAACTGTTTTTTTCATATGTCCCTTTTCTTTTTTCTCATCATCACTGAAAGTCCCCAGGATAAGCCCTTGTATCTTCTGCAGACGGTTGGCCCTGCTTAAATGGGTAAGGAGACGGTCCAGCCGGTAGGGAGATTCACCGATATCCTCGATAAAGAGGATTGCATCACTCCATGGAATTTCATAAGGGGTGGCTATCATATGAACCAGGGTTGTAAGGTTGCCACCCAGCAGAATTCCTTTTGTCCGGCCTTCTTTTAGTATCTTCACCCTGGAAGGTTTTATCTGATCTGGTGCGTTTCCCTTGAGAACATTGAAAAAACTTGTTTGCGACTGTTTATTAATACTGGCCAGGGTTGTCACGACAGGCCCATGATACGATACCAGCCCGGTTTTCTTGTAAATTGCTGCTAAAAGCACGGTCAGGTCACTGAAGCCGATAAGGATTTTGGGGTTTTTGCGTATCTGCTTCATGTCGATGAGGTCAAGCATGCGCATGCAGCCGTATCCACCCCGTGCTGCCACCAACGCTTTGACTTCAGGTTCAGACCACAGCCGGTTAAACTCATCTGCCCGCTCCTGGTCGGAGCCTGCAAGATAACTTTTGGTGTTTAAAAGGTATTGGTTGTATTTGACTGTAAAACCGTACTTTTCAAGAATGCGTACACCTGCACTAAAGTTGCTTTTATTGATAATCGGGCCTGCGGGTGCAACCAGGCCGATTGTATCACCCTGTGTTATTGAAGGCGGGAAGATGACCCGGCGTGCTTTTTTGTGGGAAGATTGTTTACGTGTTTTTTTCATGCAGGATATTAAGGCCTTTAAGTGTCAACATTGGATCAACAATCTGGATGGATTCTGTATAGGGGGCAATCAGTTCCGCCATGCCTCCGGTGGCAATCACCTGTGGGGTTTCAGCAAATTCTGCCGACAGTTTATTTATGAGGCCGTCCACCATGGCGCCATATCCAAAAAGCAGGCCGGACTTGATGGCATCTACCGTGTTGGCACCGATTGCCCTTTCAGGAGGGATTGAGATATCAATCCGTGGCAGTTTGGCAGTACGGCTGGCAAGCGCATCCATTGAGATGATCATGCCGGGAATGATGGCACCACCCAGGTATTCTCCCTTGGCAGATATGCAGTCAAATGTTATGGCTGTCCCGAAATCGACCACAATACAACTTTTACCGTATTGTGCAAATGCTGCCACTGCATTGACGATCCTGTCGGCACCAACTTCTGCAGGATTATCCGTCATTATTTTTATGCCCGTTTCAAGAGATTGGCCATTGACGACCATGGGAGTGCAATTTGCGTATCTGGTGGAAAATTCGTACCAGGCCTGCTGTTGGGTTGGGACCACACTGGCAATTATAACATTTTTGATATCCGTGAAATGGATATTTTGCAGTGCGAAGAGTGACAGGAAGCGTGCTGCCAATTCATCGGCGGTTTTCTCCCGATCTGTTTTCAAGCGCCAATGATAAAGGAGATTGCCTTTTTTGAAAACACCGCAGACGGTCTGGGAGTTGCCAACATCGATCGTTAGGAGCATAATTCTTTCTGTTAAATTTGAATTTATAGACGTATATATCTTTCCAAAAATGGCAAAATGAGCCGTCAGAGCCAGCTTTCCAACAATAATATTAGAACTGCGGCGTATTAGCAAGGTTTAGTATGGGTTGGAATGCAAGCGGGAATTTTAAGGAGTTAAAAAGAAATTTTCATGAACTGCCGACGCCATATTTAACAATGAATTCATCAAGCAGTAACTCCTGCTCAGGAGAGAGAGTGCCAAACTGCAGACAGCATTGGCGTTCACTGATTATGCTAAAGGAAACGTGATTTTCTACTTTGTAATCACTGACATTCTTAATCGGGATATTGGTCATCAGTAAGCTACTGTTGACAAGGATATCTATGGCATCTGCGTTTCCCAGCCAATTAGTCTGCTCAAGATAACGCACAGCAAGACCACCTTTGCTTATATTCACGATTCTTGCTACCTGTGAGGAAGGCTTATTCGGAAGAGCAATTGCCAGGTTCCTGACTTCAAAACGGTCGTGTTTTCTTCTTTCACCCTGACGAGAATCAGATGGCATAAATTTCCTTCTTCATTATTCTCTAAGAATAATTCTTATATGATAAAGTAATTTTTTTAAAAAATAAGGAAAAATTTATGGCCGAGGTTTTGCACCTATCGTGCTGTCTTAAAACCTATGAATTAAAAACATCACCAACAATTTGAGAAACAAAGGAATTATCAGTCATTCCACCTGCTGCAGAAAGCTGCAGGAATGTACTCGCAGTTACTGTTCAATACAGATTGTATTTGACCAGCCGGCCGTCCAGACCGCCGCTGATAAGAATCTTCTTCCAGGTTGGCTTAAGGCCGATATTTTTTATCAATTGACGATTGCCGAAATAAAGATAGGCTTCAGAACCTGTACAGCGTTGTTTTAAAAAATCACCAAGCTGTTTCATGAAATCCTTGATGTTTTCATCTGTTTCAAGGCGTATGCCATAGGGTGGATTGCTGACTATAACAGAATTCGCCAGAGACTTGATATTCTGCATAGACATTACGGAAAGTGCTATATTGGCTCCCTGGGCAAAACATCGAGTGTTGGCCTTGGCTGCCGCAATAGCCTCTTCTGACTTATCACTGCCGCTGATGAGACCTTGAGGCAGATCCCTGATACGGCTGTCCTCTTCCTGTTTAACCGCAGCCCAGATCTCTGCATCGAAATCAGGCAGTGCTGTAAAGCCAAAATTTTTTCGTAAATATCCTGCAGGGATCCTGCAGTAATGCATCATGGCTTCGCAGAGGAGGGTACCTGAACCGCACATGGGATCCACCAGCGGTCTGATGCCATGCCAATCGCTTAAACGGATTATGGCAGCTGCAATAATCTCCTGCATGGGGGCTGTTACAGTTTGCAGGCGATAACCTCGCCTGTGCAGGGAAGCACCTGAGGTATCAAGATAGATGGTGGCCTTATTGTTCTGAATATGGAGGTTGAACAGGATATCCGGTTCCCTGGTATTCACATTGGGCCGCGTACCTGTTTCTTTTCTGAAAACGTCTACAATAGCATCCTTCAAGCGCAGTGAAGCATATTGGGAATGGGTTATTTTACTGTGAGAGACGTTGGCTTTTACGGCAAAGGTGCTTTTCAGGTCGATAAGCGCCGGCCAGTTAATATTGGAGGCAGTTTTATACAGATATTTGTCCGAATGGCAATCAAAGCGGATGAGAGGCGCTAAAATCCTGCTCAGAAGCCTTGAGCAGTAGTTAAGGCGATAAAGAGTCCCCTTATCAGCTGAAAAATAAAACCCCCTGTAGGTGGGCTTAATGTCCTGTGCCCCAAGGTCCTGGAGCTCGTTTTGGCCGAGGTCTTCCAATCCCTCTGCAATCTGGGCAAAGTAGCGTCCGCTTTTCTGATAGCTATACATAGAGATTTGTCAGGGATTTTCAGTTCAAGGTTTTATAAGCCAGTGCTTCTTCAGACCGCTTTCAAGGCGTGGTTGGATTTCTGCCAGCAGATCATCTCGTTCCAGGTAGGGACAGGGGGTGTTGTAAGGAAAGCTTCGGCATTGTTTTGGGCGGGCCTCGTGTACCGTGCAGCGTTTGATCATCCTGTCACTTGACTGGAATATACAGGAACAATCCTCTTTCACCTTGAAGGTATAACGGTTTTCCATGAAGCGTTTGCGGATTTCACCATCAGTGATGGAAAAATGCCGGGCCAGACGGTTGATGTCCTCGGCATCAATTAACAAAACAGAGCCTTCAAGTCTGTAACAGCAATAACCCGGACAGTAATTGCAATAATTCATGTATGTTGCTCAAAAGTAGAACGAACTTTAGCCTCTTTAGTTAAATGAAGAATGGAGAATTCACAATGACAAATAACGAGCCTGAGTATCTTTGTGCCTTGATCACTATGTGCCTCTGTGCCTTGGCGCCAAATCTTTTGAAACTTCATTCTATATGGAAACGCGCTGTTTGCATATGCGAGTTCTTGCAGCTCGGACAACGGCCTGGTTTCGAGAAGCGGCTGCGCTTGTCAAAAACAAAACCACATGAAAGGCATTTGTAGGGGATTTCAACAAGTTTTTTGCCCTGCCTGCGGATCGATCGTTCAATATGGCCTAAATGGCCTACAACTTCTTTTTCAGTGATGCTGACAGCTTGAGAAAGATCGCGCAGAGTTAACTCGTCTGAATACAGCAGGTCAATAATCTGTTGCCTTATGGTCTGTCCACTTTCAATAGGCTCCATGTATCCTTATGACTGTTGTATTCCAAAACATACAAACAGCCGTTGTCTCCTAAAACTTTGAAACATCTGCATCCGGGGGTCAACCAGCGTTTTTCTATGGATATGATTTCAATTTTCCGCTTGTCAATATAAAAGCGGAGGGGATGCTCTTCGGCCTGTGAGCCGGCATAACTTTCAACTGTGACTGATTCCATATGTATTTGCACAAAAAAAAATGATATTTGCGAAATTTACTATGGTCTGCTTTGCATGTACAGCGTAATATATGGAAAGTTCTCTCACTGTATAAGGGAAACCACTTCATGAAATATGGGGAACCAGGTATGACAGAGTATATACAGGTTTTAACAACGGTGGAACATAAAGCTGATGCTGAGAAAATTGCAAAAATGCTTGTGGAGAAACGCATTGCCGCCTGCGTCCAGATAGTAGGGCCGGTGACGAGTTTTTTTCAGTGGCAGGGGAAATTGGACTCAGCCCAGGAATACCTGTGCCTGATAAAAAGCAGGGAAGACCTTTTTTCAGAACTGGAGGCTGCAATTAAAAGCATGCATCCTTACGAGGTTCCGGAAATACTTGCCACCCCGATTACAAGGGGTGGCAAAGACTATCTGAATTGGCTGGCAGCTGAGCTGAAAGCATGAGGCAGGCGGAGTTTTTTTCTCTGCTTGCTGATCAATGATTAGCTGTATTAATGAATATGGATGCTGACAAAAAGAGATCCAGGCGCCGCGGGAAAAAGAATTTCAAATGTCACTGCTGCCAGAAGGAGCAGTTATTCTGCTGGAACTGTCAATGTGGCTTTCAGATTTGCACCCGGTGTTTTGAGGAAAACAAGTGGGGCATGACAAATGGTCCAACCTGGATCTGTCCTGATTGTGGAAGCATCCGAATGATGGAGTAGGGGAGATGGTTTTCTCTTTTATTTGAGGTGGTGCATGAGAGGACCCGTACCATGACCGATTTTGAAAGGGACGCTTTTTTTGATAAGGGCATCCATATAACCGGTCGCCTTGTGAAAGGCCTCGGTGTCATCTCCAGTCAGTAAATGATATGCTGTAAAGGCCGCTGAAAATGTACAACCTGTTCCATGGGTATTGTGACTTGCTATTCTCGGGTGAGAAATTTCTTTAAGTCTGACTTGCCGGGATGGTTCTGGAACGGTTAGCAGATAATCGCTTATGCTGTTCGTTTCATTTTTGCAATGGCCACCCGTAATAACAACGGAACGCAGATTTTCATGCTGCTGTAATAATATTTCTGCAGCCGCGAGGCATGAATCTTTATTGATACAATCCCTGTTTGTCAGCAAGGAAAGTTCTGGAATATTCGGAGTCAGAACAGTACACAACTTGAGAAATTGGTCCCGTATTGTATCATAGCCCGCCAGATCAATGAGTTGCCGACCGCTGGATGAAACCAGAACAGGATCGTAGATAATCTCTCCACTGAAATTTACCAGTGCATCATAGATGCTTTCCGCTACTGCAGCGGATCCCAGCATGCCGATCTTGATATGACTTACGTTGAGATCGCTTAGAACGCAAGCAATCTGGTCTTTGACCAGTGCAGGATCAATCGGTTGAATGGCAAAGACCCCCTGGGTGTTTTGTATGGTCAGGGAGCTGATTGCTGCGCCACTGTAAACGCCGATCGCAGTAAAAGTTTTTAGATCCGCCTGTATACCGGCTCCGCCGGAAGGATCAGAGCCTGCTATGGTTAAGGCAACCTTTTGAGAATCTTTTAGACCTGACATTTTAAATATAAAATAAGAGTAACAAACGAATACCATTCAGTTTATCAACTATAACAAGAATCTATCATATTTTTGCAATTAATCGCTTGGCACTATTTTTTTGTTGAAGGTACACATTATATTGTGTATATAATTAAAAATTTGTCCATATGTTGTATGGCGGGTGCGTAAGGCAATAACTTGGTGCTAAATACAGGAACTACGGCGGAATATTAACAATTTAACTTCGAACGTGAAATTGGCATGGCAAAAGCAGCACATATATACGATGAAAGCAAGATAAAAACCCTGAGTTCCCTGGAACATATCCGGCTGCGTCCGGGAATGTATATTGGCCGTCTTGGCGACGGTTCCCACCATGATGACGGTATCTATATCCTGCTTAAAGAGGTGATCGATAATGGTGTGGATGAGTATATCATGGGCGCCGGCAAAAGAATTGATATTGCCATCGAAGAAAATGGTTTTACATCGGTAAGGGACTATGGCCGCGGCATACCCCTCGGCAAACTGATTGAATGCGTCTCGGTAATAAACACCGGCGCCAAATACAACACCGATGTTTTCCAGTTCTCAGTCGGGTTGAACGGTGTTGGAACCAAAGCGGTTAATGCCCTGTCCCGAATTTTCCGGGTAACATCCTTCCGGGACGGCGAGTATGCCATGGCTGAATTCGCAATCGGCATTCTCACAAAGGAGGACAAGGGAAAAACCAAGGAGCGCAACGGTACCCTCATTGAATTTTTGCCGGATGAAGAACTGTTTGGTGAGTTTACCTATGATAAACAATATGTCAGGAATCGCTTGTGGCGTTATGCCTATCTCAATTCGGGCCTCAACCTGTATCTCAATGAAGAGCGGTTCTTTTCCGCCAACGGCCTTCAGGATCTTCTGGCCGAGGAAATAAACGGCAGCCAGATCTATGAACCGATCTATGCAAAAGATAACACCCTTGAATTCTGTTTCTGCCATACCAACAACTACGGCGACAGCTATTTCTCCTTTGTGAACGGGACCTATACCAGTGGGGGGGGGACCCACCTTTCAGCCTTTCGCGAAGGGATACTCAAGGGTGTAAATGAATTTTCCAACAAAAAGTTCTCCGGCAAAGATGTACGGGAAGGAATTGTGGGGACATTGGCAATAAAGATCAAGGACCCCGTCTTTGAGTCTCAGACGAAGAACAAGCTGGGCAATATAGAAATCCGCTCCTGGATAGTGAATGAAGTCAAAGATGTTGTCAGCGCCTATTTATATAAAAACGCTGATGTTGCCGAACGGATGCTGGAAAAGATCCAGCAGAATGAAAAGGTGCGTAAGGAGTTGCAGCATGTAAGAAAAGAGGCTCGGGCAAAAGCTAAAAAGGTTGCCTTGAAGATTCCGAACCTCAAGGATTGTAAATACCATCCCACCAAAGATAAACCTTCTCCCCCTGGAGACGAGAACATGCTTTTCATTACAGAGGGTCAGTCCGCGGCAGGATCCATAGTCAGTTCCAGGGATCCTATGCGCCAGGCTGTATTTTCCCTGAAAGGCAAACCCCTCAACGTTCTCGGCCAGAGTTTGCCGCTTCTTTATAAAAATGAAGAAATGTACAGCATGATGCAGGCTCTAGACATCGAGGAAACAGTCGGGAATCTTCGCTATGACAAGATAATACTGGCCACAGATGCTGATGTTGACGGGCTGCATATCAGGAATCTGCTGCTGACCTTTTTTCTGCATTACTTTGAGCCACTGGTGAAACTCGGACATATTTATATTCTTGAAACTCCCATTTTCAGGGTCCGCAACAAGAAGGTGACGACTTACTGTTACAGCGAGAAAGAAAAGGCCGCCGCCGCTAAAAAGTTGTCCACCAGCGGGGGTAAGAAGCAGTCGGTGGAAATGACCCGTTTTAAAGGTCTGGGAGAAATTTCACCCGCTGAATTCAAGCAGTTTATCGGCAAGGATATGCGTATACGCCAGGTGAATATTGACAAACTTTCCGAAGTGCCAAGGGTGCTTAATTTTTACATGGGTAAAAACACTCCTGCGCGCAAAGAATATATTATGAATAACCTCATTTAGACGCAAAAGTAAGCTGGCTGGTCTATTTTTATTTCCCCACTGGTCAAGGTAGAAAAATTTACTCGATTAACCACTCCATGGACGATACTGCCGATTTGGGAAAACTCCATAAACTCTTTGATGAGAATTTCATGGAGTATACCTCCTATGTTATTAAAGAGCGTGCCATCCCTGACATGAGTGACGGCTTGAAGCCTGTCCAGCGCCGCATTCTGCAGACGCTGTATAATATGGATGACGGCCGTTTCCAGAAGGTAGCCAACGTGGTCGGTGAGACCATGAAGCTGCATCCCCATGGCGATGCCTCAATTTTTGCCGCACTTGTAAATCTGGCAAACAAGGATATCCTTATCGACCGCCAGGGAAATTTCGGCAACATTTATACAGGTGACCAGGCTTCGGCTGCCCGTTATATAGAATGTCGCCTTACACCCCTGGCAAAAGAAACCCTGTTCAACAAGGATCTGACGGAATACCAGCCATCCTATGACGGCCGCATGCAGGAACCGGTCACTCTGCCGGCCAAGATCCCGCTATTGCTGCTGCTCGGCGCAGAAGGAATTGCCGTCGGCATGGCGACCAAGATCATGCCCCATAATTTCGGAGAACTCCTGCGGGCCCAGAAAAAGATTCTCAAGGGTAAATCAGTAACACTCTATCCCGATTTCCAGAAGGGCGGAATGCTCGATGTTTCAGGATATAACAATGGCAACGGCCGCCTCAAATGCAGGGCCAAAATTATAGAAAAGAATGAAAAAACCATTGTTATAGAAGAAATTCCCTATTCAACCACCACCTCCTCAATCATTGACAGCATTGAAAAGGCGGACAAGAGCGGCAAGATAAAAATCCAGTCCATCAATGATTATACCGCTGAAAAGGTGGAAATTGAGATCAAGCTGGCCCGGGGCATCTACGCCAAAGATACCATAAAGGCACTTTATGCCTTTACAGACTGCGAGGTGCCGATAAGCCCCAACCTTACTGTTATCAAGGACAACCAGCCAGTCAATGTTTCAGTTGAAGAGGTGCTGCAGTACAACACGGAAAAACTTGTAAAGGACCTGGAAAAAGAACTGCAGATTGAACTGGGTCGTCTCAAGGACAAGCTGCATGCAAGAACTCTGGAACAGATTTTCATCGAAGAGCGTATCTATAAAAAGATCGAGGAATGCAAAACCTATAAGGCTATCACCGACACAGTGAAAAAGGGCCTAAGTGCATTTGAGGACAAGCTCGTCAAGCCCGTCAGCCAGGATGATATTGAGCGGTTGCTTGAAATCCGCATCAAACGTATATCCCGGTTTGATATTGACAGGCAGCGCAAGGAAATTAAAGAGATAAAGAGCTCCATTAAGGACGTTGAAAAGAAACTCAAGGATATTGTCGGCTTTACGGTAAATTACCTGGATAATCTCCTTAAGAAATACGGGCGCAGCTATCCCCGCAGAACCACGATTGAGACGTTTACCGAAGTCAAGGCAAGAAAGGTTGCCCTCTCCAATCTCACAATCGGTTACAACCGGGAAACAGGGCTCCTGGGCCATCAGGTAAAAACAGATTGTGAGATGTCATTCTCCTGCTCCGAGTATGACAAGATCCTGCTTATTCATAAGGACGGACGCTACAAGGCTGTCAAGGTGCCGGAAAAGATATTTGTAGATCATGATATTTACTGGGCGGGTAAAGTGCAAGGGGAGATGGTCTTCAACCTTCTTTACCGCGAAGGTTCCCAAAGCCTGACGTATATCAAACGCTTTACAACGCCAAAATTTATTCTGGACAAGGAATACCGCCTTTTTCATAGCCATAAGAAATCCTGGATCCAGTTCCTGCAGACAGGTGAAGGCGTTCGCGTCCGCATTGATTTCATTCCCACACCACGCGCAAAGGTAAATTCCCAACGCTTGGAATTTGACGAGTACTTGATTAAGGGTGAGGCGGCAATTGGTAAACGCTTGTCAATGCGAACCGTTAGGCGTATTTCGGAATTGACTGCTAAGGTATCTGAACAGCAGGATGCCAGTGAACCTGAAAACAAAGACAAAGGAAGCAAAGAAAACCTGCCTCAATCTCCTGATCCCGAACAGATCCCCACCCGGGAAAAAAATGGGGATGATATGCCGTCGGCTGCGGAAACGAAGAAAATCAAATCGCAGCTGGGCCTGTTCGACCTCAAGAAAAAGGACTAATTTTTCTATCCCCACCCCTGCAAATAGAGTAATATGCGCTTTGGTTTTATATTCTATACCTTGCAATTTATCGCTTTATTATTTATAAGAATCCCCTTTTGACAAATTCTCAGTAAACGCATTTATGGGAATCATATGGCCTCTTCCCCCGAGTACAAAAAACCAGCTAACAAGAAAGACACTTCGCACCTGATGTGCTTTGGCAAGCAAAAGGTGCAGCAATGGGCAGCATATTTGTCTTTAGTGATTATTACGGCAATTCTGCTTTCTGTTTTCAGCATCCTAAGCACTTCTTTTCATAGTACGCCTCAGCCTTTTGTCACAGCAGTAAAGCGTCCTAAAAAGCCTGTTTTAGTTGAAGAAACACATGGAACAACTGATTATTTGATCAATAAACTCAAGCAGTACGGGCTGTGGAAAATTTACCCCGCACAAGAGGTGCCGCGTTTTTTTATCGAATCCTACCCGGATGACATACATACTGTTGAAGATATTGCCATCAGGAAGAGGGTATTTTTTCATTCCCTGCTGCCCCATGCACTTTTTGTGCGCCAGGACACACTGCAAAAAAGGGACAGTCTTGAGTCGATACTGGAAAAGATTGAATGTTCGCTGGAAGATATTAATTTTGACACCGGACTTGACTATGAAAGCCGGTGTTCCTGGTCCGATTTCCTGGCTGAAGATGAGGTAAGCTTTATTCAGAACCTCTGCAGGAAATACCGCACAACGAATGCTGCAGATCTTCTGGAACGAGTTGATGCAGTGCCGACAAGTATAATTCTAGCCCAGGGAGCCCTTGAGTCTTCCTGGGGGAGTTCGCGCTTTGCCCGGGAAGGCAACAATGTTTTTGGGATGTGGACCTGGAAGACCAGCGGTATAATCCCCTCAAGGCGTGATGAAGGAAAAAGCCATAAGGTCAAAGTCTACGCGAATATTCTTGCCTCGGTTTGGGCCTATCATCTTACCCTGAACCGCCTGGATTCTTATGACAAGTTCAGGCAGCTTCGCAGGTATTCAGATGACCCCCTGGTTCTGGCCGAGGGGCTCACCCGCTATTCTGCAAGAGGGAAAGAGTATGTTGAGGAAATTAAAAATATAATTTTGGCCAATAACCTACAGAAATATGACAGTTGCCGCCTCTCAGATCCCGACACATCGGGATTATACGGTCCTGAAACAAAGCCCACTGTTGGTGTCGAACCGGCTAAGGCATCTCTCTAGTTTACAATTCATGCGACCTGCTTTGTTACTTTTTATTTTATTTCTTGTTTTTTCCACCACTTCACCTTGTTTTGCTGAGGAAATAACAGGTACTGCGGAAGCAGAAGAAACCGCTGTTACTGTGCTCATCTATCATCGAATCGGTGAGGACAAGTATCCCACGACCAATATTGCAGTTGAGCGTTTCAGGGAGCAATTGGAGTATTTGAAGAATAACGACTATACGGTCATCTCCCTGCAGCAATTGCTTCAGTTTCTGCAGAACGGGATAAGCCTGCCCGAGCGGAGCGTAGTAATTACCTTTGATGACGGCTACAGGAGTGTCTATGAAAATGGTTGGCCTGTTTTAAGGGAATATGGCTTCCCATTCACTGTATTTCTCTACGTCAGTGCCACGGACAATAAGCACTGGAATTACATGACTTGGGACCAGGTTATGGAAATGAAGGCTGCAGGGGTTGATTTCCAGAATCATGGCTTTGCCCATGACCATATGGCTTTCAGGCCTTCGGGGATGGATATGGATGAATACAGGGCCTGGATCAGGACTGATCTGGAAGTGAGCACCAGGATGCTTTCCGAGAAACTTAAAGAAAGACCCCGTTTTTTTGCTGTGCCATATGGAGAATATAACATGGACCTTCTTGAGGAGATCCGTTCTTTCGGTTACGAGGCTATTCTTTTGCAGGATCCTGGCTCTGTCAGTAGTGATACAGAACCCTTTGCCATACCGCGTGAGCCTATCCTTGGTAATGACTGGTCGACCATGGAGCACTTTCAAATGGTTTTGCAAAGGGTCGATCTGCCTATTACCGGGAAAATCCCGGCTGCCGGACAGTTATCTCATGCCGTACCCGACCGCTTTGGAGCGCAACTGCTTTATCCAGAGCGTTATATTCCTGGAACCCTTGGTATCTACGTAAGTGAGCTGGGCTGGCACAAGGCATCCGTGCAGGGTGATTTTGCGAGTATTACCAACAGCAGCAGCTTAAGCCGCAGAATAAACAGGGTTGCCATCAGTGGGCGGGAGAAGGATAGCGGCAGAACAGCAATTCGCTACTGGATGTTGGTGAGGGAGTAAAGATTTGAAGAATTGAAAATTGTTCTTTACCCTTTACCCTTTACCCTTCTTCTCTACCAACTCCGACATATCACGGCGCAGTTTTTCATATCGGGCTTTATCCAGGCCTGCTCCAAGTGCCACAGTTTCTGCCATTTTAACGGACATGAAGTCGCTTGGGCCATGGGCATCGGCATTGACAACGAGCAGCGCTCCTGCTTCAGAGGCGATTTGCGCAACATGTCCGTTGGTCAACGAATGGCCCTTTCTGGCTGTCAGTTCAAGATAAACACCTTTTTCAGCAGCAAGTTGCGCCTCTTCTCTGGTGATGAAACCAGGATGGGCCAGGATGTCAACACCTGCATGGATTGCTGCCATGTTGGTCCCGGCCTTCACCGGCTCCATCACTGTTTCACCATGACCAACGATGATCTTCGCTCCAAGTTTACGTGATTGCGCCACAAGCTCAACAAACATTTCCGGGGGGATATGGGTAAGTTCAATACCTGGAACGAGTTTTGTTTTGGAAAAGCGGTTTAGGTCCTCTGCAACCTTAACAATCCTTGGAATGATAAAATCAAGGTTTGAAGAGTCTGCGTGATCGGTGATGGCAACGGCTTCATACCCAAGCGCTTCGACACGTCTGAGGTGCTCGGCAGGAACAAGTTCTCCATCAGAAAAAATTGAATGTGTGTGCAGGTCAATCATAGTAACTCCCTTCAAAGTCTCTCAGTCAGCAGCAGGGCCCCAAAAATATTGTTTGCGGGCGTCATACCTGTCGGCGGAGCGTTTTTTGCGAGGCTGCCAGGTGCGGCTTTAATACAGTTTTTTTATTTTTTCAGGCAATGGCTCCCCTCAGGGAATGCAGGAGTCCCTCAGTTATTCTTACTTGAACCTCCTGGCCTGGAGAAAGAGCATGGCCATCAAAATTAACAATGACATTGCTCATTGTGCGGCCGCTCCACTGGCCGTCTCCATTCTTGCTTTCCCCCTCGATCATAACAAGTTGGACCGAGCCTTCGTATTCCCTGTTTCTCTGCAGGCTGATATCATTTTGTCTTTCCTGCAGAATCTTGAGTCTTTCCGACTTTGCCTGTTCGTCTATCTTGTTATCAAAGGCAATGGCCTTAGCCTGGGGCCGGTCTGAATATTTAAAGGAAAAAGCCCCATGGTAGCGTACGGTGTCCAGCAGCTGCATAGTAGCCTGAAAATCTTCGTCATTTTCTCCAGGAAAACCGACAATAATATCAGTTGTCAATGCAATATCAGGCCTTATCTGCCTTAAGACTTCAACCCGTTCGAGGTATTGCTCAATTGTATACTTCCTGTTCATTTTTTTCAGGATTCGGTTTGAGCCTGATTGCACAGGAAGGTGAAAGTGCGGGCAGAGTTTTTCTACGGTAGCAAAACACTCGATCAGTTCGGGAGAAAGGTCCTTGGGATGGGATGTGGTAAATCGTATGCGTTCAATCCCATCTACTGTCGAGACTTTTTCCAGAAGCTCAGGGAACGAGATGTATGGCAGGCTTCCATCAGAAACCCTGCCATATGAATTGACATTCTGGCCAAGAAGCGTCACTTCTTTGACACCCTGTTGGGCTAAAGTGGATATTTCAGCGACAATATCCTCAGGGGGTCTGCTTGTTTCCCGCCCCCGGGTATATGGCACGACGCAATAGGTGCAGAAGTTGTTGCAGCCCTGCATGATGGTGACAAACTTTTTACAGGGCGGGTTGGCCCCTATCTCTTCACCCTTCCCGGTTGTTTTGGCAGGGGAGGGGGGGGAATAGCTGGGAATTCTAAAGCTGGGAGAAAGATCCACTGCCAGTTGCGCTTTGTTTCGTTGCGCAGCTTTGCCGACCAGTTCAGGCAGCTTGTAAATATGCTGCGGGCCGATAACTATATCGACATGCTCCATTCTGGCCTGCAGCCGTTCTCCTTCCTGTTGGGCAACGCATCCGGCAACAGAAATAATAAGGGAGGGTTTTTCTTCTTTGAGTTTTCGTATCCTGCCAAGCAGGCTGTAAACTTTTTGTTCCGCTTTCTCACGTATGGAACATGTGTTGATGACAATAACATCCGCCTGCTTAATATCCCGGGTCGGACTGTAGTCAACGTTGGCGAGCATCTGGCCCATGATTTCCGAGTCACGTTCGTTCATCTGGCAACCGAATGTCTCTATGTAGGCTTTTTTACTTGGGTTCATGTATCTCAGCAGCGGCAAAGGAATATTTACAGAGTAAGCGTTCCTGTGGACCAGGCAAGCCTCATAAGGGATATGCGGTAATTGTACAGGGCATTGAAATATTCGATCTTGGCCCTGGTCAGACGTGTCTGGGCATCCAGAACATTGGTTGTAGTACCAAGTTGCGCCTTGTACCGGGACTGGTTAATACGGAAGTCTTCTTCTGCCGATTCTATGGCCTTTTCAGTTACCCCGATATTATATGCAGCCTCAAGGGTGTCAACATAGGCGCCTCTGACCTGCAGAGTTATATTATCAAGCAGCTCAGACTGGTTTTCCTGGATTTTCTTCTTATTGTACCTGGCAGCGGCCATTTCATCCTTACTCTGGCCCCAGGCCCAGAACCGCCATTCAAGGGTGGCCAAGGCGGTTTTTACCTCAGTTGGACCAAACGGATACTCCTGGGCAATGAAATTGTCCCCCTGTTTCAGGTAAGTGGCGGAGACCGATACGGCAGGAAGGTATGGAGCCCTGGTAAGAATTATATTCTTGTCAGCCTGTTCAATGGCAATTTCGCTTTGCCTCAGTTCCGGGCGGTACTTTTTCGCCTGTTGAACAGCCAGTTCCCAGGAAATTTCACTCGGCTCATACTTGAAGACATCTTCAACCTCTATTTGTGTTTCCACGGGCCTGCGCAGCAGGGTGTTAAGTTGCGCCAGGGCCATGGTCGACAGGTTCTTGGCCCTGAGAAGCTCTATTTGGGCTCCGGACAGCTGCACCTCGCTTTGCAGCATATCGTTCTTTGGGATCAGGCCGGCCTTATAAAACGCTTCGGCATCCTTGAGATGGGCTTTTCTCTCTTCCACCGATTGTATGGCAACCTCTTCAAACTTCCTGGTCTTGAGGAGATTATAGTAGGCCTCATGCACTGCAAGAATAATATCGTTTTGGGTCTGTGCCATTGAGGCCTTGGATGATTCCAGATCGAGCTCCCCCAGTTCCACACCCGTGACAAGAGAACGGCCCCGGTAAATAGGCTGTTCAATGGAGAATGAGTAATTGTAGTAGTTTTCGATCACCCCATAGGGTTCATATGCATCTGGAGTGTATCGGTAACCGTAATCAAAGAAAAAGGATGGATAAAGGTTCTTTTTGGAGCTTTCAAGTGAATACTGTTTTTGAATAATATCTGCCTGTGAGTAAAGGATCTGCGGGCTGGTGTCCAAGGCGATTGCGACGCATTCCGAAAGACTAAAAATTTTACCGCTCGGATCGGCTGTTGTTAATTGTTTATTTTGGTCCGCTGCCAGTGTAAGGCGGGCAAGAACACAGAGAAGCAATACAACCAGTAATGGGATAGAAACAAAACGTTTCATGGCATAAGGTCCTAGGCAAATTTTTTTTCAATTTGAGGTCCGAGATTGCGCAGCAATATTATTAACTCATTTTCAATTCCATCGGGGTAGCGGATTTCCACAAGCCCTTGCCTGGAATCTACAGTAGAAAGAAGGGCCAACCCGTCATAACCTTCCAGAATAAACTTTAGGAAGTGAATTCGATCAGGAGAGATTTCCAGCTGCAGCAAAGAGCATTGTTTCTGCATTTCAGCGCCACTGTTCATGGCTTTGTTCATAATGCCATCCTCATTTACCATAAATATCCATTAGCAACAATATCGGATGTGTTTTGGTGGGCAGATAATTACACGGAAAGCTCAGCATTAATTTTGCCCATGACATTCTTAAAAGGGGCGAGTCGAGGCAGAACAACCTCATGCAAGTATTCTTCGGTCTGTTCTTTGGCCCTGCCGCTAAACTGCTGAAAATTTTGTATCATGCCTTCGAGGTCAGACAATGTAAAAGGAATACCAGAATCTTCAGATAATCTGTGCAGTAAATCATTGTCTTTTCCTTCTTCCTTGACAACTTTTCCGGCAGCCATGGAATGCATTTTGATTATTTCATGTAATTCCTGCCGACTTTTACCTTTTTCAACCCCTGCCATCAAAATTTTCTCCGTGGCCATAAAGGGTAATTCTTGGAGAAGATGTTTTCTTATTTGATTAGGAAAAACAACAATATCAGACGAAATATTAATGTAAAGCTTTAATATAGCATCTGCCAGGAGAAATGCCTGGGGAATGTCCATGCGCCGGATTGCCGAATCATCAAGAGTCCTTTCAAGCCACTGATTTGCACAGGTTGCAGAAAAGTCTGCAGGTAAACCCATAAGTTTCCGGGCCAAGCCTGTCATACGTTCAGAACGCATGGGGTTGCGCTTATATGCCATAGCAGAACTGCCCACCTGCTTTTGTGCAAAGGGTTCTTCCTGAAGCTTAAGGTTGGAAAGCAGTCTCATATCCACAGCAAACTTATGGGCTGAAGCGCCAATTCCGGCAAGTGTTTCAGCCGTTTTCATGTCAAGCTTCCGGGGATAGGTCTGGCCTGTAACAGGGAAGTACTGGTCAAAGCCAAGTTTTGCAGCAACAAGTTTATCAAGCTGTCTGACTTTTTCGTGGTCACCTTTGAATAATTCCAGAAATGTGGCCTGGGTGCCAACAGTGCCTTTGGCGCCACGGGCTTTAATCTGTTTTTCAAGATGTTCGAGATAATCAAGGTCAAGGAGTAAATCCTGTATATACAGCGTGGTTCGTTTGCCTACCGTAGTCGGCTGTGCAGGTTGATAATGTGTATAGCCGAGAGTAGTCAAATCCTTATATTTATTCGCAAAATTTGCAAGATTGGCAATAACATTAACCAAGCTGTTTTTCACGAGCACCAGGGCTTTTTTCTGCAGTATCAGGTCAGTATTGCAGACAACATATTGCGATGTGGCACCAAGGTGGATGATGGGTTCCGCTTTCTGGCATTTATGGCCATAAGCAAAGACATGAGCCATGACATCGTGCCGGATTTCCTTTTCTTTGCTGGCAGCAAGGTCAAAATCAATGTCCTGCGCATGTTTTATCAACTCGTCAATCATTTCCCGGGTGACTATTTCAGAAAGACCAAGCTCATTTTGGGCTTCAGCAAGGGCAATCCAGCAGCGACGCCAAGTCTGAATCCTTGTGTTTTCAGAAAAAAGTTCCTGCATTTCACGACTTGTGTAACGG
>PKTW01000159.1 GCA_002868955.1 Desulfobulbaceae bacterium
AAATTATTCCAAATAAATTTTTTTGCACACTCTGGGCAGGTACCGTGAGTTAATTCTGCATGAGGATGTTCCCTGCTATAAGCTTCTATATGATTCCAATTTCCCATATCGTCCCTAATCTTTTTGCATGACGTACATAGATGAGTGCTGTAACGGCCAACAGCATAGGAACGATCTTCTTCCAATATTGACTTAACCTTCCATTCTATCCATTTATAAGAGACATCTTTACATTTAGATCTGTTTTCCATAAATAACTCCTCCAGTCCATTTGCAGCCGCCCTCAAACGCTTTGTATTATCTGATGTCTAACACCGTCCGTTCTTTTGCAGTGTATCTGTTCATAAAAGTAAAAAACCTCCGTAGGGGCATTTACCCTCGGAGGCGAAATTGTGTTCAATAGCATAAACCTCTCCTCAATTAAGATGACTCTATTTTAGAGGTTTATAAATCAAAAAACATATATAGGTATTTATACTAGCATTTTTGAGTTAAGTCAAGTGCCACAATGTGTTCCTAAGTGGCTGATAAAGAAGACTCTGCTTGATAATTATTTGAAAGTGGAATGAGGGTAAAGATTGTAAATTGACACCTTAGATATTATTTAGACCTAACAAATTCAAAATGTTGGCAATGTATTAAACTTTTTTAGAGCTACAGTAACGGAGGATTAATGAATAGAAATATAAAGTTGATATTACAACTATCCATCATAATAACAGTCTTATTTCTCAGTCTCTTAGATGTTTCCAAAGCTAATCCCAATATACAGAACTCTATCGTCAAGATTTATACTACGCAAACCAATCCTGACTATGACAATCCCTGGAATACCTATAGGCCGGAATCAGTTAGTGGGACAGGTTGTGTTATCAGCGACAATCGCATTTTGACCAATGCCCACGTTGTCAGCAACCAGACTTTTATCCAGGTCCAATCTCACGGTAGACCCAAAAGATATAATGCCAGGGTTGTGGCTGTATCACACGAAACAGACTTGGCCTTAATCACCGTGGACGATCTTTCCTTCTTTCAGAACCTGAGAGCATTGGAAATTGGAGAGTTGCCTGAGATGCAGCAGGAGGTAATAGTTTATGGTTTTCCCATAGGAGGTGATACGCTGAGCACAACATCAGGGGTCATTTCAAGGATTGAACTCCAAACTTATGTCCACAGTGGTTTTAAGTTCCTTGCAGCACAAATTGATGCAGCCGTAAATCCTGGAAACAGTGGGGGGCCAGTGATGATTGGAGATCAAATTGTCGGGGTAGCCATGCAGAGCCTGAGTGATAGTGAAAACATCGGCTATATCGTACCGACTCCCGTTATCAAACACTTCCTGGATGACTTGGAGGACGGACATCTCGACGGTTTCCCTGAGGATGGCACTTTTGTGCAGAACATGGAAAACCCTGGGCTTAGAAGCAAATACGGTTTAGGTGACGAGCAGACAGGAATCCTGGTAAATGCTGTTTTCCCTGGTTCTCCAGCAACCGGCAAAATATTTCCGGAAGATGTAATTCTATCCATAGATGGCCACAAAATCGCAGGTGATGGAACGATTGCTAATGGTCCCACAGGACGAATCGATTTAAATCATTTAATTCAGATGCATCAGATCGGTGAACCTCTGAAAATGGAAATCCTGCGGGATGGAGAAATAAAGCAGGTTGAATTCAATCTTACCAAAGCAGTTGGCTATTTCAATCTGGTCGATAGAGATCAATACGACAAACCACCGACCTATTTTATTTATGGTGGACTTGTATTCATGCCGCTGACAACAAATTACCTCAAAACATGGGGAAAAGACTGGAAAGAGGACGTACCTTCATATCTGTTGGCAAAGCTTTATGATTACCCGAGCTCAGAAGGAGAAGAAGTTGTCATCTTAACAAATGTCTTTCCTGCAAGCGTTAATGTCGGATACCATGAGTATAGCGAAATAATAATAACGGCTGTCAACGGTAATGACATACAGAATTTAAAGGATCTGATTAAAGAAATTGAAAAAGGCAGAGGGCAACCTTTTATAACTTTCACTGATAGGGATGGGAATAAGATCGTCCTTGACCGCAATCAAGCTGAAAAGGAACTTGAAGGTATTCTTGAGGCCTATAAGATACCTTCAGACAGGTCATTACCTTCTGATTGAGCATCGCAAAGAGTCAACATGTACAGTGGATATATTGAGTCAATTTTTGTATGACGAAACTGTAGATGTTGGCAAGATATATCAACTTTTGATTAATGATAATATCTGATATTGTTAACTAGCTTGGGCAGTCAAATAACAACAAACAATGGCAAGTTATCTTCAATTTAAAAATGGGAGTAAATATGAGCCTTATATTTTCAATTTCATTTGTTGTTTTCGGAGCTCACCTCCTTGCCCTTTCATTTAGTAAGAGTACTTACCAAAAATTACAAAAGGATAATGGAGAGAAATTTGCCAATAAGGTAACTAAGGTACTCAGAATATGTGGATGTCTCTTTATTTTGGTTTCAGCAATAGGTTTCTTGCTTTGAGTGTTGTACCGTTTTAATTTCTGAAATCAAACTAACAAACCATATTCTTAACTGAAAACGCCCAGGAACGGGCCTAACTAATGGCAAGGATGTTTTACCTGTCCAATGGAAGATCTATTCAACTATTTTTATTAACATAAGGAGGAGTAAAAATGTGGGAAGTAGTTGTAGACAAGGATAGATGTAATGGCGATGAAGAATGTGTAAATGCTTGTCCATCAGAGGTGTTTGAAATAGTCGATGGCAAATCTGAGCCTGTAAACATGGATGAGTGCCTTGGGTGTGAAACCTGCATTGAGGTGTGTCCCGAAGGAGCAATAACTGTCACTGAAGTTTAATATTGTTAAGTAACCTGGGCGGTCAATTCATTACAAACAATGGCAAGAAGTGTTTAAGCCTTATTTGCTTTTTTTAATATCCAAAATATGTTGTGCTAAGGATAAGTTACAAAGGAAAGACGTAAAACATTACGTCTATTAGGCCGTCTAACATAATGTTAGATTCTAAAATAAATTGGAAGATTCCAGCTGTTATTATAAATATTTCAAGAAAGGAACATAAAATGAAGAAAATAGTATTCATCACAAGTTGTTTTTTTGTCATATCCTTGGTTTCAGTCTGTTTAGCACTCGAAGGCAATATTGAAAGGGGTAAAAAGCTTTTTTCTGATCCTAAACTTGCTGAAAGTACAAAAAACTTAGCCTGCATTGCTTGTCACACAGAAAAAGATACATTCAAATCTGTACCAGAAGGCAAAGAGCTAAACTATTTGATAAACATATGTATCGCAGAACATATGGAAGGGGTGGGTTTGTTGCATGAGTCTCAAGAAATGAAAGACCTAAAAAGCTATATAATATCTCGTAAAAAATAATATTTTACTATTTTCGTATATCAAAATAACTTTGCTTTAAAACCACGTACTACAGCTATAAGAGAATCTAACCATGCAATCAACCTGCCGCATAATGCGGGAGATTAAAGCTGGATTATTTGGTTATTTTATGCGTACCTAAAACTTGCCAAAGCCCCGATGTTATGCGGTCAGGTTTTTGCGATGTTCTCAATTTTGAGTTCCATAAATTGAAACATCCTGCAACGAGTGTTAACTTTCTCGTCCCTGTCAAAAAGCTAAACATACATACAGTATTGTTAACTAGCCGAGCAGCAATTTCTGCTATACATTTACAGTCGTGAATGGTTCTTAAACTATCAATATGTCCTCCATACATCTTAATTTTTTTGTCAACATACCTCCCTAATATTGACCCGACTCATAAATCACGATATCTATATCCATGCAGTACTGATATTTTGGGTCTATCTTGACCGGGTTAGGGGATGGTATAATTAAGTATGTTTTCCCCGAAAAACCAAAACAAAAAAGCCATGGAAAATACTCCACGGCTTTTTTGTGATTTGTATGGTGTCTGTTAATCTGAATCAGGCTACCATCCGCCACCAGGACCACGGTGGTGATTCCCTCGTCTGTTATGCCGCTCTGAACGAAAGTTTTTTGCAAGTTCCTGCTGCTCCGGGGTCATGACGGCGTGTATCCTGCTATGCATTTCTGCCTTGGCAACTGCCATCTCAACCTGGATTTTCGCCTTTTCCTCGGCCAGGGCGCGGACCGCATCCTCGTCAAATGTTCCCTTGTTCGTAAGTTCCCGTATCTGCTCACTGTACTCCAACATCTTCTCCCTGAGGTCCCTGTGGGCAGCAATTTCTTCTGAGCGGATTGCCTCGATCTGTTCCTGCTGCTCTTCGGTGAGGCCAAGAAGTTCAGCCCTGGTTTCATGCCGATACTCTCTGTTTCCGCCCTGCCATTCTTTCTCGCCATAGTCACATCCCAGCCTGCCATATCCTTTTCCGCCAGGGCCGCCTTCAGGCATGGCGATCAACAGGCCGTCTAATTCCCGGCAGGTGCCGGAAATGCTCACATTACGCCGGTTCATGAATTCCACCATGTCGCCGGTATTTTTTCCATCACAGGCATCAATTGCGGTTTGAGGGGGGCCGTATTGACCTCTGCCTTTTCCCGGACCACCATAGGCTATTGCCAGGGTTGGCAGAAGAAAAATTACGGCTGCAAGTCCAACTGTTTTTTTAAGGCTGTTTTGTTTCATGATGTTCTCCTAAAAATAATTGTTAATTAATAAGTCTGCTGTCTCTTGACCAATATTGTAGCTCCTGAATAAGGAGGAAATGTGGAAGAAATAAGGAAAAAGAAGGAAGAGTGAAGAATGCTCTGGTCAGCATGATTACTGTATGATAACAAGAAGACGGATTCTTAATAATAATGAGGAGTGTTGGTGTTCATCAGTATCAGATATAAATTGTTTGCAACATTGCTGACCGCGGTTGTCGCTGTGGTAGTCGGCATGTTTTTTTTGATTTACTGGAATTTTGGCCGTGGTTTCTTAAACTATGTCAATACAGAGGAAGCAAAGAGGCTCGATTCCCTGGCTGTGAATCTGCAGGAAGCATATGCTGACCAGGGAGACTGGCTGTTTCTGCAGGAGAACCCGCGTCTCTGGCACCAGTTCCTGGCAGCCTCCACCCCGGAGGGACACCTGCAGTTCAACCCGTTGGAAGATTTGGTAATAATTCGGGAAGGCAGAAATAGACGCCACCCTCCGGGAATGGGAAGTGGGATGATGCAGGGAAGAATCCAGCCACGTGACTTCCAGGAGAAAATGAAACACCTATTTGAGTTCAGGGTCGTGCTGCTTGATGCAGATAAGAATGTGATTATGGGTCCCCGG
Organism: Desulfobulbaceae bacterium; assembly: GCA_002868955.1. Taxonomy (GTDB): domain Bacteria; phylum Desulfobacterota; class Desulfobulbia; order Desulfobulbales; family BM004; genus BM004. The sequence goes on from PKTW01000159.1 coordinate 5,295, forward strand.
AGATTTCCTGCCGCAGATATGAAAACAATCCCCTTGAAGCAGGCATCAGTTCCTGTTGGTTATCTTGGCCATATTCCCCAGAAAGATTTATTTGCCCCGCATCAACTGCAATTTGTCGAACAACAGAAGAAATCGTTTGCCTTGATATCCCTGTTAATTGCCGCCCTTGCCGCCTTGATGGCCTTTCCCCTGGCAAGCAGGCTGCTCAAGAGATTGAATGCCCTAGCCGGCGCAACCCATCAATTAGCATCCGGTAAATTTGACACCAGGTTGGAGATTGGGCCTATGGATGAATTGGGGCAGTTGACCAGGGATTTTAATTCTCTTGCCTTGACCCTTGGAAAAAATGAACAGGGCCGAAGACAATGGGTGGCTGACATATCCCATGAACTGCGGACCCCCCTGGCCGTGCTGCGCGGCGAGATTGAGGCTTTACAGGACAGCGTGCGGACGTTTACGCCGGAGGCTGCCAGGTCGCTGCATTCTGAGGTGATGAGACTGAACAGACTGGTGGATGATCTTTTCCAGCTTTCCATGTCTGATATAGGTGCCCTTACCTACAGAAAAGAAAATGTGGATGTGTTGGCAATCCTTAATCAGGAGGCAGAACTATTCAGGTCTGAATTTACTGAAAAGAATATTTCATTGACACTGAATGTACAGCCAGAGGATGAAATATATATCTTTGGGGACCCTGAACGAATGCAGCAGCTCTTTGACAACCTATTCAGCAACTCTTTAAAATATACTGATCCGGGGGGGACCCTGATTATCACCTGTCAGTCTGCTGCCGGAGGTACGGAAATTCTTTTCCAGGACAGCAGTCCATCCGTCCCGGTTGCGGATATTGACAGGCTGTTTGAACGTCTCTACCGGGTGGAGAGTTCCCGCAACAGAGCTTCCGGCGGGGCCGGGATCGGGTTGGCGATATGCAGAAATATTGTTGAGGCTCATGGAGGGAGCATTGCGGCGGAATCATCACAGTTGGGAGGTGTATTGATCAGGATAAATCTGCCCTCAGGAGAGAAAACATGACCATGATTCTGATAGTAGAAGATGAACAGAAACTTGCCGAATTACTAAAAGATTACCTGGCTCAGTCCAGTTTTGATACAACAATTCTTGATAATGGTAATTACGTTATTCCCTATGTGAGGGAGAATAAACCCGATCTTGTTATATTGGACTTAATGCTTCCGGGTCGTGATGGCATGGAAATATGCAAGGAAATACGTACGTTTTCCAATCTTCCGATAATCATGGTGACGGCCCGGGTTGAGGAAATAGACAGACTGTTGGGACTTGAGCTGGGCGCTGATGATTATGTCTGTAAGCCTTTCAGTCCCCGTGAACTGGTGGCCAGAGTCAAGGCGGTATTGCGAAGAGCAGGTGGCGAAACAACCATTAAAGCCAAGGGACTTGTCCTCGATGAGGCCCGCTATCAGGCGTCCCTGCATTGCGTTGATCTTGAACTAACAGCCGTTGAATTCAAGCTGTTAAGTTTTATGGCTGCTAATCCCGGGCGCATATATTCCAGAGACCAGTTGATGGAAAGAATATACTCCGATCATCGAATAGTGAGTGACCGGACCATTGACAGCCATATAAAAAAGCTCCGCAAGAAAATCGCAGAGCAGAGCCCGGATGAGGAGTTGATTGGTTCGGTGTATGGAGTAGGCTACAAGTTTATTTGAGGCAATGTCTTTTCAAAAAGGACGTTAACAAAGTGTTGATAGGATCAAATCTTTATCCTTGACATAGACAAGTAGACCAGACCCAACAAATTGATATCCCCATCATCTTAAGTCAAGATATCTATATTTCATCCTCACTTTGCAAATTGCGATAACGCTATCTCATACACCGGTGACTTAAACTTTCGAGATGCCCAGTGGATATTTTAATTCTCTCCAAAGCAATGGGCCTCTTTTATTTTAGGGGCTATGAGTGACAGCCATTTGTCAAAATTTGCTTACAAAACGCTTACAAATGACCTAAAACTAAAAAAGGGCTTCAAGCCTTATAGCCTGAAACCCTTGGTATTCTTGGTAGCGGGGAGAGGATTTGAACCTCTGACCTTCGGGTTATGAGCCCGACGAGCTACCGGACTGCTCCACCCCGCGTCATGTGAGCGGTTCATACTACAGGAATTGCCAGAAAAGTCAAGAGGCCTGTTTAATGATTATTTCGGACTAGAAAGAATTTTTTCGAGTTTTTCAAGAAGTTGCACTGGAAGCCGTGTCAGCCTTCCGTCACGGTTGACAGAGGCATGAACTGTATAGCCCTTAGCCAGGAAAGTCTTGGACTCATCGTTGTCATTTCTGTATATGCGGTAATTAAAACGGCAGGAGACATTTTTCAATTCGGCTAGCGATGTCTCGATGGTGAGCAGGTCGTCATAGCCTGCAGGTGCCTTATACCTGGAATAGCATTCAATGACGGGCAGCACCAGTCCCATGCTTTCAATCTCACGATAGGTCACCGCCAGGTCCCGCATGTATTCGGTCCTGCCTTTTTCAAAATAGCGCAGGTAATTGGCATAGTATACAACCCCCGCAGCGTCAGTATCTCCATAGAGAACCCTATAGCTGGTTGAATGTACAGGTTCCGGCATGGACAAATTCATGGCCGCTCGTTTTCCTTTTGCAGCAGTTTATTAAAAAAATCACGTCCGCTTGAAAGGAGGATGCCGGTCTTTGCAGCGTTTTTCTCTGAATAGTGAAGCCCGCTTCGGGCTCCCTGTTGCCGGGAATCATAAAGCAGGACCGGTACCGGATGGTCCGAGTGTGTCCTTATGCTGATGGGGGTCAAGTGATCCATACAGACAACCAGGCGAAAATCCGGCCTGTTCTCCATGGACTGCAACCCTGCGAAAATGGGTTTTACTATCTTTGCGTCAAAATCTTCAATGGCACGAATCTTTTCAATTATATTACCCTTATGACCCGCCTCGTCCGGCGCTTCCACGTGGACAAAGACAAAGTCCTGATGAACAAGTGCTTGCAGCGCGGCAGCGGCTTTGCCGGCATAGTTTGTATCCAGATAACCTGTGGCCCCTTCGACGTTGATGATATCGAGGCCCCCGTATATACCGATGCCTTTGAGCAGGTCAACAGCAGAGATCAGGCTACCTTTCAGGCCGAATTGCGCCTCTATGGTGGGCATGATTGGCGCCTTGCCTTCTCCCCAGAGCCAGATGGAATTGGCTGCAAGCTGGCCTTTTTCTTGGCGCTGTTTATTAACAGGGTGATTCCCAAGGAGCCTGCAGGCTGATTCCAGCATCAATCGCAGTTCCGGGTATTGCAGGTAACGTTTCCAGTATTCTGCAACATTCTTGCTAATGTAGTCATGGGGTGGGACAGTAACAAGATCAGACAGATTTTTTTTGCATATCATCAGATGCCGGTAGCTGATGCCCGGATAAAAATGGAATAGGCCGGATCCCAGTTCCTCTTGGAGCTCATTGATTAAAATGTTTGCTTCGCCGGTAGGAATATGACCGGCGCTGAAATCAATCATGACCAGAGAATCGGGGCCTTGGTTTTCCAGGCTTACCAGGTTGCAGCGGTATGCAGTCTCTCCAGCAGCCAGTTCGATACCCATGCTGGCAGCCTCTAGCGGGGCGCGGCCGGTATAGAAATTTTGGGGTTCATATCCAAGAAGTGACAGGTTGGCAATATCGCTGCCCGGCTGCATGCCAGATGGTATGGTTTGCAGTCTGAACAGTTCGCCGTTACGGCTGAGACTGTCAATGGTCGGCGTATTTGCGGCCTCAAGAGGAGTCCTGGAGTTCAGGTCTGACAGGGGCAGGTCACCCATGCCGTCACCCACAAGAATAATGTACTTCATAGATATTGTTTAGATAAAGGTTTCAAGGGACCGAGGCGTCAAGGTTTCAAGGAAAAATATTCCATAATTATGGCTTATCAAGTTCTTCGATTCACTAGTTTTTAATCTATGTCAGATGAAGATGTTTTTCGTAAAGACTTCTGCTTACAACAAAAAGGTTGTTATGCTTTAGCTATTACTATATAGCCAGTTTCTAGATTATTACTTGGATTTAGCTGCACTGCTTTTAACCTCGACCCCTTGAAGCCTCGGCCCCTTGGACCCTTCTTTTACTCTTCTTCCCCGTTATTGGTCAGAATCCGTATCTTGACGGTTTTGTCAGTCACTATATCCAGTGCATCTATTTCAGCAACAGCCTGCTTGACTGCTGCCTCGGCGGCTTCATGGGTCAGGATGACAAGGGGGACGGCTTCTCTGTGGCCCCTGCCTTTCTGGATTACCGACTCTATGCTGATGCCATGGTTGCCAAGTATACCCGATATTGTTGAAAGAACGCCGGGCTTATCCAGGGCGGTCATCCTGAAATAATAAGGGCAGCGCAGATCTTCAAGGGGTGTGATCTTGCGGGCTTTAAAATGTTCAGGCAGGTAGGAAAGAGACGGAACCCGCTGCACTGCGTCAGTCAGAATGTCTCTTGCAATATCAACGACATCAGCCACAACAGCACTGCCGGTTGGCATCATGCCGGCACCGAGCCCGTACAGTACAACGTTGCCGACCATGTCACCTTTGAAATGGATGGCATTGTATGCCCCATTGATATTTGCCAGTAAGTGTTCTTCAGGAACCATTGTGGGATGGACCCGGGCCTCGACATGATCGCCATGGTTGCGGCTGATGGCCAAAAGCTTGATACGGTAACCGAACTCCCTGGCAAAGTCTATATCAATGGGCTGTATACGGGAGATGCCCTCAGTGGTTACCTGGTCAAGATGAATGTATGTGCCGTATGCGATGGTCATGAGGATGACCAGCTTGTGCGCAGTATCAATACCTTCAATGTCATAGGTGGGATCAGCCTCGGCAAAGCCTTTCTCCTGGGCATCCTTGAGCACGTCTTCGAAAGGAGTCGCATGGTCAGTCATCTGGGTAAGGATGTAGTTTGCCGTACCGTTCATGATACCCATAATGGAGAGGATCCGGTTCCCGACCAATCCTTCCTTGAGTGATTTGATCACAGGGATGCCGCCGCCGACACTGGCCTCGAACCCGACTTCGACCCCCATTCGGGCTGCGGCTTCGAAAATTTCTTTTCCATGCAGGGAGAGGAGCGCCTTGTTGGCGGTCACAACATGCTTTCCGTGCTCGATGGCCTTTAGTATAAAAGACTTGGCCGGCTCGATACCGCCGATAAGCTCAACAACAATGTGGATTTCCGGATCAATAAATATATCGTTGGCATCCTTGGTGAGGACTACCTTGCCGTCATGTGCAATATGGTCCGGCAGGGACTCCACCATGATGTCGGCAACTTTGCTCAACCGTATGGTAGCCCCGACTCTTTTTTCCAGCCTGGTTTGTTGTTCATAAAGAACCTGGGCCAGTCCGCTGCCTACGGTGCCAAAGCCGATTAACCCTATTTGTATTTCCTGCATGCAAAAACTCCTGAATTTCAAAATGATTTTATAAAGGTCTGCAAAGAATGATTTTCGCAATGCTATATACAATTATTTTCTCTGCAAGGGTACAAGAAATACCTTCTTTATGCGTTGATGTCAAAAAGTTTAGTGCCTATAGTGAGCTAAAGTTACAAGTGTCTAAAGTGCCTACAGTTGTAGGGGAAAAAGAATAAAAGTAGCTGTAAATAACTTTAGGCACTTAAAACTTGAAGATGCCATATTTTATTTGCATCAAATTTCATATGGTATATATTGGCCTTTTAAAAAAAATGAATGGGGCTTCATTTGCTTGGTTTCATCTAAGGCTTTGTATATCAGGCAGTTAGTATATTTTTTTAACAAAATAATTGATAAAAAGGAGTAGCACATGAACATTTTGGTATTTGGACCAAATGGAAGCGGCAAGGGCACCCAGGGCGCCATTGTCCAGAAGAAATATAATATGCCGCATATTGAATCAGGCGCTATTTTCAGACAGAATATCGGTGGCGGCACTGAACTCGGGAAAAAGGCCAAAGAGTATATCGACAGGGGAGACCTCGTACCGGATGATATTACCATCCCTATGATACTGGATAGGCTCAAGGAGGACGATTGCAAGAACGGCTGGTTGCTAGACGGATTTCCACGCAACAAGGTGCAGGCCGAAACTTTGGCCAAGGCCTTGGCTGATGCAGGGATCGATCTCGATTATGTCATCGAGATCGTCCTGGACAGGGAAATTGCCAAGCTGCGCATCACGGGCCGCCGTCTTTGCGTCAATGATAATAATCATCCCAATCATATTGCTTTTGATGCCATCAAACCGGTGGAAAAGGATGGCAAGCTGGTTTGTCGTGTATGTGGCGGTGAACTGAAAACCAGGCCGGATGACCAGGATGACACTGCAATTAATAAGCGGCATAACATCTATTATGATGATGTTACCGGCACTATGGCCGCGGTCAACTACTTCAAGCAACTTCAGGGACCAAAGGTGATATCAGTGGATGGGACGCCCTCCATATCGGAGGTTTCTGAGGCCATCATGAAAGAATTTGCCTAAGATTTTTCAAGAGCGGCAGGGAAGAAACCCTGCCGCTCTTTTTTAAAAGTTTTCCCCATTCTTCCCTGAAAAACTCGCAGAGCATTGCAAATCATATCAAAATGATAATAGTGTCTTATTGTGTGTCCGGGCTGAACGACTTTCCAGCAACAGTCTTTCAGAGCAATAACTTGACGACAGTTCTCCAATAGGGATATACTGCGTGATGGCCAATGATCCTGGCAGAGTTTCAATCAGTTTTGCATGGCTCAAGCCGTAAAAGCGGCTGCTGTGCTAATTTTTTATTGAATAGGGAGACAAGCAGATGCCTTTATTTGATTTTATATGTCGGTCTTGCGGCAAGAAGTTCGAAGCACTTGTCATGGGAAGCAGCAAGCCGAAATGCCCGGAGTGCCAAAGCGGCGACCTGCAAAAGCAGATGTCAGTTTTTGCGCATCGGAGCAGTGGTGATTCTTCCTCATCAGGCGGTTCGAGCAGCGGTTCGGGTTGTTCCAGTTGTTCGAGCTCAAGCTGCAGTTCATGTCATTAAAGAAGTATAGGCAGCAGGCAGATTTAGCTGTCAGTTTGAAAAAACATAGAGCAAAACAACCAGAAAAGGATTTCACGTATGAGAAAGCATATAAAGATTGGCACCCGCGGCAGCCTTCTGGCAACGACCCAGTCTACATGGGTAAAAAATCAAATTGAAGCCAAACATCCAGGGGTTTCGGTGGAGCTGGAAATAATAGTGACCAAGGGGGATAAAATCCTCGATGTCCCATTGGCCATGGTCGGCGGCAAGGGCTTATTTGTAAAAGAGATTGAGGAGGCCCTGCTGCGCAAGGATGTTGACCTGGCCGTTCACAGTATGAAGGATGTGCCGTCTGAGCTGCCCGAAGAACTTCATTTAGGTATTATTCCTTTGCGGGAAAATCCCCATGATGCCTTTATCTCAGCCCGCTATATAACTCTCGAAGACCTGCCGCAGGGAGCAACGGTTGGCACCAGCAGTCTGCGGCGCCGGGCCCAGCTTGCCGCCTTGCGTCCGGATCTGAAAATTGTCGATCTGCGCGGCAACCTCGACACCAGGCTGCGCAAACTTGATGAAGGGCAGTTCCAGGCAATCATTCTGGCCGCAGCAGGTCTGAACCGTCTTGGCTTGAGTTCCAGGGCAACAGGATACTTTACTGCCAAAGAAATGCTGCCTGCAGTTGGACAGGGAGCCCTTGGCATTGAGCTGCGTAAGGATGATGCGGAACTGCTGGCAGGCCTTGCCTTTCTCAATGATGCCAAAACAACTGTGGCGGTTGCGGCAGAAAGGGCATTTCTGTATCGGCTTGAAGGGGGCTGCCAGGTCCCGATTGGCGCTTTTGCCGAAGTGCACAAAGGCCAGGTGGAACTGACCGGGCTCGTTGCCTCGATTGACGGCAAGGAGGTACTGAAGGATTCAATAGCAGGACCCAGTGAAAAGGCAAAGGAACTGGGAACCCAGCTGGCCAACAAGCTTCTCGAAAAGGGCGGCAGAGAGATTCTTGCTGAGGTATACGGCCAGGCATGAGTCAAGATCAGAAGGGGAATACCCCGGATAAGAGCAGCAGTCTGCCGGAGAGAAAAGCCAAAGAAAAACGTTCCGCTCCAATGGTATATCTCGTGGGAGCCGGGCCGGGAGATCCTGGCCTGATTACCATACGGGGCAAGCAGCTTTTGGAACGGGCCGAGGTCTTGATTTACGACTATCTGGCCAGCAGGAAGCTTCTCAAATATGTGCCCAGGAACGCAGAATTTATTTATGCTGGTAAACGTGGTGGAAGCAAGCACACCCATACCCAGGATGAAATAAACCAGATGCTTATTGACAGGGCCATGTCCGGGAAAAAGGTTGTCAGGCTGAAGGGCGGTGACCCCTTTATTTTTGGGCGCGGTGGTGAGGAAATAGAAGAGCTCGTGAAAGCCGGCATCCTCTTTGAGGTTGTGCCCGGGGTTACCTCGGCTACTGCCGCGGCAACCTATGCCGGCATTCCGATCACCCACAGGCAATACACCTCTACTGTGGCTTTTGTGACCGGCCATGAAGATCCGACTAAAGCGGACAGTAATATAGCCTGGGATAAACTTGCCACAGGTGTCGGTACCATCGTGGTGTACATGGGGATTAAAAACCTGGAATCAATCACGGAAAAGATCATCAGGTACGGGCGTGACCCGCAGACTCCGGTAGCCGTGGTGCGTTGGGCCTCAACTTCAGAGCAGCGAACAGTTGTGGGCAACCTTGAGAATATTGCCGAGATTGTGAGAAAAAACGACATTAAACCACCGTCACTTGTAGTCATCGGCGAGGTCGTCAACCTGAGGAAGACCATAAACTGGTATGAAAAAAGACCGCTGTTCAGCAAGCGGATCGTGGTTACCAGGACACGTGACCAGGCCAGTGAGCTGGTGAATCTTCTCGAGAATTTCGGGGCCGAATGTCTTGAATATCCGACGATCGCGCTCGAACCTGTTGCATCGTATGAAATTTTGGACCAGGCACTGGCAGAAATAGAGACCTACCATTGGCTCTTGTTCACCTCCATCAATGCCGTGCATTATTTCTTCAAGCGTTTGTTTGAAATAGGCAAGGATGTCAGGGACCTCAAGGGTCCTAAAATAGCTGCAGTCGGTAGAGTAACTGCAGAAGCTTTGGCCGGCAAGGGTATTAGGCCTGATCTTCTGCCGCAGGAATTTACCGGTGACGGTCTGGCTGAAAGCTTAACCGAAACGGGTGTTAAAGACCTGCGCATCCTGATCCCCAGGGCCTTGAAGGCCCGGGAAACTTTACCGGAGGCTTTAGGCAGGGTTGGTGCCGAAGTCACCGTTGCCCCTGTGTATCAGAACGTTTTACCTACAAACTATGCCGGTGAGCAGCTTCAAAAAGAGCTCCGCAGTGCTTTGCATGAAAAAAGAGTTGATATGGTTACGTTTACCAGCTCATCAACTGTAAAGAATTTTGTGAAACTTCTGGATGTAACTACACCGGATGAGATGCAGAAGCTCATGTCCGGGATTGCGATTGCAACCATTGGGCCGATAACGGCAAAAACTGTTGAGCAATTCGGCCTGCACGTGGATGTACAGCCGTCAGAGTATACAATACCTGACCTGGTAGATAGTATTGTAATGTATTTTACTTCACAGGCTTCTGGCTGATGGTCTGAAGCCCGTTGATATAAAGAAAGCACTGTAAGGCCGGCATTCTAAACCGAGGCCTTATTAATTTCATGATAATAGATGCAAAACAACCAAGCGCAGGAACCATCCCCGCTGCCTATCAAACCTTATCATCTTTTGAGAGGTCAATTCTTCACCTCGCGTCGATAATCTATGAAGCGGTTAACCGCATCACCTTTGCCAACTGTCTGCGCCGGGCCAGAATAACAGGCCCTGATGGCAAATGGCTCACTTCAGCAACCCTGAGTCCCTATCTCAAAAAACTGCAGGATCTCGAACTGCTTGACAATGACTGCCGCTGTCCGGATGAACTTGTTGAACTTGTAAGCAGGGATGCAGTTGCAACTGGGAATTACAGGGATATGACTGAAGCTGTACGGGGCGAAATTCCCTTTTCGCAATATCAGGCTAAGGGTCATCAACGTTGCTTGCGTGCCATGCGTGAATACCGCATCGGTTTATACTTCAGCGACATGGTACACATGGAAAATATGCACCTTTTTCTCTTGAAATACTGTGAGGATGAGGTTGTCAAACGTTTCCCTGCTGTTCGATTCTGCAATAACCCGTTTGATGATAATTGGCTGAGGAAATTGGCGCCATCTTTGCAGTTTTATATACTGGGGCAGATGATGAACTATTCCCTGCATTACCTGTCCCTTCTTGAAAAACCTTTCTCCTACCTGCGAAGCGAGGAAACACTGTGGGCAATTCCTGCAGAAGAGAGGCTGCCTTTTCACCGCCTGCTGGCAGATGTTCTCCTGTGGCGTGGCAATCTGCCAGAAGTTAAAAAACTTATGCGGGAAAACCCTGAATCATTTGTTGCCAGCGGCATGACAGGCTGTATTGATTTCATGTTGGGCACGAATGAGCTGGCCCTGAAGCAGTTTTCTGCAGATTTACAGCGCCTGAAGAGGATCGGGGCCAGGCGCAGGATGTTTTTCCCCGGTATTGCCGGGCTCTTATTCATACTGGCATTACTTAAAACAGGGGATATAAGTTATTTCGACAGGATGCGCAAATTTATCGACACGGTACGGACGCAGCAGCCCGACAATATGCTTTTGGGGGCCTATGAAATGGTGGGCCATTTTCTTTCGGCCCAGGAAGAGGGTACAGTTGACCTTCCCCTGGATTCCCCTGTCTGTAGTTCAAACAGCATTACTCTTTTATTTGCGGCACTGTTGCGCTTCTGGTTGAGTGGCAGCCTGCCTGCATCGACAACCGAACCGGAGGGCCATGATGCTCTCAGGCTGCTTTGGAGCAGGGCCCGGGAAAATGGATTCCAGTGGATTGCCATGCTATTGGCCGAGTTGATCGGCAGGGTTGAGCAGGATCAGAAAATGCTCGATTTTGCAGCAGGGGTTGGCATGAAAACGGGAATGGCATCTGTTGCCGATGCGGTAATTCTGGAAGAACTCTGGAAGCGGAGGCTAAAGGCGCTGCTCAGTATCAGCGGGGATTCGGAATCACTGCAGGCAAAAATAGCCGGCAAATGCCGAATGATCTGGCTGGTTGGGTATCAAGGCGGCTTGGTTACCCTGTCGGCCAGGGAGCAGAGGTATGGTCCTGAAAATGGCTGGAGCAAGGGGAGGCCAGTAGCACTTTCCAGGCTCTATTCCGGCAGGAACCTTGATTTTTTGACGGACTATGATCGCAGAATCTGCAAGACATTGAAACGTGAAGAGAATAACCAGAAAATTACGTATCACTTTGACCTGAAGCAAACCTTGCCGGCAATGGTGGGCCATCCCCTGCTCTTCCTGGAAGAATGCCCGGAAATTTCAGTAGAGTTTATCAAGGGTGAGCCGGAGCTGCTTGTCGAAAAATTTGAGGACCAGCTGCATGTCAAGCTTTTAAAGGACTTTTCCCAGGAAGGTATCTCGGTTATCAGGGAAACACCCTCCCGTTTCAAAATTATAGAGGTGACTGAAAAACATAAGGATATAGCCAGAATAATATCCCGTAATGGATTGCGGGTTCCCGCAACTCACAGCAATGAGGTCATGGCTGCCGTGGGTAATCTTTCCTCCTTCATGACAGTGCATTCAGCCATTGCCGTTGACAATAAGGCAATAAACATCTTGAACGGCAAAACAGATATTATGAAAGGGGTTGCTGCCAGTCCGCAGATTTATATTCAGCTTATCCCCCTGGGGGAAGGTTTCAAGATGACCATGTTTGTTAAGCCTTTTGGTCCTAAAGGTCCGTATCTAAAGCCGGGACAGGGCGCTGAAAATGTAATGGCTGAAGTTGACGGTCAGAGGCTTCAGATCAGGAGGGATTTGGTTAGGGAGGAAGAAAATGCCAGGATGGTTGAGGAAGCGTGCCCGATTCTGGCAGAAATTGAAGAAAGAGGCAGGGAATGGCTGCTGCAGGAGACGGATGGTTGCCTGGAGGTATTGCTGCAGCTTCGGGAGATTATGGATAAGGTGGTAATTGAATGGCCCGAAGGCGAACGTGTTGCAGTGCGGCAGCTTGCTTCCCTGGACAAGCTCAGCCTGCAGGTGCGTAGAATGAAGGGCAGCCGGGGGTTTTCATGGTTTACAATGACCGGATCCCTGTCCATTGACGAATCCCTGGTCATTGATATGAAAAAACTTGTGGAACTGGCACGCATGAATTCCGGCAGGTTTCTGCCTTTGGGCAATGGAGAGTTTGTTGCACTTACCGAGGAGTTCCGCCGTCGCTTGGATGATTTTTCTTCTATTGCAGATTTGTCTGCCAAGCAGGACAGTGTTGACCGCTCTTTGCGGATACATCCCTTGGCAGCAATGGCCCTGGAAGAAATCATCCAAGGCATTGGCAGCCTGGAAGCCGATGAGACATGGACGGCGCAATTGCAGCTGATCAGGGAGGCACAGTTACTGGAACCCAAGGTGCCCTCTACGTTACAGGCTGATTTGCGGGATTACCAGGTCGTGGGCTATAAATGGCTTTCGAGGCTGGCACACTGGGGAGGAGGTGCCTGTCTGGCAGATGACATGGGGCTGGGTAAAACATTGCAAGCCCTGGCAATTATCCTGGAAAAGACCCGTAATGGGCCAATACTTGTGGTTGCACCAACCTCGGTTTGCATGAACTGGCTGCAGGAGGCCAACCGTTTTGCCCCGACCCTGAACATGCACCAGTTGGGGAACAGGAACAGGAAAAAGCTGGTCCGCTCCCTGAATGATTTTGATGTGCTGGTGACAAGCTATACCCTCCTGCAGCAGGAGGCAAAGCTCCTGGCCGCAATAGACTGGCAGGTTATTGTCCTTGATGAGGCACAGGCCATAAAAAATATGGAAACCAAGCGTTCTCGTGCTGCAATGTCACTTAATGGAAGATTTAAGCTCCTGACCACAGGGACACCGATTGAAAACCATCTCGGTGAGTTATGGAACCTCTTTAATTTCATTATACCGGGCCTTTTGGGTTCTCTGCAAAGTTTTAATCAACGCTTTGCCATCCCCATCGAGCGTCACGGGGACAAGACAGCCAGGAGAAAACTGAAGAAGCTTATCCGGCCTTTCATATTGAGGCGCAGCAAGGCACAGGTACTGGAGGAGCTGCCGCCGCGCACGGAAATCACCCTGCAGGTGGAAATGAATGATAATGAGCTTGCATTGTATGAGTCCATGCGGCGTCATGCTCTCGAAAACCTTACAGTTGACAGGAACCTGCCTGCGAGACCAGGAAAAATCATAAATGGGGTGTCTGTCGTAAAAAAGAATGGCAAGGGATATGCTGTCAAAATTCTTGCAGAGATAATGAAGCTGCGCAGAGCCTGCTGCAACCCGAAGCTGGTTATGCCTGATTCTGACATTGAGAGTTCAAAACTGCTTCTTTTTGAGAAGGTGGTTGATGAATTGCTGGAAAACAGGCATAAAGCCCTGGTGTTCAGCCAATTTGTGGGGCATTTACGGATTATCCGCGCGTTTCTCGATAAAAAAAAGATAGAATACCGTTATCTTGATGGGGCCACACCCGTGAAACAGCGACAAAAGGAAGTGGAGGCCTTTCAGGCGGGCCAGGGAGATCTGTTCCTCATCAGCCTCAAGGCCGGTGGGCTGGGTCTTAATCTGACTGCTGCAGACTACGTTATCCACATGGATCCCTGGTGGAATCCGGCTGTGGAGGACCAGGCGTCAGACCGGGCTCACAGGATCGGCCAGGAACGACCAGTCACCATTTACAGGCTTATCACCAAGCATACTATTGAAGAAAAGATTGTCAGGCTGCACCGGGAAAAAAGGGATCTGGCAAACAGCCTCCTTGCTGATACTGGAATAAGCAGCAAAATATCAGTTGAGGAGTTGTTGAATCTGATAAGGGAGCAGTAGGGGAAAGAAAGGGTCAAGGTTTCGAGGTTTCAAGGGGTCGAGGTTTTAAGAAATAAACAGTTCCTGGGAATTATCATTGTCACACCCTAAAACAGTTTGCACATTTTCTTACTTCCTGCACCCTGTCACCTTGCTGTCCACCCTTTTTCTTTGTCCTCAAATCTTGGTCTTTAACCTTGACCCCTAGAAACCTAGAAACCTTAAATTTTAGGCACTAAAATTTACCCATGCCATCAATTTATCTCGTCCGCCACGGCATCACACCTGCCAATTTAGAAAACCGCTTTGTCGGCAGAACCGGCGAAAGACTACATGCCAAAGGCAT
>PKTW01000025.1 GCA_002868955.1 Desulfobulbaceae bacterium
CATGCCATCAATTTATCTCGTCCGCCACGGCATCACACCTGCCAATTTAGAAAACCGCTTTGTCGGCAGAACCGGCGAAAGACTACATGCCAAAGGCATCGAGCAGATGCGGCAGGTGGGGGAGCGTTTGCATGATGAAAATATTGCAGCCATATATTGCGGCCCGGCAAAACGGACCCTGCAGTCAGCTGAAATTATCGGATCGCTGCTCAATATACAAGTCTTTAGCCTTGCAGAATTCGATGAAATCAAAATCCCACACTGGGACGGCTTGACAAAAGATGAAATCAGACAACAATATGGTGCGCAATATCCTACCTGGCTTTCTACACCTCAATCGTTTAACCAGCCAGGGTGCGAGACTCTGGCGCAGGTTCAAAAAAGGGCAGTAGGTGCCATGAACCGGATATTGGCGGGAGTGCAGAGGCAAAATCTGCTGCTGGTGAGCCATCTAATCGTTCTACGTTGTCTCGTGCTTTATTTTCTGGAGCTGGAGATCAAGGAATTCAGATCAATAAAAATAAACAACGGCGCCATCCTCAAGGTTTCAGGGCTGGGAAAGGGCAGAGTTTCGGTCAGTTCCCTTTAGGACAGGAACTGGGACAGCGAGCGCATTCCCCGTGGCTCGGATTCTCTGCTTATCTGCCTCGAGGAGCTTCAATCCGTGAAAAAAATGCTGTAACCAGGCCAAAATCGTTATTGATGAGGCGTTGCAGGTTTTTTTTTGGCAATAAAAATGTAGATTACCTTGAAGCCCGCCCGGCAGAGGATACTAATACCGCAGGGGTCTTTCGTGCATAAGGGTGTCGTCAACAGCTACTGGATTAAGGCAGGAGGCTTACATTTTTGGTTGGCGTCTGTGCTTGACAGGCAAAATCCCAAGTTGTTCGCGGTACTTGGCAACTGTGCGGCGGGCGATTTTAATGTTTTTCTGGGCCAGGATCTTGGAAATGGCGTTGTCAGTCAGCGGTTTTTCAGGTGGCTCATTTTTAATCATATCTTTAATGCGCTGCCTGATGCTCTCGGCTGCCAGAGAATCCCCGTCTAGCTGGGGAAGGGCAGTGGAAAAGAAGTATTTGAGCTCAAATATGCCTTGCGGGGTATGCATATACTTGTTGTTGGTCACGCGGCTGACTGTTGATTCGTGCATCCCAATGTCTTCAGCCACATCGCGCAAGACAAGAGGCTTCAGGTGTTGTACTCCCTTTTCAAAAAAGTCTTTCTGGAACTTGAGCAAACTATCCACTACCTTGTATATTGTGCGTTGCCGCTGCTGCATACTTTTGATGAGCCACATCGCATCCCGAAGTTTTTCCTTGATGTAGACCTTTGTCTCTGTTGATGCGTTTGTATCGCCAGCTATAATTTCCTCGTAGGCGGAGGATACTTTCAGGCGAGGCAAACCCTCATCGTTTAAAACTATAAGGTAATCATCCCCTACCTTGTGAACGAAGACATCCGGGATAATATAGTGTACATCACGCTCAGCGTATTGCTCCCCGGGAAAGGGATTGAGACGGGTGATAATTTCTATGGCAGCTAGTACTTCCTTGATCGGTCTCTTGCAGGCTTTTGCAATGTCGCCATAATTCTTCAGTTCCAGGCTGTGCAGATGCTCCTTGATTATTTCTGCGGCCAGGGATTCTTCGAGATCAAGGCGTTTCAACTGCAGCAGTAATGACTCTTGGACATCAGTGGCTGCCACACCTGGCGGATCCATCTCCTGGATGATAGTAATGGCATGGATTGCAGTGTCTTCATCGCAGCCAACTTCTCTGGTGATGCCCTCAACGGTTACCTCGAGAAAGCCGTTCTGGTTCAAATTGCCGATAACGAAAAGACAGGTATCCTCAAGTACATTGGTCATTTCCGAAAACGAAAGCTGCCATTGGAGATGCGACTGGAGATTTGTCTTTTTGGTGAGAAAATCAATCTGGGTTAAGCGGTTGCGCTCAGGAGTTTCTTTAGAGAATGAAAACCCGGCATCATAATAATTGGCATAATCATCTTCCCAGTTTATTTCCTGCATGGAGGAAACATCGTCCATGTTGACTTCACCGGTTCTTTCCGGCTCCGGCGTATCTGGTGTTTCTTCTGTGGCAGACAAAGAGTTCTCGTTGATTTCATAATCAGCATCAGCCGGGCTGATCTCCTCAAGCAGAGGATTCTGTTCAATTTCCATGCGGATAGTGTCTGCAAGCTCAAGCCTCGAAAGCTGCAACAGTTTGATAGCCTGCTGAAGCTGGGGGGTCATCAGCAGTTGCTGCGTTAATTTGAGCTGTTGTTTTAAAGCAAGAGACATATTCGGCTGCAGCCTTTTTCTGAATTCGTACTAGGTTGAAACATACGGTTTTCCAGTAAGATCATTTTTACCAGTACACAGGTTTAATAATATAATGCAAAAATGAAATTGTTGGTACCTTTTTTGCATGCAAGCCCATTATATCATATTGCGAAATTTTCGCCCAAATAGATTTTTCTGGCTTCTTCATTTTTGACTATTTCTGCTGCGCTGCCGCTGGTAAAAATTTTGCCTTTGCTTATAATATAAGCATAGTCGCAGACCGACAGGGTCTCACGCACATTATGGTCTGAAATGAGGACCCCAAGCCCTTTGTTTTTGAGCTCGATAATTATCTGCTGCAGATCTGCAACTGAGAGAGGGTCGATGCCGGCAAAGGGTTCATCAAGTAAAATAAACCGCGGCTTAATGGCCAGGGCCCGCATGATTTCGACGCGACGTCTTTCGCCACCGGAAAGGGTATTGGCCTTGTTGCCGGCAAGTGCTTGAATTTTCATATCTTCGAGGAGGCTATTGATCCGGTAGTCGATTTCATCTTTCTCCAAACCCAGGGGCTCAAGCACGATCCTGATATTTTCCTCCACGGTAAGTTTCTTGAACACTGACGGTTCCTGGGCAAGATAAGATATTCCCCTTTTAGCCCTTTTATGGATAGGCAAACCTGTGATATCCTCATCAGCGAGGAGCACCTTGCCTGATGTCGGCCTTACAAAGCCGGCAATCATATAAAACGAGGTAGTTTTACCTGCACCGTTGGGGCCGAGCAGACCGACAACGGAACCGTTTTCAACCTGCAAGCTGACTCCATCAACTACTCTGCGCTTATGGTATTGCTTTGCTAATTCCCTGGCTTCCAAAAGTGCCATACTTTCTCCAACTCCAAGAGCTTTTAATACTCCTAAGGGTTTTCGGGTTCCTTTTTTCCCTGTGAGGACGGGTAGATAAATGCCTTGACCCTTTCGCCCTCAAGGGAGCTCCTTTCCACGACGCTTTTCCCCTCATCAAGGTACAGGACGATTTTTTCTCCACTGACCATGTTCTTGTCCTGCCAGGCCTTGGCATTTCCAGCAAGGATGACGATTCTGTCATCAGCATTGAAATCCATGGTCTCTCCCGCAGCAACCCAGTTGCCCTGAACAATTTTAACATTACCTTTTGCCATGATTTTTTCAATTTTCCGGGTCAGGTTCTCAGCTGTCCCCGCAAAAGCATCTTGCCGGGAGCCGACCTTGGAATACAGTACTGTCATCTCGTCTGCCTGGATATTGAGGTCACCCTGTTTCGCCTGGACATTGCCGGAGAATAAAACGTCACCATTCTCTTGGGATGTCTCCATGCGGTCAGCTTCAATCTGGATAGGTTTGGTACTCTCCGTTTCTTCCTGGCTCATGGCGCCGGAAGTCCAGCAGAAAGCGCAAATAAGACTTATGAAAAAGGTTAATAACCGCATACTGGTATGCCTGCTCGATAGATTTTATGTGGTTTTTCCAAAATAACATTCTTGCCGAATGATTTTGAGTCCAATGCTGTGAGCATACTTTTTGTTGAAGAGATTGTAAAGTGCCTGCAGTGGTGGTTGAAAGCAAAGAGACCTTTACATAACATCAAGGAATCATTAAGATGGTTGGCTGATATTAAAGCAAAACCATAACTGTTCGAAGTTGCACGGTGAGTACAATGAAAGAATCCATAGAAAAGGCAAAAATTTTGATAGAATCCCTGCCATACATCAGGGCATTCTACAATAAGACAGTGGTGATCAAATATGGCGGACATGCCATGGTGGACGAGGAATTGAAAAAGAACTTCGCCCTGGATATCATCCTGATGAAATATATCGGCATAAATCCCGTGATCGTGCATGGCGGCGGACCCCAGATCAACAAGGTTCTGGGCAGGATGCAGATCAAGCCCAGCTACGTTGAGGGAATGCGGGTTACTGATACGGAAACCATGGATGTCGTGGAAATGGTGCTGGTGGGCAAGGTCAACAAGGAAATAGTCGGATTGATCAACCACCATGGCGGCAAGGCCGTCGGTCTGTCGGGCAGGGATGGAGACCTGATCAGGGCAAGGAAGATGACAATACAGAAAAGCCAGGCCAAAGATGCCCCGCCCGAGTTGATCGATCTTGGCCGGGTGGGAGAAGTGACAAAGGTCAATCCTGATATCCTGCAGACCATACAGGTACAGGATTTTATTCCTGTTATCGCGCCGGTGGGCGTAGGAGAGGACAATTTCTCCTACAACATCAACGCTGACCTGGTTGCCGGGGCAGTGGCAGGCCACCTTAAGGCGGCAAAGCTTATCCTGCTAACTGATGTTGCGGGTGTGCTTGATAAGGATTCCAGGCTGGTGGGATCATTGAGCAGCCAGGAAGCGGACGAACTCCTGGCATCTGGTGCCATAGCAGGCGGCATGATCCCCAAGGTCAAGTGTTGTCAATCGGCTCTAATAGCAGGAGTTGCCAAGACTCACATCCTTGATGGACGGGTGGAGCACGCAATTCTGCTGGAAATGTTCACCCACGAGGGGGTCGGTACGGAGATAGTGTTATGAGCGGGGGTAACAGCAGTTGGATAGCAAGGAGCAATGAGGTGTTTATCGCAACGTATAACAGGTTTCCAACCGTTCTTGTGAAAGGACAGGGGTGTGTGCTGGAAGATGCAGACGGCCAAAAGTATCTTGATTTTCTTGCGGGAATAGCTGTCTGCAGCCTGGGGCATTGCTATCCCGAGGTTACCAGGGCAATTTGCGCGCAGGCCTCCAAATTGGTCCATGTCTCAAACCTTTTCCACACCCAGCCTCAAACAGAGCTTGCGGAGCTTCTCGTGGCACATTCTTTTGCTGACCGTGTATTCTTTGGCAACAGTGGGGCAGAGGCCAACGAAGCTGCGATAAAACTGGCACGGAAAAACAGTGGTGGGGATAAGTTTGAGATCATCTCACTTTCGGGGTCCTTCCACGGTCGGACCCTGGCCACGGTGGCCGCCACCGGACAGCCGAAATTCCACCAGGGTTTCGAACCCCTGCCTGCCGGCTTTCTGCATGCAGAATTCGGCGAAATAGCGGCTCTGGAAAAGCTTATTTCCTCCCGGACCTGCGCGATTCTTTGCGAGCCCCTGCAGGGAGAAAGCGGAGTGCGGCCGCTGGAGAAAGAATACCTGGGAAGAATTCGTCGGCTCTGTGACGACAACGCGCTGCTCCTTATTTTTGACGAGGTGCAGACTGGTATTGGCAGGACCGGCACGCTGTTCGCCTATGAACAGCTGGGAGTGGTTCCGGATATCCTCACCTCGGCCAAGGCCCTGGCCAATGGATTGCCCATAGGGGCCATGCTGACGACTGATAAGATTGCAGCCTCTTTTACTGTCGGGTCCCATGCCTCCACCTTTGGCGGTAACCCTGTAGCAGCGGCTGCTGCAGTAGCTACCATGAGGGTTATGCTGGCTGAAGGTTTCTTTGCCGAGGTCCGCAGAAAAGGCGAGTACCTTGCTGAAAAACTCTCCGGCCTGGCAGACAAGCACCCGAAGTTTGCCCAGGGACAGAGAGGTTTGGGGTTAATTCAGGGACTGATTCTCACCCAGGCCGGGATAGAGCAGGGGCAGGCTATTGTGCAGAAGCTTTTTGAGCGGGGCCTACTCATCAACTTTGCCGGGAATGCGGTGCTGCGGTTTATTCCTCCACTGATTGTCAGCCGGGATGAGATAGACATTCTCATTAATGCTCTTGACCAGGTTTTATCTGAGCTTGTCTGAATTTTTCTATAATCAACCCTGTAATGCCCAATTCTGGCAGGAGTTAACGCAAAAAACATATTGATATAATTTCCATTTGCAGGTAAAAAAAACTTTTCAAAACCACTGCCATCTAGTAAATTTTTTAATTTGGCTCAATTTGTCCGTCTTTACTATGAACCTATTATGGCGGGAATTGGGCCTTAACTATTTATGAGAGTAGGACCATGGCAATACATTTATTACGGCTCAGTGACTTTACCAGAGACGAGCTGTTTGCGTACATTGACAGGGCTATTGTCCTGAAACAGGAATCTGCTGCCTCCATAAGGCATACGCAATTGGCCGGCAAAACCATTGCCCTTATATTTGAAAAGGCTTCGACCAGGACAAGGGTTTCCTTTGAGGCAGCCACCTATGGTCTGGGAGGCCAGGTCATCTTCCTGTCTGCAAAAGAAACTCAACTTGCCAGAAGTGAGCCGTTGAAGGATACGGCCCTGGTGATGTCTCGGTATGTGGATGGTTTGGTGGTCCGTACTTTCGGTCAGGAAGTGGTGAGTGAACTTGCCCGCTACGCAACGATTCCGGTTATTAATGCCCTGACAGACCTCTTTCACCCCTGTCAGGTATTAAGCGACGTGATGACGGTTATAGAAAAGAAAGGGCAACTGAAAAACCTGAAAGTCGTCTGGGTCGGGGATGGAAACAATATGGCCAATTCCTGGGTGCAGGCAGCAGCCAGGTTGGATTTCGAGCTGGTTCTTGCCTGCCCGCAAGGCTATGAACCCCGGGCGGATATTTTACAGGAGGCCCAGCAGGAGGCAGGTGCTCGGATCACTGTGGTACATGATCCTGTTGAAGCTGTCCAGGGGGCTGATGTCATCAATACTGATGTCTGGGCCAGCATGGGCCAGGAAAGCGAACAACAGAAACGATTGCATGTGTTCCGGGGGTTTCAGGTGGATGCGGAGCTTTTACGCAATGCCAAGCCGGACTGTATCGTGCTACATTGTCTCCCCGCCCACCGCGAGGAAGAGATATCCGAAGATGTTTTGGAAGGACCGCAGTGTGTTGCCATTGACCAGGCAGAAAATAAGCTTCATATTCATAAGGCTATACTTGAAAAACATATTGCCTAACAAGTGCTTTTGCCAAGCCTTGAAAAACTGATTGGCGGCGTGGAACCCTAATATAAAAAAGATAGAGATTTCTAGTAATTCCCAAGAGAAAGTAATTTCCGCGCTGCCATTCCTTTAAGGAAAATATTTTTGTAAGTAATCTTTGGAGTAAATGATTTTGCAGGTGATAATTCATGACAATTAACAAGATAGTTCTTGCCTATTCAGGAGGCCTTGACACCTCAGTCATTCTGAAATGGCTGCAGGAAAATTACCAGTGCCCGGTTGTGGCCTTTGCAGCTGACCTGGGCCAGGATGAAGACTGGAATGCTGTCCGGGAAAAGGGGATGGCAACAGGTGCTGTCAAGGTGGTCATCGCGGACCTGAAAGAGACTTTTGTCAAAGATTTTATTTTTCCTGCCTTTCGGGCCAATGCCATTTATGAGGGCTCCTATCTTCTGGGAACATCTCTGGCCCGGCCGCTTATTGCCAGGGAACAGGTCAGGGTGGCCGCAGCTGAAGGGGCTGATGCGGTCAGCCACGGTGCCACCGGCAAGGGGAATGACCAGGTGCGTTTTGAATTGACCTATATGGCCCTGAATCCCCACCTGAAGATCATAGCGCCTTGGCGCTTATGGGATTTGAATTCAAGAACCCGTCTGATAAGCTATGCCCAGGAGCATAATATACCCGTGCCGGTGACCAGGGAGAAGCCCTACAGTTCGGATGAGAACCTGCTGCATATCAGCTTTGAAGGAGGCATTCTCGAAGATCCCTGGAATGAACCGGACCCCTTCATGTTCAAAATGACGAGAGCTCCAGAGGATGCTCCGGATACCCCGAGCTATGTGGAGCTTGATTTTGTGCAGGGAAATCCTGTTGCCATTAACAGCAGAAGTCTTTCGCCGGGGGATCTTTTCCAGATGTTGAACAGGCTGGGCGGTGAAAACGGTATCGGAAGGCTTGATATGGTGGAGAATCGTTTTGTGGGTATGAAGTCTCGCGGGGTATATGAAACTCCCGGAGGCACGATCCTGCGTACAGCTCACCGGGACCTAGAGACGATTACCATGGACCGGGAGGTTATGCGTATCCGGGATAGCCTGGTGGCCCGTTATTCAGAACTGGTTTATAATGGTTTCTGGTTTTCTCCCGAAATGCAGCTGCTGCAGAAAACCATGGATGAAGCCCAGGCAACTGTCAGCGGCACAGTTCGGCTCAAGTTGTACAAGGGTAACTGTATGCCAGTGGGACGCAAGTCTGATCAGTCGCTGTACCAGGAAAGTTTTGCAACTTTTGAAGAGGATGAGGTATACAACCAGGCCGATGCAGCAGGTTTTATCAAGCTCAATGCCCTGCGTTTACAGATTGCAGCCTTAAAGAAAAAATGAAAAAAAAAGCAGGAACAGATAAACCGTGGGGCGGCCGGTTTACAGAAAAGACCGCACCAGCAGCTGAAACATTTAGTGCCTCAGTCCATTTTGATATGCGGCTCTATCGGTATGATATTGCCGGCAGCAGGGCCCATGCTAAGATGCTTGCCAAAACCGGACTGCTCAGCGGGGCGGAGCTTGAGCAGATACTGGGTGGATTGATGGAGATCGAATCTGAGATTGCAAGCAATACCTTTGTCTTCCGGTCGGAACTGGAGGACATTCATATGAATATTGAAAAAACCCTGGTGGAAAAAGTGGGCCAGGCAGGGGAGAAACTCCATACGGCCCGGAGCCGGAACGACCAGGTCGCACTCGATATGCGGCTTTATCTCCGGGATGAAAGCCAGCATCTTATTGCACTCCTCGCAGATCTGCAGAAAGGATTCGTTGCCCTGGCGCGGGAATATATGGGCGTCATGATGCCGGGATATACCCATTTGCAGAGGGCTCAGCCTGTTCTACTTTCGCATCACCTGCTGGCTTACTATGAGATGTTTTCTCGGGATAAGGCCCGTTTGAACGACTGCTTGAAACGGATCAATGTATTGCCGTTGGGCAGCGGCGCCCTAGCCGGGACGAGTCTGCCTATTGACAGGGACTTTGTTGCACGGGAACTTGGCTTCACCGCAGTTAGCGCCAACTCCATGGATGCTGTGAGTGACCGGGATTTTATGGTTGAATTTCTTGCCGCCTGCGGCTTGATACAGATCCACCTGAGCAGGTTCTCTGAAGAACTGGTTTTATGGGCCAGTCAGGAGTTTAATTTTGTCGAGATTGCAGACCGGTTCTGTACGGGGAGTAGCATCATGCCACAGAAAAAGAACCCTGACATGCCGGAACTTATCCGGGGCAAGAGCGGGAGGGTGGTTGGCAATCTCATGGCTCTTCTGACTGTGCTCAAGGGTTTGCCAATGTCCTACAACCGGGATCTCCAGGAAGATAAGGAGCCGGTTTTTGATTCGGTGGATACCGTGAGCCAGTCATTGGCAGTGATGGTTGAACTTTTGTCCGGTCTTTCTTTCAACCGGGAAATTCTGCTCCATGCTACGCAAGAGGGATTTATAACCGCAACCGATCTGGCCGAGTACCTGGTACGAAAGAATATTCCTTTTCGGCAGGCCCACGCCATTGTCGGCCAGGCCGTGGCCTACTGCATTGCAAATGGTAAGGAGCTCACCGATCTGACCCTGGAGGAACTGCAGGTATTCAGCGCTGCTATTGCAGAAGAGGTTTTCGAAGTTTTAAGTGTCGAAGGCTCAGTCAACAGCCGCACTGCCTCTGGTGGAACAGCAGGCACCGCGGTAATGCTGGCACTTGAGAAGGCTGAGACTGATCTTGGAATATGAACTATCGCGGCTTTACAGCAGTGTCTGCCATATTGCTCATAACGTTGTTGTCGGGCTGCGGCAAAAAGACCCCGTTGGTTCCTCCTCAGAAGCTCGTACCCGTGAGTATAAGTGATCTGCATTATACTCTTGATGAATACGGCGTGGCGCTGAAGTGGAGTTATCCGACGAAAATGGAAAATGGCGATGTGCTTCAGGCCATAGAAAGTTTTGAGATATTTCGGGCCGCTATCCCTGAAGAGGAATTTTGCCGGGGATGTCCGGTTCAGTTTGAAGAGCCGGTAGAAATTGGCGGAGGTCGTTTGCCTGCTTCAGGCGATGGCAGAGCCGCTGCATATACAGAGGGAAACCTGCAAAACGGTTACCGTTACCTTTATAAGGTCCGTTCGCGGGCCGGCTGGTGGTATTCAAGCGGTGATTCTAATGTTGTTTCGTTTGTCCGGGGTGTTCCTCCTAAGGCTCCCCAGGAATTGCAGGTTGAGGCTGGCGACAGGAGCCTTGTCTTAAGCTGGGCCCCGGTGACGGAAAACATCAAGGAGAAGCCTCTTGAGCATTCAGTCCTGTACCAGGTTTATCGCAGGAGCGGCAAAGAAGATTTTGCCCCCCGTGGGGAACCGGTTCAGGAGCCGGGATTTATTGATGCCGGATTGATAAATGCAGAGCCTTATTCATATAAGGTGCTTGCATTGGTTGCATATGATGATACCTTGCAGGCAGGAGCTGCCAGTCAGGAGGTATCCGGGGTACCCCGCGATCTGAGCCCACCCCCACAGCCACAGCATCTGGTGGTTGTGGCAATACCTGCCGGAGTTAAGCTTGTTTGGCAGGCGGTCGCAGGCGATGATCTGGCGGGGTATCGGATCTATCGCAGGGACGAGGACACTGTTCTGGCCCTGTTAATTGCCGAAGTGGGACCAGACCAGAATGAGTATATTGACCAGACCAGGGTGAATGGCAGGAAGTTGTTCTATACGGTGACCTCTTTTGATACGGCGCAACCGGTTAATGAGAGTTTACCTTCCGAGGAAGAGGTTATCGACTTGCGGTGAAGGCGGTACAATTTTTAAATTAAAGAGTTATAGAGAACAAATGCATCATTTTATTTACAAAGACAATGAGTTGTACTGTGAGTCTGTTGCAATAGCTGACATTGCCAAGGCTGTCGGCACGCCTTTTTATCTTTACAGCAGTGCAACACTCACGCACCATTTTAACACCTTTGACAAAAGTTTCGGGGAACTGCCACACATGACCTGCTTTGCAGTCAAAGCCTGTTCCAACCTCGCGATTCTGCGTCTTTTTTCAACCCTTGGCGGGGGGGCAGATATTGTATCAGGCGGGGAACTATACAGATCTCTGAAAGCCGGTGTGGATCCGCGCCGGATAATCTATTCAGGTGTCGGCAAGACGGAAGAGGAACTGCGCTACGGGCTCGTGTCAGGCATCCTGATGTTTAACGTTGAATCTGAACAGGAACTGGAAAAACTGCAGCAGGTAGCCCGTGAACAGGAGCTTGTAGCCCCTGTCTCTTTTCGGATAAACCCGGATGTGGATCCGAAGACTCACGCCTATATATCCACCGGCATGGCAAAAAACAAGTTTGGGATTCCCATTGAGCAGGCTGAAAAGGTTTACCTGCGTGCCAGGGATATGTCCCATATCAAGATCATGGGTGTGAGTTGCCATATCGGCTCCCAGCTTACAGAGATCTCGCCGTTTACAGAAGCGCTGCACAAGGTGAAGTTGTTTGTTAAACGGTTGGAAGCGCTTGACATTTCAATAGATTATCTGGACCTGGGCGGTGGACTTGGTGTGCGCTACCAGGATGAAAAACCACCCCATCCCCAGGAGTATGCCAGGGCCCTGAAAAAGGAGATGACCGGGTTGGAGTGCACTTTGATACTGGAACCCGGGCGGGTTATAGTCAGTAACGCGGGGATTCTTGTAAGCAAGGTTCTTTATACCAAAAAGACGGAGACAAAGAATTTCATTATTGTGGATGCAGCCATGAATGATCTGGCACGGCCAAGCCTGTATGGTGCCCATCATGATATTCTGCCGGTACTCAGTGCGTCAGGAAAGAAAGCTGCTGGGTCTTTACAAATTGCGGATGTCGTTGGCCCGATCTGCGAAACCGGTGATTTTCTGGCCAGGGACCGTGAGTTGCCGTTATTTGAACAGGGGGACCTTTTGGCGCTCATGACAAGCGGAGCCTATGGGTTTACCATGTCTTCCAATTATAATTCCCGGCCACGGGCGGCGGAGGTCCTGGTCAAGGATGACCAGTTTCATGTTATCCGTGCGCGGGAAAATTACGAAACGTTAATCCGGGATGAATCCATTCCTGATTTTCTGGAATAGGGGTGAGAAAGCAATAAAGCGTTTTTTGCACGAGCAATGAATACACAGGTCTTCAAATATCCAATACCTTTTGCCAAGTTGAGCGGAACAGGCAATGATTTTATCATTATTGACCATCGGGAACCATTTATTCCTGAGTCTGACCAGTCTGAATTTGCCCGTCTTGTCTGCAGAAGAAGATTTTCGGTTGGTGCAGATGGCTTGATCCTGATTGAGAATTCCGAGAAAGCTGATTTCCGCTGGCAGTTTTACAATGCTGATGGGAGCAGGGCCGAGATGTGTGGCAATGGTGCAAGATGTGCTGCCAGGTTTGCCTATGAAAAAGATATTGCGCCTGCAGCCATGCGATTTGAGACGACCGCCGGTGAGATCGAGGCTTTTGTCCTCAGTGCGGGGGGAGAGTCAGTCAAGATACGTTTAACCGCCCCGGAGGATTTACGTTTAAATATCCCTGTATCCCTAGGGAGCGTCGAACAGACTTTGCACTTCATTAATACCGGTGTGCCGCATACTGTGCTATTGGTTAACGATGCAGGTATGGTCCCGGTAGCTGACTGGGGCAGGAAGGTGCGCTTCCATGAAATGTTTCAGCCTGCAGGAACCAATGCGAATTTTACCCAGGTGCTAGCCGGTGATACATTGATGGTCAGGACTTATGAACGTGGAGTGGAGGGGGAGACCATGGCCTGCGGCACAGGTGCTGTTGCATCGGCATTGATAGCTGTTCTGCTGGAGCAGGCCAATCCACCTGTTACGGTTATTACTTCCGGAGGCGAAAAGTTGACTATTCATTTTTCTATAAGGTTAGAAGGAAGTGAAAGACGGCTTGACCTTGCAGCCGGAATTTTTCTGGAAGGCCCGGCCCATGAAACTTATGAAGGGGAAATGGGCCCTGAGGCATTGCAAGAATAAGATTGATCCTGGCTTGTGATTATACTGGAAAAAAACAATTTGAACCGCTAAGGTAATTTTTTCAAAGAATATATAAAGTCCAAACAATGTCTGAAGGAGGAGTGAAAGGATGAGTATTTTCCGAGGAGCTTTCGTGGCAATTATCACGCCCTTTATCGATGGGCAGCTTGATGAACAGGGACTGATTGATCTTATCGAATTTCATATTGCAAACGGAACCCGTGGCATCGTTCCCTGTGGCACTACCGGCGAGTCAGCCACCATGAGCCATCAAGAGCATCACCGAGTGGTGGAATTAACGGTTAAGACAGTCAACGGCCGGGTCCCTGTTTTGGCAGGCTCAGGTTCAAACAGCACATCCGAGGCTATAGATCTTACGAGGTATGCTAAGCAGGCTGGGGCAGACGGAGTGCTAATGGTATCACCATATTACAATAAACCTTCCCAGGAAGGATTATACTATCACTATAAAGCCGTGGCAGAAGCTGTGGATATCCCGATAATCCTGTACAACGTCCCGAGCAGAACCAGTTCTAATATCATGCCCCAGACTGTTGCAAGACTTGCTGAAATTGATGCTGTCGTTGGTATAAAGGAAGCATCAGGCGACCTGAACCAGATCAGCGAGGTAATCAGGCTTTGCCCGCAGGATTTTGCCGTACTTTCAGGCGATGATTTTACTTCTATGCCCACGGTATTGATAGGTGGAACAGGGGTAATCTCAGTTACGTCGAATGTGGCGCCAAAGGATATGGCACAAATGATGGACGCTGCCCTCGCAGGAGATTTGACGAAGGCAAAGCAGCTGCATTACAAGCTTTTCCCACTCATGCAGGCAATGTTTTATGATACAAACCCTGTGCCGGCAAAAAAAACACTGGAATTGATGGGAAAGATAACGTCCGGTACGCCACGCCTGCCGCTTTACCCGATGAATGATGATACATTGTCCAGGTTAAAGACTGCCCTTTCTGATTACGGCCTTATATAACCTGCGTTAGAGCAGGGCTCTTATACGGTGATTTGACAGTCAGTTGTTTATGGAAATGAGGAGAATGGTATGACAAAAGTCATTATTGCAGGCGCGGCCGGGCGCATGGGCAGGCGCATAGGCTACATGGTCAATGAGCATGTGGACTTAGAGATTGCAGCCGGTTTTGAAAGGGCGGAGAGTCCTGGTCTGGGAAAGGATATTGGCGAACTGGGGGGCTACGGCACAACCGGTGTCAAAGTTGCCGACGGGCTTGATGCAGTTATCGATCAAGGAGATGTCATTGTTGACTTTACCTTTCATACAGCTACCATGCAGATTGCCAGGAAGGCCGCCGAAAAGAACAGAGCCATGGTCATCGGCACCACTGGCCTGAGCCCGGAAGACCTCCAGGAGCTTGCTGAATTATCAAATAATTTCCCCTGTGTCCAGGCTCCGAATATGGCGGTTGGCGTCAATGTGCTTTTCAAATTGGCTGCCAAGGTTGCATCCATCCTGGGAAATGACTATGACATGGAAATTTTTGAGGCCCATCACAGGATGAAAAAAGATGCCCCGAGCGGCACTGCCATGAAACTTGGTGAAATGATGGCCCGGGCCGTTGGGCGCGATCTTGATAATGTCGGTGTATTTGCCCGCCACGGCATAATCGGTGAGCGGACCGACAAGGAGATAGGGCTGCAGACTATCAGGGCCGGTGATATTGTTGGTGAGCATACCGTATATTTTGCCGGGGCCGGCGAGCGGCTTGAACTAACGCACAGGGCCCACAGCAGGGACAACTTTGCCCGCGGCGCAGCCCTGGCTGCAGCATGGGTGGTGAAGCAGCCCAATGGATTGTATAGTATGTTCGATGTCCTCGGGCTGCAGGACCTCTAACCTGAAAAGGCACGACACGATCTTGACAAATCTGCGGCGTTATCGGATGTCTCACATGGTTTAACTATAGTGAGCCATCCTCTTCCTGGCATCTTTACCCAGCTCGTATCGTGCCTTTTCAGGTTTTATTGTTTTAAGTAGATACATTTCACACCATGCATAAAATATCTGATCCCTATCCTGATGGTGTGAATTTGCAAACGAGAATAAGCGAGAATTATTATCACAATAACATAAGAAGGCATTTAAGAAATGATAACGATTGAACAAGCAGACAGGCTGAAGAAACTTCCACCGTATCTATTTGCTGAACTGGACAGGAAAAAGGCAGAGGCAAGGTCCCGCGGTGTTGATGTTATTGATCTTGGTGTTGGTGATCCGGACCTCCCCACCCCTGATAATATAATAAACAAGCTGGCTGAGGCTGCACGGGAGCCGCAGTATCACAGATATCCAACCTATACGGGCATGAATGAGTTTCGCAAAGCCGTCAGCCGCTGGTATAAAAAACGGGCGGGCGTGGATCTTGAACCAATTCAGGAAGTCGTATCCCTTATCGGTTCAAAGGAGGGCATTGCCCACATTCCGCTGGCTTTTATCAACCCCGGTGACGTTGTCCTGGTGCCCAGCCCTGCCTATCCTGTTTATGCAATTGCCACCCTGTTTGCAGGTGGAATACCCCATGAAATGCCCCTGTTGAAAGAAAACAGCTTTCTGCCGGATCTGGGCCAGATCCCTGCAGATATACTGGGCAAAGCCAAGATGATGTTTCTGAACTACCCCAACAACCCTACCGCTGCCCCGGCAACCCGGGAGTTTTTTAGAACAGTTGTTGATTTTGCAGAAAAGCACAACATCATGATCTGCCATGATTTTGCTTATTCAGAAATGACCTTTGACAGTTATGTGCCTCCCAGTTTCCTTGAGATCCCGGGCGCCATGGACGTTGGCATCGAGTTCCATTCACTGTCGAAAACATACAATATGACGGGCTGGAGGATAGGCTGGGCTGCTGGCAATGCAAAGATTATTGATGGTCTTGGCAGGATAAAAAGCAATATTGATTCAGGAATTTTTGAGGCTATACAGGTTGCCGGTATCGAGGCCCTGGAAGGCGAGCAGCAGTGCCTGGCAGACATGCGTGATATCTATACGGAGCGCCGTGATGTCCTGATTGGTGGTTTGCGGAAACTCGGCATAAACGTGGAACCTCCCAAGGCTACCTTCTATGTCTGGTTTGAGGTTCCCTCAGGATATAGTTCTGCATCTTTTGCTGCGCTTCTGCTTGAAAAGAGCGGTATTGTGGCCACTCCCGGGAACGGTTTTGGCTCACCTGGTGAGGGGTATGTCCGTATGGCACTGACAGTATCAAAGGAGAGACTTGCAGAAGCTGTCGAACGTATAAATACGGCGGGCTTTTAAGGGACCTGCTTGCCATGGTTACCGCCTATATCGGCCTGGGTTCCAATCTGGGCAAGCGCCGCGAAAACCTTCTGCGTGCCTGGGCCAGGCTTGGTCGAGTTAAGGGGGTAAAGCTGCTTGTCCTTTCGAAACCCTACAAATCAGAACCTGTCGGCATGGAATCAACAAACTGGTTTATTAATGCTGTTGGCAGCGTGCAGACATCGCTGCAGCCGGAAGATCTCCTTGCGGAAATGTTGGCAGTAGAGGCAAGCCTTGGCAGAAAAAGGAATTTGCAAGGCAAGCCTGAGGACCGATCGGTCGATCTGGATCTGCTTTATTGGGGTGACAGGGTATGCGGTAACCCCCGATTGATTCTGCCGCATCCTCAAATTGCCAAACGGCTTTTTGTCCTGCTTCCGTTAGCGGCAATAGGACCGGAATTGATACATCCTATCCTCAATAAAACATCAGCGCTAATGTTGCAGGAATGTATGGCAAGGCAAGCCGGGAAGCCCCCGGGCCCACAGGTGCAAGAAACTTCCTGGTCCACTGAAAACAAAGAGGTCTCAGGATGACTCCGCTGCGTCTAATTATTATCAGCTGCCTTCTTTATATCTTATATCGGCTGCTCAGCGGCCTCCGCAAGAAGGGAGTATATGGTAAAAATCAGGGAGCTGCCGCTTCCGGCAAGGCGGTGCAGGATGTCCTGGTTGAGGATCCGGTCTGTCATACCTTTGTCCCGAAGGGGCAAGCAGTTCAGTTGCATCATGATAAGCAAATGTATTATTTTTGTAGTAATAAATGCTGTGAAATGTTTCTTAAGACAAAAGGAGCTGAAGAATGAAATTTTTTATTGATACGGCAAATATCGATGAGATCAAAAAGGCTCATGCCCTGGGCATGGTCGATGGCGTCACCACGAATCCCTCGCTTATTGCCAAAGAGAAAAGGCCCTTTAAGGAATTGCTGCGGGAGATATGTGAACTTGTTGACGGGCCGGTCAACGGAGAAGTTGTCAGCCTTGATGCAGAAGGTATGGTTGAGGAGGGGAGGAAGCTTGCAGCTTTTCATCCGAGTATCGTGGTCAAGATTCCCATGACCACTGAGGGTTTGAAAGCTGTAAAAATTTTAAACAGTGAGAATATCAGGACCAATGTTACCTTGATCTTTTCTTCTATGCAGGCATTAATGGCTGCCAAGGCTGGAGCCTCGTATGTTAGCCCGTTTGTCGGCCGCCTTGATGATATTTCTCAGGTCGGCATGGAGCTGGTGAGTGATATGATGAATATCTATGCCAATTACGGCTATGAAACCGAGGTTATTGTTGCCAGTATCCGTAATCCTATCCATGTGGTGGAAGCGGCCCTTATTGGCGCGGATATTGCAACGATTCCTTTCAAGGTCATTGATCAGCTGGCAAAGCATCCGCTCACGGACATCGGCATGGAAAAATTTCTTGCCGACTGGGAGAAAAGGACAAAATAATCATCTTTATTTTTGATAATCACTTATGCAGCTGGCGTTATTCTTCATCCTCCCGATAGTATTACTGTCGTCATTCCCGGATGCCGAGGCAGCCATGTATTCCTTTGTGGATCAAGACGGGAAGCTGCATTTTAGCAACGTGCCGGCTGACCCGCGCTACAAGGAATTGCCCGGCTATGAAGAGCAGCGCAGTACATTTGTATACGGACGTTACGGACAATTTATCAACGACGCTGCTAAGCGTTACGGGCTCGACCCTGAACTGATAAAGGCTGTAATTAAGGTTGAATCAAGTTTCAACCCTTATGCGGTTTCTGAGAAGGGAGCCATGGGTTTGATGCAGCTTATGCCCAGAACGGCAGAGGAAATGCAGGTTAGGTCCCCATTTGAGGCCAAGGAAAATATAATGGGTGGCAGCCGGTATCTACGTAAAATGCTAAATCTTTTTGACGGGGACCTGCGGCTTGGTTTGGCAGCCTATAATGCCGGGCCCAACAGGATTCTGGAAAACGGGATCATCCCGAAGATCCCTGAAACAGAGAAGTATGTAAAAAAAGTAATGCAGGAATATGGCAGAAGCAGGGTAAATGCCCTGGCACGGGAGTGAGGTAAATCTCTAGAAAACATGAAAAGCATCTATACAGTTCCTAATATCCTGACTGCCTGCCGCTTTGCAATAGTGCCTGTGCTTTTATTCATGCTCCAGCCCGACAGAGGAAATATTGTTGCCCTTGCAGCTTTTTTTCTTTTTCTCTCAGGCGCTTTGACAGACTTGGCCGATGGGTATCTGGCCAGGAAATATGGCATTGAGTCAGTCCTGGGCAAGTTGATGGACCCCCTGGCAGATAAGATGCTTGTGGCAACACCGCTTATCATGCTCATACCCATGGGCAGGATTCCAGCCTGGGTCAGCCTGCTTATTATCTCCAGGGAACTGGCAGTGACAGGTTTGCGGGGCCTGGCTGCAGCCTCCGGGATCGTGGTTTCAGCAAGCGGCCTGGGCAAGATCAAAAGCGTTTTTCAATACACCGCGCTTTGCATTCTGATTTTTCCGCTTGGTCTTCTGCCTCTCCCTTTTCTGCATGACCTGGGACGGATTATCCTTTATGTCTCACTGCTGCTCACCTTATGGTCCGGATTCGATTATTTCGTGCGGTTGAAGAATATATATTTGACATCCGCCCCAGACGCATAAGGCCTCTTTCAGCTATTGATCCTACTGAGGGAAAATGGGAAATCCCCTGTGGTACTTGAATACAGATTGACAGGAGAAGAGTTGTTGCGGTAAGAAATAACTATGCGCCGGAGTGGTGAAACTGGTAGACGCACGGGACTCAAAATACAGTTTGTTGTCCCGTGGGATGCTGGAAAGAGGCACTAGTAAATATAGTAGTATCAAGGGATTCAGCCTGATTGGTCGAGTCCCCTTTTTTGTGCTCTTCATTTTTCCCCATTTTTTTCTTTCTTTAAAGCGCCATAAAAAAGCGGCACCCACTCCAGGTTGTGGGTACCGCTTCTTGAA
>PKTW01000058.1 GCA_002868955.1 Desulfobulbaceae bacterium
GATGGAAAATATTATTATATAGATATACGTATAAACATTGAAATGAGGAGAAAATTATGCGGTTACCAGCTGGCAGATATCGGGAGAATATAATGTACGGGTTAAAATTCGTTCTATTTTTACTTTTCTTGTGGGTTGTGCCGTTTAATATGTGCGGCTGCACAGCAACCAACACAATAAATACTCCTTCAAATACGGCCCTGATAAATATCCCCCTGCTTGAGAAATGGAGCGGCGATTATCCTGCCTCAG
This sequence comes from Desulfobulbaceae bacterium, assembly GCA_002868955.1. Taxonomy (GTDB): domain Bacteria; phylum Desulfobacterota; class Desulfobulbia; order Desulfobulbales; family BM004; genus BM004. Next base: position 253 of record PKTW01000058.1, read on the forward strand.
AACTTGGCAGGCTGCCTGAAGAGCAGCAGGGTCTGGCAGCAGGGTATATCGGGGATACTGAAACATTCATAACGGTATGGCGGGCCTTTATGCCGGGAGAAATCCTGCCCGCTGTTGATTTTAGCAAAAACATCGTCGTCTTCACCCGTAATGTCCAATTCTATAACCGGACATCCATTTTCAAGGTCGAGCTTCAAGACGGAGCGGCAGAGATTTTCGCCATGGAAACCATGTCGGCCATGCCCATAGAAGAAAAGGTGGCAATGGCCATGGCTGTCATACCCCGAAAAGGGGTCATGAGCATTGAGGCCGGAACTGAAAAAATCCAGGTTGTGGACTTTAAATAACCTCCATGGATCACTGTGAAAAGTTTATTTAACTTCCTGTTTTGTATTGTAAGCCTTCTGCTCATTACCCTGAACTTTTCATGCACCCGCCCTGAAAACAGCCCGCCGCTGCCAGACGCTCCGCCCGCAGATACGCCTGCAAATGCAGCCTATCTCATTGAAAATGATTGGATGCAGCTTGAAAACGGCCTTACAGAAAGGGAAGCAGCCCCGGGTTCAGCTTCTAAAATCAAGATCACGTTAATGGGGGAAACTCTCTATAGCGATCTAAATTACGACAAGGAAAAAGATGCTGTTCTATTCCTGACCTATCAGGGCGGGGGCAGCGGCACATTTTTTTATCTTGCAGCCGCACTGCATGAAAACGGGGGATTCAGAGGTAAAAACTCCATTTGGCTTGGTGACCGTATCGGTCAGCCCTCAGCCAGGGTGCGCAACGGCCTGATCACTGTAACGTATCTGGCTCGCAGGCATGATGAACCGATGGCAACTGCTCCCAGCCTGGAGCAAACACGATATTTTATTGTGGATGAGTCCAGGCTGCAGGAAATTAAAACTGCTGCGGGTGCATCAGTTTTTCAGGGTTGGCTCACTATCGGGCATGAAGTCCGCTCTTTTTTGCCCTGTGATGAAAGTGAAGATCTCTGGCTTCTCGGCAAATCAACGGCCCTTGATCAAATTATTTCATCATATGGAAAATCAATGGCCGGCTTCCCTCCTTATACCCCACTCTTCGCCATTCTTACAGGCAGAAAGACTGCTCCACCTGCAGAGGGCTTTGGGGCAGATTACAAAGAGTCGCTTTCTGCGTTCCAGCTTATCAATATATGGCCGCATGGAAACTGCCGAAGTGATTTCATCCTCCTTGACTCCCCCCTGCCCGGGGCAACCATTTCCTCCCCCCTTAAAGTAAAAGGACAGGCCCGCGGCGTATGGTTTTTTGAAGGGGATTTCCCTGTTATTCTGCTTAATGCACAGGGGAAGAAAATAGCGGCAAGCTATGCATCAGCAAAGGGGGAATGGATGACGGAAAATTTTGTCGGGTTTGAAGGCATAATAACTTTTAAAAGCATTCTCTCGGGCCAGAGGGGGACCCTTATCCTGCAAAAGGACAACCCTACCGACTTGGCACAGTTTGATGATGAACTGAAAATTCCTGTATACTTTGAATAAGGAAAACTGCTGTGACCTGCAGCAATACATAAACGAAAACCCCAACTTCTGAACAGACCGGACTATATTACCAGGCTGACCGATAAACTGATTGAGCGCAATCCTGCATTAGTTTCGCTCAGCCAGAAAAAAACAGAACAAGTTCAGTCCTTACCGCAACCAGGGGAATAAGCAGCTCATGCGGTAAGAAGAAATACCTAAAAAATCTAATGCAACCATGCAGTATTTTTGTTAGATAAACCTAATACTTTTTGAATCATACTAAACTCAATACTTGAAACTCATCCCCTACAAATGAGGAGGTTGATATGAAGTCTTTTGTTTATGGTGTATTGGCAATGGCGGTTTTATCTGTTTGTCTGTTTACCTCACCGGCGGATGCCGAAAGTTCCCCGGGGCTGCCGGCCCCTACTTCGGATGTCGAAAGTTCGTTCCCCGCGCAGAAGCATTTCTCGCCTTATGCCGGGCGCGATTTTCCGACGCAGGTCTTCTGGGGCGATACACACCTGCACACCGGGATGTCCATGGACGCCGGTGCCTTTGGGGCGCGGCTCAATCCGGAAGACGCCCACCGCTTTGCACGCGGTGAGGAACTGACCTCATCTACCGGCCTGCGGGTGAAGCTGTCCCGGCCACTCGATTTTCTGGTTGTCGCCGATCATTCAGACAACATGGGGTTCTTCCCAAGGCTCTACGCGGGCGATCCCAAGATGCTGGCCGACCCTACCGGCAAACGCTGGTACGACATGGTACAGGCTGGCGGCCAGAAGGGTGTGGAGGCTGCTGTTGAGATCATCGTAGCTTTTTCGCAGAACAAGTTCCCCGAAGCGCTGGCCTCGGTTCCGGGCAGCCAGGCCTATCATTCCGCCTGGGAGGAAACCATTAAGGCAGCAGAAAAATACAATGATCCTGGGCGCTACACGGCATTTATCGGCTACGAGTGGACGTCGAATACAGGCGGCAACAACCTGCACCGCGTGGTCGTCTATCGTGACGGAGCTGGGAAAGCCAGTGTCACTGAACCGTACACCACACTAAAACCTCTCGGCAGCGACAATCCCCGCGAGCTGTGGAACTGGATGAACCACTACGAGGAAAAGACCGGCGGCCAGGTGCTCGCGATCCCGCATAACGGCAACCTTAGCAACGGGATCATGTTCCCGATTATTGATACGTTTACCGGCAAGTCGTTTGATCGCGCTTATGCCGAGACCCGGGCCAAGTGGGAACCGCTCTACGAAGCCACCCAGATCAAGGGCGACGGTGAAGCGCACCCGTTCCTGTCACCTAATGACGAGTTTGCCGATTATGAGACCTGGGATAAAGGAAACCTCGACCTCAGCGTAGCCAAGAAGAGCGACATGCTGCAGTATGAATATGCCCGAAGCGCCCTGCAGACAGGCCTGCAATTGCAGCGTGAACTTGGCGTCAACCCCTACAAGTTCGGCATGATTGGTTCGACCGACAGTCATACCGGTCTCGCCACGGCAGAGGAGGAGAATTTCTTTGGCAAGCATTCCGGTACCGAGCCGAGCCCGGAGCGTTATAAACATCCCATGGCTGAGGCACCGAGCGGCAGATACGAGAGTTGGGACATGGTCGGCGCGGGCCTTGCCGCGGTATGGGCGCGGGAAAATACCCGTGAGGCGATTTTTGATGCCATGATGAACAAGGAAACCTATGCCACGACCGGGCCGCGTATGCTGGTCCGTTTCTTTGGCGGCTGGGAATTCACGGCCCAGGATGCAATGGTTCGCCTGCCTGCCAATCTAGGTTATACAAAAGGCGTCCCTATGGGCGGCGACCTGCCGCCCGCAGCCCAGGGAAAATCAAGGCCGACCTTCCTGGTTGGGGCATTGAAGGATCCCCTGTCCGGCAACCTGGACCGCATTCAGATCATCAAAGGCTGGCTGGATAAGGGGGGTAAACGGCAGGAAAAAGTATACGACGTGGTGTGGGGCGACGCAGATAAGCGGGCACCTGGCACGGACGGCAAGCTGCCGTCTGTGGGCAATACGGTCAATGTGGCTGAAGCCACCTGGACCAACACCATTGGTGACCCGGAGTTGATCAGCGTGTGGCAGGACCCGGACTTCGATCCCAAACAGCCGGCCGTCTACTATGCCCGTGTGATCGAGATCCCGACCCCGCGCTGGACGGCATACGAGGCCAAGCGTTTTGGTATCACGCTGCCGCCGGAGGTGGAAATGATCACCCAGGAACGGGCCTACACCTCACCGATCTGGTATACGCCGTAAAAGACAGGCTGAAGGTTAAAGATAAGAGGGAGGAAGCAATGAAACCCGGAAACACGATTAATGTATTCATTTTCGCCGCCGCGGTGTTCCTGCTAAGTGTGGTCCTGGCCCATGGTGCAGATCAAACTGTCGGCATGATGCATACAGACAAGGCAGCCCTGGAAAAACGGTTCGGGCAGAAGCCCTATTCTCCCTGGGCTGAAAGCGGCTTCCCCCGCCAGGTATACTGGGGCGATACCCATCTGCATACCGGGCTCTCAGTCGACGCAGGGTTGTTTGGCTGCCGGCTGGGTCTTGAAGATGCCTACCGCTTTGCCCGCGGGGAGCAGGTGATCTCCTCAACCGGGCAGCCGGTGAAACTTTCCCGCCCGCTCGACTGGCTGGTGATCGCCGACCACTCCGACGGCATGGGCCTGGTCAACGGTCTGGCGGCGGCTTCGCCGGAAGTTACCAGGTTCGAGCAGGGTTCCCGCTGGTCAAAGGGGCTGCGGGCCGGCGGCCAGACCGCTGTAGAAACAGCGCTTGATCTGATCACCACCTTTTCACAGGGTAAGGTGGATCCTGAATTACTCGGCATGTATTCACCGGGCTCAAAGATCTATGCATCGGTCTGGGACGACGTGGTGGAAGCTGCCGAGACATATAACGATCCAGGCAGATTCACAACACTGATCGGCTTTGAGTGGACTTCGCTGGTTACAGGTAACAACCTGCACCGCAACGTGATCTTCCGCGACAATGGTGACAGGGCCGGGCAGGTGGTGCCATATACCACCCAGGAGCCCATCGGCTCCACCGACCCCCTGGAACTCTATAAATGGATGACAAATTATGAGGCCAAGACCAGCGGCACGGTGCTGGCGCTCGCCCATAACGGCAACCTCTCCAACGGCATCATGTTTCCCTTGGATGTGCAGTACACCGGCCGCAAGCTCGATGCATTCTATGTTGAGCAGCGGGCCAGGTGGGAACCGATGTACGAGATCACCCAGATCAAGGGCGATGGCGAAACGCATCCGTTTCTCTCCCCCGATGATGAATTTGCCAACTATGAGACCTGGGACGCCGGGAATTTGGATCTGAGCGAGGCGAAGAAAAATGAAATGCTGCAGTACGAATACGGTCGCGAGGCGCTGAAAAACGGTTTGCTGCTGGAGGCCCGCCTTGGCACGAATCCCTATAAGTTCGGCCTTGTGGGTTCCACGGACAGCCATACAGCCCTGTCAACAGCTGAGGAGGATAATTTCTTTGGCAAGCATTCAGGTTCAGAGCCTTCTCCCCAGCGTATGCTTCACCCCTTCACCGAGACAAAGCAAGGTAAATTTGATGGCTGGCAGACAGTCGCTTCGGGCCTTGCAGCAGTATGGGCCAAGGAGAACACCCGCCAGGCCATCTTTGACGCCATGGCGCGGCGCGAGGTATATGGTACCACCGGGCCACGCATGATGGTGCGCTTCTTCGGCGGCTGGGATTTCACACTCCAGGATCTTAACAGCCGGCAGCCTGCTTTCCAGGGGTATGAGAAAGGTGTCCCAATGGGCGGTGACCTGTCTGCTCACAAAGGCGGCAAAGCACCTACCTTTATGGTTTACTCGCTGCGCGATCCTATCGGTGCAAATCTCGATCGCATACAGATCATCAAGGGCTGGCTTGACGCCAACGGCAAGACACATGAGAAGGTCTACGATGTCGCCTGGTCTGACAACCGCAAACCGGACAGTGATGGCAAGCTGCCGCCGGTCGGCAATACCGTTGACATCAAAAATGCTTCCTGGATCAACTCCATCGGCGCTTCTGAACTCGGAGCGGTCTGGACCGATCCTGATTTTGATGCAAAGGAGCGGGCCTTTTACTACGCAAGGGTGATCGAGATCCCTACACCGCGCTGGATAGTCTACGACGCCTTCCGCTTTGGTGTCGAGATCCCGGAGGGTGCGGAGACAATCCACCAGGAAAGGGCCTACACCGCTCCGATCTGGTATACACCGTGAAAAAAGGTTCCAAGGATTCGAGGGTTCGAGGTGTCAAGTGGGAAAAACTGGAGTGATGGAGTGAGGGTACACAATACTCCAATACTCCAACACTCCCAATTAGCCTAAGATTAAAGATGCGAGCAACAAAAACCTTTAAACTGAATATATGTTCCTGAGAAAGATGGGTTAGAGAGCTTATTATCTAAAGGTTTTACCTCAAAAGTTGACACGGGGATGCGGAATACCGTATCCTCGTGTTTTTTGTTGTTCATTGCGAGTAATCCCATATGAAAAAACTTCTTAAAGATCCTCTACTGCACTTTCTGCTCATCGGGGCTGCGCTGTTTCTTGTTTTTGGATTTTTCAAGGGTCCGACAGGAAACGAGGAAAACAAAATTGTCATCACGCAAGGTGATATTGATGCCCTGCAGGCGAATTTTGTCCGCACCTGGCAGCGGCCGCCGACTGATGGTGAGCTTTCCGGCCTCATCGACAATAGGGTGGAGGACGAGATTGCCTTTCGGGAAGCTGTTGCCATGGGGCTTGACCAGGATGATGCCGTGATCCGCCGCCGCTTGCGCATGAAGATGGAACTTCTTATGGAGGATATTGCCGGTCTTTCACCACCTTCGGATGAGGAGCTGCAAGCCTATCTGGAGGAACATATGTATTCGTTCCACCAGGAGCCGCAGGTGTCATTCAAGCAGGTCTATCTGAACAGTGATAAACGCGGTGCCGGAGTGGATGAGGCAGCCCGTAAAATGCTGGCAGAACTCACTGCAGCCGGCCCTGGAGCAGACCCCGTATCCTTCAGCGATCCGAACATGCTGCCCAAGGAATTTCGCCTCTATTATGCCAGCGACATTGAAAAACTTTTCGGGAAATCTTTTATCAAGGACCTGTTGCAGGTTGAACCGGGGAAATGGAATGGACCGGTATGGTCCAGCTACGGGCTGCACCTGGTGTTTGTCAGGGATCGAATCGAGGGGCGAGATCCTGAACTTGCCGAGGTGCGTGTGGAGGTTGAACGGGAATGGGCCGCAAAGCGGCGCAGGGAATTCAAGGAGCAAACTTATAAAAAACTCCGGGAACGCTACACGGTTATTATCGAAGAGCCGCTGTCTTCTGCAGATGACAACAAGATTTTAACAAGGAGCAAATGATGCGGTCCATTCTTGTTGGCATGATTTTTCTGTTCAACGGATTTCTTTTGGGAACAGTCTCTGCCCATGAAAGCCAGCCCGGATCGCTTGAGATGAAGCAGCTGGCCCCGGACCGCTATGACATCATCTGGCGGGCGCCCATTTATTATGGCAGGCCGCACCCGGCCCAACTGCAGCTGCCGGAAGACTGGGAAACCATAGGACAGCCGACGGAAAGGCGCAGGGCTGATGCCATAGTTTTTAACAGGGTAATTACAACAGGCGGAAAAAGCATAGAAGGGAAAATTATCAGGTTCCCCGGGCTCGAAGCCACCATCACCGATGTATTTATCCGGCTTAAACGCCTCGACGGGACCATGATGAGTACAGTGGCCCGTCCCACAAAGCCCTGGGCAGAACTGCGCGGGGAGCGGCCCTGGTATGTGACGGCCGGCGAGTATCTGGGTCTTGGCTTTCACCATATCCTGATGGGCATTGACCACCTGCTTTTTGTCCTGGGGTTGCTGCTGATCGTGCAGGGCCGGATGATGCTGTTAAAAACCATTACATCTTTTACCGTGGCGCACTCAATCACCCTGGCCATTGCCACTCTGGGATATGCCCATGCGCCGCTGCCGCCGCTTAACGCTGCCATTGCCCTCTCCATCCTGTTCCTGGGCCCGGAGGTTGTGCGCTCACGGCGTGGGGAGACAAGTTTGACCATCAGGTTTCCCTGGCTGGTAGCCTTTGCCTTTGGGCTGCTGCATGGATTCGGTTTTGCCAGTGGTCTGTCCACCACCGGCATGCCCAAGGCAGAGTTGCCCTGGGCCCTGCTCTGGTTTAACGTGGGTGTGGAGCTTGGCCAGCTGGTCTTTGTTTTCCTGGCCCTGGCCCTGGCATGGTCATTTAAGACCCTTGAAGTCCGCTGGCCGCGCTGGGCCCAGGCCCTGCCCGGCTATACGGTGGGAAGCCTCGGTGCTTACTGGACAATTCAAAGGACTGTTATACTGCTTGGAGGACTTTTTTAATGGAAAAATATTCTGGTCACATGAACTTTCTTACTTGGGGCCTGGCGTTTGCTCTTTACCTTGCTTGGCCGGCATCGGTCCTGGCCCATGTGGAACAGGGTCAGGCAGTCGGTTTTATCACCGGTCTTGAGCATCCCTGGTCAGGGCTTGACCATGTGCTGGCCATGATTGCGGTGGGTATCTGGGGTGCCCAGCTTGGCAACCCGGCCCTGTGGATCCTGCCTGTCACCTTTCCCATGGTGATGTCGCTGGGCGCCATGATGGGACTGCTGGGTATACCGCTGCCCGGGATCGAGATAGGTATCGCGGTATCGGCTATCCTTTTGGGCACAATGGTTTTGGGTGAAGTAAAACCTAAACTTTACATCGCAGCCGTCATGGTTGGATTTTTTGCCATTTTTCACGGCCATGCCCATGGTACCGAGTTGCCCGCTGGCCAGAGCGGTCTTCTTTACAGCATGGGGTTTGTCATTGCCACTGGAGTTTTACACGGCATAGGTATAACAATCGGTTTGATCCATCGCTGGCCGGCTGGTAAGCTGGCCCTGCGCGGAGCGGGTGCCTTTATTGCAGCGATGGGGTTTGTCTTCTTATGGCAGGCGGTGGCATGAAAAGATCCTTGTTACATAACTTGCGGATATTGTTAGGGGCAGCGTTATCAGCTGCCTTGCTTCAACCCTCTGAAGCAGCGGCGCACCTGGTGACCACCGGCATGGGCCCGGTCTATGACGGTATCGGCCACCTGTTGCTGACACCCGAAGACCTGGTGCCGGCTTTAGCCATGTCACTCTACGCCGGCATGCGGGGCAGGGCGCCTGGAAGGCGCGCTCTTTTTTTGTTCCCGCTTGCCTGGCTTCTGGGTGGATTTGCCGGGCTTTCGGCAAGCGGTACGCCGACATTCCCATTGCCGGCTATTTCCTTTCTTCTCCTTGGAGCGCTCATCGCTGCCGATCTGCGCATGCCTGACAATATCTTTACGGTCCTGGCCCTGGCTGTCGGCATCATGCACGGCTTTTTCAACGGCATAGCCCTTAAAGCCGGACCCTCGGGTCTGGGACTACTCGGTATTATGGCTGCCCTTTTCGTGCTGGTTGCTATAGTTTCCGCCTTTGTCCTATCCCTGAAGCCCCCCTGGGCCAGGATTGCTGTCCGGGTTGCCGGCAGCTGGGTGGCAGCCATGGGACTGCTCATGATCGGCTGGTTCTTCCGGGGGCAGGGCTAAAAAAGTAATACTGTTTCTCTTGGATATTTTTTATGTGTTGGGAAATTTCTAGTCCCATAGACACGCACTGCTTATCATCCATGCAATCCTTGGCATCATGTTTGGCAAGATGATGTTGTAATGTATGTATACCAATAATATTAAGGATCCCATTGTCGGCTTTGTCTTCGGCAACAAGGGACTGATGTACAACCTGACCGTGGAGGGCTCAAAGTTCACCAAGATAGTACGATAGGGATTTACCAATTTCATTTTTTCATTCTTTTCCGGAAAAACTTCACGAGGTCCAGGACATAGTCGCGGTCTGTGTAGAGCTCGATGTGATCAACCCCGGTCCCTTTGAAGAGACTTGCCAGCTTGTCGTTTTTCTCCCTGGCGAGCTCTTCATATCTGCGCCGTACTTCTTTGTCCCCTGTATCAACAAGCACTTGTGCGCCGGTTTCTGCATCCTGTATTTCCATTAGCCCAACATCCGGCAGGGCGCATTCGCGGGGATCCGCGACAGTCACTGCTATGAGATCATGCCTGCGGGCCAGGACACCCAAAGTTTTTTCAAAATCCTGATCAAGAAAATCGGAGACCAAAAAGACCACGCCTCGTTTATGCAAAACCCTTCCCAGATAATCCAGTGCCAGGGCGATATCGGTCCCGGCCCTTACACGTTTTTTGCCCGGACCAAAGAAGAGGAGTTCGCGGATCAGGCGGAGGACATGTGAGGTTCCCTTGGCTGGTGGAATGAACAGTTCAATGGTGTCGGTGAAGACGATGAGGCCGACTTTGTCATTGTTCTTGATGGCTGAAAAGGCGAGAAGGGCGCAGAATTCTGCCGCAATCTCATTTTTAAGTTTGTCTAAGCTGCCGAAAAAGCCTGAGGCGGAAAGATCAACGAGGAAAAAAACCGTAATCTCCCGTTCCTCAACATAGCGTTTCACATAAGGGAGTCCGGTGCGGGCCGTGACATTCCAGTCTATGGTTTTGATGTCGTCGCCGGGTTGATAGGCACGCACCTCGTCAAATTCCATGCCCTGGCCTTTGAACACACTGTGATATTCTCCGGCCAGGACATCGTTTACCGCCTTGCTGGTGTAGATCTGTATGTAGCGGATTTTCTTTGTCAGTTCTTTCGGGATCACGGCACTTCAACATTGTCGAGGATCTGTTTCACAATATCATCGCTGGATTTTTCTTCAGCTTCCGCTTCATAAGTGACAATAATCCTGTGGCGCAGAATATCCGGGGCAATGAATTTGATATCCTGTGGTGTGACATACCCGCGTCCGGCCAGAAGCGCCTTGGCCTTTGCAGCATGGGCCAGGAATATTGTGGCGCGGGGTGAGGCGCCGTAACGGATAAGATCCCCGATTTCCAGATTGCACAACCCGGGATCTCGGGTTGCAGCAACCAGGTTGAGGATGTATTCCTCGATCTTTTCGTCCAGGTATATGGAATCAGCCAGGTCACGCATGCGGCTGATATCAGAGGGGGTTATAATTCCATTTACCTGAATATTTTCTTTTGCTCCGGTCATGCGCCGCAGAATTTGCTGCTCTTCAGCTTTGCTGGGATAGGTTACAAGCAGCTTGAACATGAAGCGGTCTATCTGTGCTTCGGGAAGGGGATACGTTCCTTCCTGCTCAATGGGATTCTGGGTGGCCAGGACCATGAAGGGTTCATCGAGAGGGAAGCTCTGGTCCCCTATAGTGATCTGCCGTTCCTGCATGGCTTCGAGCAGGGCACTCTGGACTTTAGCAGGTGCACGGTTTATCTCATCTGCCAGGATGATGTTGGAAAATATCGGCCCCTTACGGGTGGAGAAATCACCGCTTTTAGGGTTGTAGATCAGGGTACCGATAAGATCACCGGGCAGCAGGTCAGGGGTGAACTGTATACGCTGGAAGGAAGCCTGGATTGTCTTTGCCAGGGTAGTTATTGTCAGGGTTTTGGCCAGGCCGGGAACCCCTTCAATAAGTACGTGGTTGTTGCACAGCAAAGCGATAAGCAATCGGTCAACCAGTTCTGCCTGGCCAACAATGACCTTGCCGATCTCTTCACGGATCTGGTTTAAGACAGTAAGTTCTTTTTCAACTAATTTTCCTAACTGGATCACATCAACAGCCATTGGCACACCTTAGAAAAGTTAGAATGCAGAATGCAGAATAAAAATTGTTAATTCAGCTTGTGATTAATAATTAATCTCAGGATGGAATGTCAAGTTTGTTTATGACAATTTTCGCGCTGCACGTGTGTGTAAAATGGCAGTTTTTTATGATGGAGTCCGAGAAAAGAGGAATATTTATTTTTGCAGTACTACAGTGCCCCAATACTTCAAACAATCTTCATTTTTCAATGAGGGTGTCCCTTGACTCCTCGACCCCTTGAACCCTCTAGGTTTTCTGCAACTTTTTCTGAATCATCTGCAGATCCTTCCAGCTGGCCTTTTTCAGTTCAGAATTTTCCAGGAGGAGCGAAGGATGCAGGGAGGGCATGATTACTATTTTTTCCTTCAGTTCACCGGAGCAGAGGTCGTTAAAGTTATAAAAACGGCCGCGCAGTTGAAAAAGGGACTTGCTGGAGTGCAGAAGTGTCTGGGCAGTCAGCATGCCCAGGGTGCATATAACAGTGGGACAGATGATCTCAATCTGTCGAAACAGGAATGGAAGGCAGGTTTTTATCTCATTATCAGCAGGCTTGGCATCTTCACCGGGGAAGCATTTTGCCAGGTTTGTAATATAGACCTCCTCCCGGGACAGTCCTATTGCCGCCAGCATTTTGTCAAGCAGTTCTCCGGCATCTCCACGGACAGGGGCTTTTTGCAGATCGTCTTCTCCGCTGGGCGCATCTGTAACTATCAAAAGTTTCGCCTTTGCAGGTCCCTGGCCGAAAATGATATTGGTCCTGGTTTTGTGCAATGGGCAGCGTTGACAGTCTCCCAGCTCATCCCGGACATCCTGAAGCGTGGCTTTTTTTGCAAGGCCGGGATCGAATAAATGTTTTCTTTCGTCTGCTTCAGGGGCTTTTCTTCGCCCCCCCTGCAGTTTGCTTCTTGCCTTTACAGCGAAAGGTCTATCCCGTTTATGCAGAAAATCTTCGATCTGCCGGGTGCGCGGATATTCTTTGATACCGAGCGAATCATGGTATTGCAGGAGTTTGCTGATCTCCTCAATCAAATCTGTTTCGGCTGGTTTCACCATGTTTTTCAATGAGAAGGAATTGCTTTAAATTACAGAAGCGTTCTTTAAATATGATAGATCATACTATCCCATATCATTCTATTTATTGCAAAGACAAGTGAGATTTAAAGTTGTGCCATGATTACCTGAGTAAAATATTGATTTTTCAGGCAAAATGACTGATTTGGCCTTTTGGGTATTTTATGCTATAATTTATTTGTTTTCGCTAAGAATAAAATATTGAAACCACCATATTGGATGATAACTCAGGATGGATTTTCAAAATTCTATCTCACATACTAATTTTGTCCCTAAGGTACTGAAGAGGCTAACCCTTGATCCTTCTGTAAAAGGCAAGTTAATTGGAGATCGTTTTAGGGAAGCACCTAAGGTATTAAAGTGGCAGGATGAACTCAATAATAATGTGACCACCCTTGAGGAACTCAAGGAATACATCGATCTGGGTGCTGCTGAAGAGAAGAAACTGCAGAAGGTCATCGACAAGCATCCCATGAGTATTCCCCGCTACTATTTGTCCCTGATAGATGCAAGCGATCGGAATGATCCAATCCGTAAAATGGCAATACCCTCTGTAAATGAATTGGACCTGGATGGATCCTATGATACCAGCGGCGAAAGAAAAAATACCAAACTGCCGGGTCTGCAGCATAAATATAAAAATACTGTCCTGCTTCTTTCGGCAAATATTTGCTCCATGTATTGCCGGCATTGTTTCAGGAAAAGAATGGTGGGGCTTTCCAGTGACGAGGTCTTGGGAAGGTTCCAAGAATCCTATGAATACATTGCGAATCACCGCGAGGTGAATAATGTCCTGATTTCGGGTGGGGATTCGCTGACACTGCCGACCCATGTTCTTGGTCATTTCCTTGCTGAACTGACGAGGCTAGAGCACCTTGACTATATCCGCTTCGGCAGCAGGATGGCGGTCACATTTCCGGACCGCCTACTTAACGATCCGGAACTTCTTGAATTATTCAGGGCTTACTCAAGAAAGGATCGAAGGATTTATCTGCACACCCAGTTCAATCACCCGCGCGAAATTACAAAAGAGTCCATTGAGGCAATTCACAGGGTTATTCAGTCGGGAGTCATCGTCAACAACCAGACCGTTCTGCTCAGGGATGTCAATGACACCCCTGCAGTCCTGGCAGACCTGCAGCGCAACCTCGTGCGGATAGGGGTCAATCCCTACTATGTTTTCCAGTGCAGGCCGGTGAAAAGGGTGAAGAATCATTTCCAGGTCCCTCTTGCAGAAGGCTACAGGATTGTTGCAGAAGCGCGGGGAATGCTTGACGGACTCAGCAAGAGGTTCCGCTATGCCATGTCCCATGAAAGCGGCAAGATAGAGATACTTGGCATCCTGGGGAATGAGATGTTTTTCAAGCACCAGCAGGCCAGGGATCCGAAGGATACCAGCAAATTCTTCAAGCGCCGGCTGGATGAGACAGCCGGGTGGCTCGACGAGCTACCCGGATAATTTCAGAACGTGGTTTTCAAGTTTTTACCTGCCAATTATTGAACGGCTTGACTGCCGGGTATGCCGTGCTTATATTCAAACTACCCTGAAGAAAATTATACTTTATAGGAGAAGAAAAAATGCCTATTTATGAATATCGCTGCAAGGATTGTGAAACAGTTTTTGAGACATTTGTCTCATCTATCTCTGATGCTGATAAGGTGGTCTGCAAGAGGTGTGATAGCAAGAATATTGAAAAGCAGATATCAACTTTTGCCAGCCGTTTGTCCGGCAGCTCAAGTGGTACACCGGCAGGAGCACTTTCCGGCTGTTCATCCAAATCCGGCTTTTCCTGAGCATGACATTCCGGGGGCCAGGCCGGCTCCTTTAATATATAAGGGCTGCCAGTTGAATTCGTTCTGACTGGCAGCCCTATTTTTATTGTTTTTTTGAAAATGCTTATCTCTGTCAGTCATCAGAGTAAAAGGATCCACGTTATTTGCTGCATCCCTTTTGATTGCCGACCTGGGCGTTTTTGTGCTATATAAAAAAGCTACCAACCCTAAAAAGTGAGGCTCCCATGAATAAACTTATTCTTTTATTGCTTATACTTTCCGTTATGACCGGATGTGCTTCAAAACCCAGAATTTCAGATATTTCTCCCTTCGGGCCGGATACCTATAAAATTAAAGCCTTCAGCAATCAGGGTGAGGAAGATAAGCTCGCCATTGAAGAGGCTTATAAATATTGTGAGTCTTTAGGCAAGCATTTTATGCCAGTTCAAGGAGAAGATATGTATTTGCAATACAGTTTGATTTTTAGTTGTCTGGACGAAGATGACCCTGCTTTAAAAAGGCCCGCAAAAGGGATTGAATTAGTGAAGTGAATTGGCTTCAAATGGTAAGAGGAACTTTTTATGGCTTCTTTTCTTTTTCCCGACCTATGTCCCAGCCTAGGCGATACCTGCGGCAGGCTTTTTTTGAATATGTAATTCTTAAACTAGGGCTCCGGGCCTTCTGACAACCAATTGTCTTTTTCATGCCGCTAACAAAACCCTTTTCAAAATATTAGTTTACAATCTGAAAAATAATAATCTACGCAGGGCTTTAAAATGGATATAACTCGGCACCAACATGGTACAGCAAAAAAAATAGGTCTCATTTTATGTTTCATTATTTTGCATTTTTTTCTTGCTGACCTGAGTTTTGGTCAAGGAAATCCCGGCAAAGATGGCCCCCGGAAAAAACCGGATACAAAGTGGTCAACATTTATACGGGGCGGTTATGTGTACCAGTTTGATACTGATTTGGACAACAGCAATGGCAGTTTTACGGCAGACCGGTTTTTTGTCCAGCCTGGGATAAGGTATGCGCCGGACCATACACGCAGTTTCTCACTTGCATTCGGGTATGGTTATGATGGGTATGATTTTACAGGAGAAAACAGCTTTGGTGCATTGCAGCCCTGGGACGATATCCACACATTTCGCTTAAGCACACCAATCAGGTTTACCAAGGGGCAAAACTGGTCATTTTTTATAGTGCCGACACTTCGTGTTACCGGGGAAAGCGGCGCTGATCTTAATGATTCTCTAACCGGAGGAGGATTTGCAGGATTTGCCTACAGGCTTAGTGAGCGCTTGACCATAGGACCCGGCATTGGAATTATTTCCCAGATAGAAGATGATGCAAGCATTTTTCCTGTCCTGATCATTAACTGGAAGATCACGGAGGCCCTCAGCCTGGAGACAGGGCGGGGGCTTGGAGCCACACTGGGGCCTGGCATCTCCTTGAATTGGCGTATGACAGAACAATGGCATTTTTCCCTCGGTGGCCGCTATGAAAAGCTGCGTTTCAGGCTGGATGAAAAGGCAGAAATACCGAACGGTATAGGCCAGGATACATCTATCCCCGTATTTGGTGGGGTAACATATAATTTAAACTCTTCAACAAGGATAAGCCTTATAGGGGGCTTTGAAATGGCAGGAGAGCTTCAACTCGAAGACCATGAAGGTAATGTCCTTGAACAGCAGGATTATGAGAATGCCCCATTTCTTGGATTCAGTTTTTATTGGAGTTTTTAGACAATAAAAACTGAAAGTTAAGGATGTGTAAAGGGCGATGACAAGAACGTTATGAATGCCCATTCATTTTTCTCTTGACAGCCTCGGCCCTATCCTGCATTATTAGTATAAATCGCGTTCCAACTATTTTCCCAAAACTTAGAAGGAGGTATGTTGATGCGAGAATCAAGCTTGGCTTTCAAAGGATTGCGTTACCATTTCAAGAAATGTATCTGCGGTGGTTTTTGCGCTGCAGTGAAAGGTGCCTTGAAACCTATCACAAAGTGGAACAGAAAAAATCGCTTAACAGAAGAATCTATTTGAAAGTAACCATTTAAAACTGTTCAACAACTTCCACCCGCCCTATTCTGTCCTTCAGAACATCACTTCTCTGCGTTCAATAGGTCTTGATAAGTTGCGTCAGCGACGGAACCTAAATCACATCCAGTTAGAAAGTTGGCGCATGAGACAAGCTGAATATTTAAAAACATCACTGTAATCTGGACACTCCTTATATTAACAATAGGAGGGACATGTTATATGTCCCCCCGATCGCTCATCAAAAAACAGGGGCTGCTGCTTCTTACTCCACAGGATAATTTGCTCCTGCTATCGCACCCTGCATGAAATTCCCGCCGAAGTAACCCTTTATCCACGACGACATTCCAAACGACATCGTGAATGCGTTGTATCCTAGGACTCTCAGGGGTACTATGGGCAAATTCTGCGTTTGGCCCGTCACACATGCTAGAATCAGTTTTTTGTCCTTTGGAAGCTTCTTTAAATTTTCCGGCTTCATAATATCATAGTAAGGTATGAATATAGACCCTGCAATCTTTCCACTCTGCTGCCCTGGAGGAACCGGCCTGACATCGACAATGAGGAAATCCTGCTTTTTTGATGTTATCATCGCGTAGACATCGGCAGCCTTTATCTGCCAGTCCTTCTGTGCTTGGGCCTGTGAAAGCACTTCGTCAAATTTCTTGGCCAGGTCTTCTTCAGCATGTCCGGCGGAAACTGAAATAACTGTCATTACGATTGCCGCAAAAAATAATATAGATATTTTCTTCATATGATATCCTCCTCCAAGGTATTGAGAGTTTCTGCCTTTTAAAAAACCTGTTAAATTATAAGTTGATTTGCTCACCTGATTACTTAAGGAATCCATATTATCAAAACTTTTTTAAAAGTCCAGATGTCTTGCCACAATCTTAACTTTTCAGTCCTTAAAAACAAGTAAAGGTTGCCAGTCGATATGGCAACCTTTTATGAGTCATTCACGAGTTTTGATTTATAGAAGACATTTAAATGTTAAGAGAATTAAACATATTTTTTTAATAGCTGTAGTCTGCATTCCAAAGGTTATTACAAAAAGATATACAGTAAAATTTACTAATATTTAGTGTTGAGGAACTCAAGAACTTCTTGCGTGGTAGCAGATGGATTTTGTGAAAGAAAACCGGAAATGGAATTTGCCACATATGCAGTCGAGATTGAGGTGCCTGCATAGATCCCTGGTTCCCCGTTATAACCCACCGGCATATTGGCAAAACCAGGTGCATAAATAGTGACAAAGCTCCCATAATTGGAATTAACCCATTTTTTTGTGCCATGAGGGTCTAGGGCCCCCACCCCAATAACTGTAGGGTAGGCAGCCGGATATACTGGGTTGCCTGTAGGTTCGTTGCCAGCCGCAGCTACGACTATCAGTCCTTTTGAACTTGCATACTCAAAAGCCTTTTCCATAAATGCACTGTTCGTTTCAGTCCCCCAACTCAAATTCATCACCTTGGCATGGTTTTCCAAGGCAAAATCAATGCTTTCCATTATATTAAAATCAGTAATAAATCCGTTCTCATCAAATGCTTTTATTGCAATTATGGGGGAGTATGATTCACTGCTTTGAACTCCAGTCCCATAAGGTTCGATAAGGCCAGTTGCGATGAGTGCCATCTGGGTACCATGACCAAGCGTATCAGAAATCTCCACATTAGGGCTCAATACATCCAAAGAAGAGATAACAAATTTGTCGAAATCCAGGTTACTGGTTGACAAGCCAGTGTCAAGTATCGCTATCGGTGCAAGATTAATTGTAGGAGCATTATATTTCAAATCCACGTCTGCGGTCTGCGAGGGCGGTTGATATACAATGGGTTGTGGAATCGGATAGGCATAATTCAGTTCTGCAGAATCGATATAAGATATTTTTTTTATCTCTCTGATAACGGCTTGAACATCGACATCTCCAGGGAAGATAATTCTATAAATCCCGGGAAGTTTGCTTAGTGCGATAGTCGCATTATACTTTTGGAGATAGCGTTTAAGCTCCGATAAATCTGTACCTGCCACCAGTTGCAACAATATTTCATCCTTGACGTGGTATGAGCCATCATTGAGCTGGGTAATAACGGGATTTTTAGACGGCAGGATCTGTCTCATTAGATCCTTACTGCCTGATTTGAAAATCTGTATTTCTGTTAAACTGATTTCGGGTGGTCCTTGCTGAGCCTTTTTCGATTCCCAAAGCAGTGAATAGCTTGCATCATTAAGGATGCCCGCAAATACCTGTTCAACAGGGCTGTTTGAATAATTTGCAGTAATCAGAGGGTTTATCTTCGGATCAAGTTTGACAATAACGCCCTGGTCGGCAAGTTTACTTAGAATAGTATGTAGGTAAGTTTTCTCTACCAACAGGGTGAGACGCTCACCATGCAGCTGTATTGTAAAATCATTCGTTGCCCCAATTACTGGCAAATAACTGTTCAGGAGGCAAATGATGAGAGCAGCAAATAATCCTATTGTTTTTTTAATCAGCATTAAGGTGACCGACTCCAATTTGTCGTCTAAAAAATCTTTATTTCATCAATCAATATGTCTTGCCACAATCTTAATTCTAAAATGAAAAATTACCAGTTAAGATGTGCACTGGCAATAGTAACTTTCTTCGATTGTACTGCTAGTTATAATTTATAGCAGAAATTTCAACTCAGACACTTAAACATACAGCTTGTATTATTTAGTTTTTGAAAGGGTTGGGAATTTAAACACTTGTTGTCGCTATATTTAAAATTAATGTTTGAGCTAAGGCGCGCACTGTTCAAGTGTGTCATTCTTAAGCGCTTTGTTCGCTGATAGCATTACTGGTTTTTTTGTTGAGCTTCAAATTTATCACTTAGGGAATTGATTGCTTTTATGGCTTTCTCAATATGAATAGTGTGAACGCCCACAATAATTAAATTGTTTAAGTCTTCATGGGTTAGACCGCGCTTCCTAAATTCTCTTTTTATCGATTCAATCCTTGGGTTAAAGTTATGAGAAAAAAATGAATCAGTTTCTA
>PKTW01000144.1 GCA_002868955.1 Desulfobulbaceae bacterium
ACTATTATAATACGCTCCTTTGGGTTGTACCGGGTACTTACTGAAGCCGGTTGGCTCAGGATATGCGTATGCATAAAAAGCAGCTTCACCCAACCCGGCACCCGGCCAAAAACCAGCGCTTGATACTTCATGCGAATACGCCTCTTCCATCACCCAATCTGCACAATTAGGGGCGCCGCCGGGGTGTTTTGGTGCAGTTCTCCCAGAAAAGCGGGTCACTGCTAGATCAAACGCACCCCAGAAAAAATGCACCGGACTCACCTTGCCAATAAAACGGGCACGAAAATTGGTATATAATTCAAAGTGGTGATTGACCAGCCATAAAAACCATGGTATCGCCTGGATACCCAATATGTCTGGGCAGCATCATGACACATAAGCTGAAATTAACCGGGTGGCCCTATTCCACAACAACTTCTGCTTGGCATCTCGCTGCTGAACGGCTAACATATTAACCAGCGTCCAAACCTGCTATGAGTTAAGACAATTGAAAAAAATTTTATTTATTTATGCATGAAAAATCTTCACTCAGTACAGGGAGGTCGACCAGTAACTTTTCCACCGAGGAAACCTACCAGTGAATGATATCAATCGTGACCCGAAAATTCTGGAATCCCTCATTAATTGCTCCCAAGCATTTCTGAAAGCAAGTGATTTCAAATATGCGGCACACACAGTATATGAAACCTGCAAAAAAATGATCGGCGCAACCGCCGGTTATGTTGCTCTGCTTTCAGCGGATGAGACCCAGAACGAAATACTTTTCCTGGATATGGGCGCTCTGCCGTGTGAGCTGGACCCGGATCTGCCCATGCCCATTCGCGGATTAAGGGCCGAAGCCTATACAAGCGGCAAAGTGGTTTACGATAACGACTTCCAACGGAGTAAATGGCTGCAGTACCTGCCGGAGGGGCATGGCCGGCTTAATAATGTCCTGTTCGCACCGCTGGTAATTGATGACAGAACTGTCGGCATTTTCGGTTTTGCCAATAAACCGGCAGGTTTTAATGACGATGATGCCCTGGTGGTCAATGCTTTTGCCGATCTGACCGCAGTGGGACTGATGCAAAACAGGACCACGCGGAACCTGGAAAAAAATGCCTACCATCTCAACGTCCTCATGCAGACGGCCAATGACGCCATTATAACGGTTGATCAGCAGGGGCTGATCTGTTTCTGGAACCAGGCGGCTGAAAAATACTTCGGCTACAGCGCTGATGAAATAGTTGGCAAGCCCTGCACCTGCATTGTGCCGGAAAAATTCGTTGCAGCCCACAGGGAAGAATTTTTCAGGTTGGCGCAAACCGGTGTTTCAAGGCTTGCCAGGCACCAGGTGGAAATTGAAGGTTTGCATAAAAATGGCGCCATCCTGCCGGTTGAGCTTTCCATCTCAAAATGGGAGGTTGCAGAAGGTGTCTTTTTCACCGGCATTGTCCGTGATATTTCCCCCCGGCTGCAAATGGAAAGGGAAAACAGAAAATCCGAAAAGCGCATGCGGGAAATCTTCCAAATGATGGAAGGCGGGGGCGGGGTTTATAAAGCCGTTGATAATGGCGAGGATTTTGTCATTGTCGAATACCACCGGCCGCATGATTGGGAAGAGCTCCTCGAAACCGAAGTCAATCTTACCGGAAAGACTATTCGGGAAGTTTTTCCGGCAAGTGTTGAATACGGCTTGCTAGATGTTTTTCACCGTGTCTGGAAAACGGGCAAACCGGAATATCATCCGGTTATCATTTATGACGGCAAAGATATTAAGAGCTGGCGCAAAAATTACGTGTACAAGCTTTCAAGCGGCGAGATAGTAGCACTCTATCATGATATTACCGAAAGAAAAAAGATGGAGAAGATGCTGCTTGAAAGCGAGAACCTGTTCCGGGCCATTTTTGAGACCAGCCCTAATGCAATTAATATAAACAGGCTGGATGATGGCAAGTTCGTTCTCGTTAACAGCAAGTTTCTGAATTTGACCGGTTATAAAAATCATGAGGTGATCGGCAATACTGCTCCTAAGTTGAAATTATGGCAAGATTCGAATAAACGGGCCCAATTTCTCAACCAGCTCACTGAAGAATCGTCGGTATATGATTTCGAGGCCGAATTTTCGACAAAGTATGGTGAAACCATTACCACTCTAGTATCAGCCGAACTGCTGTCGTATAAGAATACACTACACCTGCTTGCTGTTACAAAAGATATTACCACTCTGAAACAAACGGAGAAGGCTTTGCTTGAGGCCAACAAGAAGCTGGCAAAAAGATACAGGATCAACAGCAAGAAGCTGGAAAAGTCAGAGGTAAAATACTCCCAGCTGGTTCAAGCCCTGCTGACCGGAGTCTATATTTGCGTCGGGGAGAAAATTGTTTTCGTCAACAACAAGTTATGTGAGATGTTCGGTTATAGCGAGGATGAACTAATCAACAGCAGCATGCCCGACCTTCTCCATCCGGATGACAGGGATAGCTGCCAACTCATGTGCACAGCAGTAACTCAAGCAGATTCTGACCAGGGTGATTATGAAATCAGGGGTATCAGAAAAAACGGTGATATTATTCACCTGTCAGGCAGAACCACGTTTATCGATTATAATGGACAGGAGGCTGCTTTGGGAAACATTGCCGATATTAGCGCCCGTAAAAAAGCTGAAAATGAGCTGCAGAAATCGGAGGAGGAACTGCGATTCCTCTCGGCCCAGCTTCTCTCCGTCGAAGAGCGCGAAAGAAAGCGGATAGCCGCTGATATCCATGACAGTATCGGCCAGGTTCTCTCCGCCATTAAATTCAGCGTTGAGAGTTCTCTCTTTGCCATTGCGGAGCAGTCATATATCACAGCCCAGGAAGGGCTTGAAAAGATTATTCCGCTTACTCAGCAGTCCATTGATGAGGTCAGGCGCATAATAATGGACCTGCGCCCGTCAATACTGGATGACCTGGGACTGATCGCTACAATATCGTGGTTCTGCCGGGAATTTGAATCACTTTATACAGATTTAAGTATTGAAAAAGAGATAACGGTTGCAGAAGAGGACATTCCCAAGCCTTTGAAAATA
>PKTW01000079.1 GCA_002868955.1 Desulfobulbaceae bacterium
GAACAGCAGCCGTGCGATCGTTGCCATAACGGGGCCGGCATTGGCACTCCAGCACATTTCGACACGTCGAGCCCGGCGGATGTGAACTTCCTTTTTATAGACCCCACAGATGACATGTCGGCGGTTTTCGATGGAGCCAACACAACCTGCACTGGTACGTGTCACATCACTGCAGCAAGTTTTATAACGCACGATGCTGAAACCTGGTAACCCACACCATAAATAACCATCTTCAGCCTCCACAAACCAAAGCCCCCGCTGATTTGGATCAGCGGGGGCTTTGGTTTATCAATTAAAAAGCTGCCTGTTACTCCGGCTCATCGTGGCACAGGTCACAATCCATTGTGATATAATTGCCGGCCTCAGAGGTATGCTCTTCATCGTGGCAGCGGAAGCAGCCAAAGCCGCTTTCATCATAGTACTGGTGGCCTAAATGGCCCTGGTACGTCCCCCAGGTAACGTTCATCTTCGGCCAGATATTATTGAGGTAGGACTCAACCAGGTATTCCCCGGCCACCCTGATGGCCTCAACATTTTCTTCGGCCTGTTTTTCGCCGCGCAGTTTCTGCAGAGCCAACAGGTGCTCACCTATCTTGGCTTCAGCCTCCTCCCTGGACGGATAGTCACGCTGCAGAGCGATCAGGCTGTCTTCGCGGATCCCGGCAATCTCAGGGTTGATCTTCTTGCTGAGCAGGCCGAAGTCCACAACCTCATCCGGCATATCGTAAATATGGGTAGGACGATTATGGCAATCGATACAGTCCATGGTGCGCCATTCAAGTTCTTCCCCTTCAGGAACTTCGATGTCCTCCTTGATAAACTCTTCTTCAGAGCCGTCAGGACGTTTGACCCTGACCCTGGCCACTTGGGTCCGCTTGTCATCAACCGATAAATAGCTGACCTCCACATCTTTACTCACATGCCAATGGATGCCCTCAAACTCTCCGGACTGGGGATTATGGCCGCCGATATGCAGGGCCATTTCATTGACTTCAGGGTTAATCTGGTCGTTGTTTGTAAAATGGGTGAATATCTTGATCTTCTTGCCGTGAAACTTATCCGGCCAATGGCAGGTTTCGCAGGTATCCCGGGCCGGACGCAAATGTTCAACAGGCGCCGGAATCGGCCGGCTGTAGCTGTCAGCTACAACTGCCAGTACCTGACGCAGACCGGAGATCTTGGCCTGGACAAACCAGTCAGCACCTGGGCCGATATGACATTCAACACAGGCAACCTTGACATGGGGCGAGCGCTGGTATGCCGTATATTCGGGCGCCATGACATCATGGCACACCATACCGCAGAAATAGGGCGAATCGGTAAAATGATAGCCTTCGTAGCCTACGAGGACAAGAACTGTAATGTTGACGATGGTCAGGATGACAAAGCCGATGATAAAACTGCGATGCTTGTGATCGCTGAGGTTGATCTGCAGGTGTTCCTTGACAATGCCGTACTTGTGGTATTGTTTTCTTCTTAAATAAGCAGCCAGAGGGATTATCATAAGCCCCATGATCATGCCGCCCGGCAGAACCATAAAGGTTATGATGCCGACATAGGGGTTATGGACGATTCCCAGTACTTCAACAATTATGCCGAGTATCATCAGGGTGATACTGACAGTTGTCAGGACTACGCCGAACATACCCAGGGGCGTACGCCACATGCCCCGGATTATATGGCCCCACGGCCCCCGGTATTTCTTGGGGTCACCGCCTGCTGGTGTTTGTCCTTCCTGATTTGTTTCGTTCTCAGCCATTGCTCTCAAAGCTCCTTTGCTATCTTCTTATTACATTGAATTCTATACATTCCCCTATAGGATAACACAAAGGGGAAATAACCTGAAAATGCATTGCTAAATCATTGTTATATTCGGATGATCTGTATACCACGATGTGGTCAACACGGTCAACCCATGAAAGAAACGCCCTTATATAACAAAAGGGGTTCTAAACCTCAACTATTTTTATGTGCGCAAAATTACCTATTTTACATAGAGA
Source organism: Desulfobulbaceae bacterium (assembly GCA_002868955.1). Classification (GTDB taxonomy): domain Bacteria; phylum Desulfobacterota; class Desulfobulbia; order Desulfobulbales; family BM004; genus BM004. The sequence goes on from PKTW01000079.1 coordinate 2,001, forward strand.
AAAATCATGGAGTAAATAATGGACACAACAAGAGTCAAACCGATGGCTAAAGCGGTAAAACCAAAAACATGCGACACAACAAAAAACCAGCGCGGCGTCGGCGGCACTATGACCTCATCAAGTTTGCCGGCAGCAACCAGTTCGGCATATTCCCGCGGGCGTTCATGCATCAATTCATCCAGGGGCATGGTGCCGGTAAAAATAACCGGGTCCATGGGGAATTTCTCCGGGCGCAGATGGGTATTGAAAAAATGGATGGTAAAAATAAAGCCTGATGCGAGCAGGGCTTCATCGCTGTGAATTATGGTGGCAATGTTTATCCAGTACCCGGGAATTACCAGGGTGAACTGCTCTGGAAACCAGAGGGCTAAGCCCGTGGAACCGATGACTGCAACACCCCAGAAGACAGCCATGTAGTCAAACTTTTCCCAGTAGGTCCAGCGCCCGTATTGCGGCTGCGGCCCCATACCAAAGAACCACTTGAAGGTCTGCAGCAGTTCCTTGGCATCGTTCAGGTTGGGGATCATGCTGTCCTTGTGTAGCATAAACTGCAACATTGACTTGCCTGATTTTCTCCAATTCTGGTACATGAGGACGAAATTTAAGGCAAAATAGGTAAAGGTGACAACAGCCATAAACCTGTGCAGTGATCCCAACACCTCAAAACTGCCAAAAAAAGAAGCAACTGTTTCCGCCCATCTCTCGGAGGCAAACTTAAGTGCCATGCCTGAGACTGCCAGGGTCAGAAAGCTGATGATTACCAGAAAGTGCAGAAATCTGGGAAAAATTGTAAAACGCTGTACATATTTTACTTGTGGCTCATCCATAACGATTCTTCCTTCTCAAGAACTTTCGGCTCTGCCGACATTTCTGTTTTTTATATTCAAATTAGCGTTACGCTGTTCTAATGTTACGACCAATCATCATCCTTCTTCAGGATATTCTCGCGGCTGTGCTCCCGGCGCTTCTTGAAACGCTCCCTGAATGAACGCGGCATCCAGAAAAGGGTATGGATGCCAAAGAAGGCAAACGTGCCGACCAGCAGTCCGGTAATACCCCAGAAAGTGTAATACAGGTAGGGATATTTATCCCGGTCATGATGGGTGGCATGTGTAAGATAACCGGTGAATTTCCTGTTGGAGCCAGGGTGGCACTTCTTGCAGGTTTCAACGACATGGCGCCGGTTTAGATTGGACTCGGAATAGTATGCCGGCAGGATGTCATGCGACCCGTGACAGTCGGAGCACTTGGCTGTCTTCTCACCGCCTGAAAGCATTGAAGCCTTCCCGTGATACGTTTCAAAATAGGAGTCTGTCTCATGTTCATGGCAGGTGCCGCATTCGTCAAGGATCAAACCGCGGAAGCCGGCAGTATCATGGCGGCTGATGGTATGCGAGGTATGACAGTCATTGCAGACCGGCAGCTTTTTATCCGTCTTCGATACTGAGGGGCTATGGATCGAAGAGCTGAATTTTTCAGCAATACCCAGATGGCACTGGGCGCATGCCTCTATAATATTATTCCGGTTTACACTTGATTCCGGATTGGAAGACGGCAGCATGCTGTGCGCCGTATGGCAGTTGGTACAGGAAGCTGAAACCATGAGTCCCGACTGCGACAATCCGCGGCCATGTATACTCATCTGGTAGTGCTTGATGATATCATGCTGTGTTCCGGTATAGCGCAGGGCTGCCTTTTCCCCTTCCCTGTGGCAGCTACCACAGAGTTCCGGGATGTTGCGTGCAAATATGGGGGATTCGGAGTTGGATTTGGACATTATGCCATGGGTGCCATGACAATCGGAACAGAGCGGCGCATTCTTGTCATCTTTCGCGGACAGCATGCCATGGGTGCTTTTATTGTACAGGTCAACAACCTGGGCATGGCAGATGGAACAATCCACCTTGCCTGAATCCCTGCAGACCGGATTTTTCTGGTGATCCACATTGACATGGCACTTGGCACACGCAATACGCTTCTCCTTATGGATCGAGTGCTCGAAATCCTCGACATTGACGAACAGGCTCTTTTCCTCTCCGTTGGCCATGATCAGCTTCAGGTCGGGGTTGCCATGACATTTCAGGCAGAACAGGTCATTGAGGCTGTCTTCATAAAGAACCCGCCGGGCCTGATGCGGTCCGTGACATTCGACGCAGGCCGGGACTTTATGCGGTTCTGTTTCCCACAACTCGCCACGGACGATCTTGGTATGGGCTTCTTCAATATTTGCATGGCATTTCATGCAGGTCTTCACCACGTTCAAACGACTGATCGTGGAATTCGGATCTGTATGGGGCAGAACATTATGGGCCGTATGGCAGCTGGTACATACCGCGGTCACCGTCAAACCCTTGCGGTACAAACCCTCGCCATGGATGGACATGGAAAAATTCTTCAGAATATTCTTCTTGGGGATATCATGGGTCAGGGTCATGGGGCTGCCTTCCTGGTGACAGCGGCCGCAGGTAAAGGGAACATTCAGTATATAGGTCGGAGAATTCTTATCCTGTAATGAAACGATATCGTGCTTGCCATGACAGTCTATACATTTCGGGGCATAGGGATCGTTTTTTTCAAGTGCCTGGCCGTGCAGGCTGTTGGCAAAAATCTCGGCAATATCATCATGGCAGTTGGCGCAGTCAACCCGTGCCATGGGATACGGGTGCGGTGCCTCGTCCACATCCGCCTCTTCATGGCAGGAAACACAGCTGTTATCTGCATGCACAGAGCCCATGTACTTGTCCCCGTCAACGTTCAACTGCACGGTCTTGCCATCTACTTCAACGGTAAGGTCCGGGTCTGTATGACAGTCAAGGCAGTCCTCATCTGTCATGGCAGCAGCATTCTGCACCTGAACTGCAAGCAGCAGTGCAAAAATAATAAGCAGGAGCTTCATCCAGTCTTGTTTTTCTGTAACTTTTAGCATGATCCTTCTAACCTTGGTTTTTAATGATCTTTGGGTATAAGATTTTTTAATAAATCCATGGGCACGGGCATTAACGTCGTGTTTTTGCCGGAAACACCAATTTCTCTTATGGTCTGCAGATAACGGAGCTGCAGGGACGCTGGCTCCTTGGCCATGAGACCGGCAGCTTCACACAATTTTACTGCTGCCTGTAATTCGCCGTCAGCGTTGATAATTGCCGCCCTCCGCTCTCTTTCTGCTTCAGCCTGACGCGCCATGGCCCTTTGCATGCTTTCAGGCAGGTCAATCTCCTTCAATTCCACTTTGCTGATCTGTACTCCCCATGGCTCTGTCTCATGATCCAGTATTGTCTGCATTTTCTTGTTCAGGGCATCACGTTCCGAAAGAATATGGTCCAGGTCTTCCTGGCCGCACACGCTCCGTAAAGTGGTCTGGGCCAATTGTGAGGTGGCAACCTTATAATTTTCCACTTCAATGGAGGCCTTGATCGGATCTACAACCCGGAAATAAACAACCGCACTTACCCGTACTGAGACATTGTCCTTGGTTATGATGTCCTGGCCCGGCACATCATGGGTAATGGTCCGCATATCAACGCGGATAATTCTCTCCAGCATGGGAACGACAACAACGACTCCAGGACCTTGGGGACCCCGGACTTTGCCCAAGCGGAAAACTACCCCACGTTCATATTGTGGGATCATTTTTATCGTGGCGAAGAGTAACATCAGGAAAAGTGGAATTACAAAAATGGCCAAGTATAACATACTTACACCTTCTGCATATATTTTGTAATGTCTGACATCCTGTGTTCTTCAGCAGATTTTATACACCAGATATGTAGCTTCATATCTTTCCTGCAACATATATAAGGAAAAATGCAACACTTGTGTGGCAAACGGAATATACGGTTATTTTCCTAAATTGCAAGTAAAAAAGACAATTTTCTGAATGGGCATTCAATGATTTTTCCCTGTTTTACATAGTGGCAAACCAGTGAAAACCCATCAACATTTTCTGATCTTTTCCCAAATTGCACTCCAAACATTTTAAAACTGTTTTCCTGTAATATATTGAATTATTGGGAATTTTTCGGTTTTGGCAATAAATCCCCAAAAAATATAACTGCAAAATGAAAAATCCTCATGTCTGGGGAATAACTTTTTCAAACTTCCATAATTATAATCACGAAATATTCCAAGAGCCAGACCTCTGAATAATTATCCAATTTTGCTTGACATTTTTTGCTTTCCTGGTCTATTCATTGCATTGATTTTTGCTAGATTACATGTGCTTTTGCAAAAATGAATACCTCAGATGGCAAAACCTTTTTGGCCGGGGTGAGGATGTCTCAATCCTGAAGGAAACTCCTTAAGTGGATCTGACTCTAATCTTCCATATTTTCTCTACCATCGGTTTCGGCCTGGCTTTACTCCTGGCATTCCGTATCCAGAAAAATCTTTTAGGACACCCCTCAAGAATATTCCTGAGCCTTTTCCTGCTTATTTATTTCCTTGTCGGTGTCTCGAATGTCCTCAAACAGGGGGGCGTGACAAACTACTTCGATCGTTTTGAATATTTTGCCGAAATTCTTTTCCCGCCGGCTTTCCTCTTTTTCATATTTCCCATTTTTTCGCTGTATATCTTTTCCATATACATGAAGCAGGATTTTGAAAAACGCATGGAAATAGAGCAATCACTCATAGAAAGTGAGAAAAAATTCCGTAATTTATCTGAAGAAATTGCAGATGGCGTCGCAGTAATAATTGATGGCAAGATCAAGTGGGTCAACAAGATATTTCCGAAAATTTTCGGCTTTGAATACGATGAACTGCTGGATAAGAATATAGATTCCCTTATGCAGCAGGTTCCCCTGCCCTTGCATGAAAATCCTGTGCCGCAAAACAACACCGCAGACAATCAGTCTGAAACCAGATACGAAACAACCGGTTTTTTAAAGGACTGAAACTCTATTGCCATCGAGGCTTCTGAAAAATCAATTACCTTTGATAATAAACCAGCACTCCAGATCATTGCCCGTGATATAACAGAACGCAAATTGGCCCAGGAGGAAATCACCCGGGCCAAAATGGAATGGGAGCAGACATTCAATACTGTTCCGGACCTGATCGCAATACTTGACAGCAGTAATAAAATTCTGCGCGCCAATAAGAGTATGGCAAAATATCTCAATTCATCCCGGGACGAACTTGTCGGCAAAAATTTTTATCTCCTCGTTCATGGCAACGAAAATCCTGATGAGATCACATCCCCGGAATCCATCGCTGCATATTGTAACGGACAATCTGTTGAAATCTACGAAGAGCATCCCAACGAACATTACCTTGTCAGCATTTCTCCGCTTAATGACGATAGGGGCAACTATATCGGCTCTGTCAGGGTCGCCCATAATATTACTGAACTGAAACAGGTTCAGAATGAACTTGAGACGACCAGGGCTTTTCTCCAGTCAATTATTGACGGAGTGACGGAATCCATCATGGTCATTGATAAAGACTACCGCATACGCCTCATAAACAAAGCCGCTACAAAAGTGCATGATCTTGACCTGCCCTTACCGGGATCCCTTCTCTGTTACGTGATATCGCACCAGGCAGATAAACCGTGCCATGGAGAGCAACATCCCTGCCCCCTGAAAACGGTCCTTGAGATAAAACAACCCGTGACACTTGTACACACGCACAAACGGACAGACGGAACTGAATATGCTGTCGAGATCAGCGCCTCACCTATAATAGGCAGCGATGGCGAGATTTCCGGTATTATCGAAGTTGGGCGTGATATTACGGAGAAATTACGCCTGGAAAAAGAGGAAAGAGAATTCCGGGCCCGGCTTTTTCAGCAGCAGAAAGACCAGTCCATCGCTCTCATTGCCAAAGGTATTGCCCACGATTTCAATAATCTGCTTGGCACTGTTATCGGCAATGTCGATCTCTTGCAGATGGGAAGTGCCCCAAAAGAGGATGAGTGTGGCATTGTGGAAGCTATAGGGAGTGCTGCGCACCGCATGAGCGATCTTACTACCCAGTTGCTGGCATATGCCAAAGGCGGCACGTACAAACTCGAACAGTTTGTTATCAATTCCCTTATCCTGCAAACGTTGAAATTTTCCCATACTGGAGAGGCATCAAAAATTAAAATTTCACACCATCTGGCAAAAGACCTCTGGCCTATTCTGGGTGACCCGAACCAGATGAAACAGATGCTGGTGAATATTTTCACAAACGCCTTTGAAGCCATGGAGGGAACGGGCGGCATCCTGACTGTGGAAACCAGGAATGTGACCAAGGAAGCTGACTGGCAATGTTCCTTTCACAATGTTCATCCACAAGGCCTGTACATAGTAATAGACATATCCAATACCGGCCCGGTAATTCCGGCGGAAATTGCGGAACAGATATTCGAGCCATTTTACACTACAAAATCCCTGGGCCGCGGTTTAGGTCTGGCAGCCGTTGCAGGTATAGTGCAAAATCATGGAGGCTGTGTATCATTTGACAGCGAATCCGCAGGGACAACATTTCATATACTGCTACCCAAGGCTAACGAAAAAGACAACATCTCTGATAATGAGATTCTCAGCAGGACTCATATGTCCGCTGAACAGAAACAAATCCATTAAAGCAGGCCTTTAACAACCGGCGACTCATTCAATATCGCGACCTGCATAGTGACCCTGGCCGCGTGACCGAAAGTCTCCACTGTAAAAAATGTCCGGACTTACCCGTCTCCCGAAAAACAACCACATTGTAGTAATTGCAATCTTAATTTTCTGTTATATTCTAAATATTGAATTTCTATTGTAATGCATATCCTTATATTGGAGTATCACGATGAAAAGGGGTGCACCTATTAAGTTTGTTTAAAGCCTTTGAGGGAATATAACATACCAGCAGAGGCTTTTTGTGTTTTTTGCATCAAGAAAAAGCCAAACCTGTCTCATGGCAGGAACGGAAAATTACGGATCTATTGCAGACAGCCGGGTTGCCTTGATAAAAGCTACCCGGCTATTTCGTGGCATTTATCATGATAATTCATAATAACCTGATACCTCCAAAAAACAGAGCATGATTGGATCATTTTTATATAGATATAGCGATTATCAAAAATCATATTTAATACCAGTATTGCGGCGCCAATGAAAAAGCAGACTCTTCTCCTATTGATGGCTTCTCTGTTCATTACTTCTTCTGCTTCTCCCGGAATAGCAGAAGTTGATGGGAAAATGCTCCTTGAAAATTCCCAGGTGGATCTTGGCTTCCCGGCCGGCTTCGATGCAGAGAGTGGCCCGGCCACTGACAATCTGGACAGCACCTGCTCCAGTGTTCAGTGCCATGGCAACGAAAACTGGTAACTGAGTAAAACAACGACAACTCCTAAAAGAAAAGGGTGCCCTGTGCAGGGCACCCTTTTCTTTTGTCGCTAGTGCTTCTAATTGAGCTGCAAATAACTCCTGAAAGGTTCAGCTATCAAAGGATATGTGAAATTTTGAGCACTACATTTCATAAAATAAAAAATGCAGGGTCATTTCTGACGCTGCATCTTTTATCGACTGTGCCTATTGACTTTTTCTAATGCACTCTGATCTTTCCGGATTCTTACCCCTTCCATGTTTTATTCAGAATACAGTTTCTTCCGGCACTTCGGGCCCATGATGCTCTTCATAGCCCGTAAACATGGCCTTGAAATGCGCCCAGGGCGTGTGCCCAAGGGTTGCAAGGTATATATGCACAAATAAAAAGGCCACAAAAAAGAAAAAGAGCAGGACATGAATAGAGGACACAATTTTTATGCCGCCGATAAGATCTATATAGTTTTCGAATCTCTTGACCCGCCAGAGAAAGAGGCCTGTTATCATCTGCGCCGGCAAAAAGACAAACATGATCCCCACGTAGGCATTTTTCTGCAGGGCATTGAATTTATTGTCAGGAGTCATCTGGTGCGGGTTGGGCTCTCCTCTGAAAATTCCGGCACCGTAATATTTAAGCTGTTTAATGGCATTCGGGACAAAGGTGCGCGGATTGGGGAAGTAGAGTTTGATCTTCATGGTTCCGAAATAATAGGAAACCCATAGGCCGTAGACCGCAATAACGACGAAGCCGACGTAATTATGCAGCTTAATCGCCTCCTCAAGCGAGAACCAGTTCACCATCTCGGCAAACCGTATCTGGATGCCTGTTATGATGAGGATGATAAAGCCAACCGCATTGACCCAGTGCCACACCCTGACAGGAGCAGGATGAACATACATCAATTTATCATCTCCCATGACCCTTCTCCTTATATTGAAAATTCATCTTTCTTTTCTTTTCTTTTTCTGCGTGCAGGTATAGTTGCGATCCTTACCAGGAGATGACCCATGACGACACTTAATCCGCCAACAATGAGGACAAGGCCTATCTTATCCAGGTTCCTTACCCTGGTACCGCCAATGGCATAGAAATGATTCACATAATAGCTTTCAAGCACCCTCCGCTCCACCTTTTGGCGTTGCCCTGTGCCGTCAGCCTTATTCAGGGTTATATAGACCTCCTCAAAAAAAGGAGACTGCGGATTATGACACTGATCGCACTCCCTGTTAGCCCCGCCCCTGTTAATGTGATGCACTGAAGGCAACATTTCCATCACCAGCTCTCCATGGAAGGTGCCGCGGATATCTCTCTGGCGCAGAAGAAAAACCATGTCCTCCAGTTCCGGCAGGCTGATGATCCCGTCCTCGTCTTTATCCAGCTTACCCATGAAGGTATCATAATCTGTATCCAGTGCTGCAAGCAGATCTTTTGCGCCTAAAAACTGCTCGGAAACCAGGTCGAAAAATCTCAGTGAAATATAACGCGGCGATTCGGGGGCATGGCAGACCGCACATTCGACAAAGGCGAAGTGTGTCTCTTTTTGCGGCAGCCAGTCATGAAAATTATCCGGGTTGTGGCATTTAAGACAAAACTTGTTCTCCCGTTCAAAGACGGAATCCGCTTCCAGATGGGTGACGAAATGATACCCGTGGCATGCATAACAGGGGATGGTTATACCCTTGCCGCCTGCCTTTTTGTGTACACTGTCGAGGTATGCTTCACCCTCGTCCTCGTGGCAGCCGTCACAATCCACCACTGCTAAAGAAGTTGGGTGCGGCACCTCGTTGTCCCAGTTAAGTTCCTCAATATCTGCATGGCAATCGACACAGGTGATGCCGTTAACATTGTGTACGGAATATTTGAACTTATTGTAATCTAGAAACAGGTCCTCTTTCATGCCTTCAGACTCATTGCGCGCCAGAGTGTCATCGCTGTGGCACTCCATGCATTCATCATTCTCAATGGCAAATGCAGCAACAGGAACAAGGCAGGAGCTTATTAGAGCGCTAAAAACACCAAGTGTAAGGCAGATCTTTCTTTTCATGGTGTTGAGGCCTCCTGTAATTTTTTTATGCTTTATGAGCGAACTCGTTTCTCTTACAAATTTAAAAAAATGAAGGTAATTTCTTATAGTGTATCCAGTAATTCAGATTCTAAGTGCAGAGCAGGGGAACTTTATATGACAATACCATGCTTGATTGCAGAAAATTAAAAGGTGGTTGTGGAATGAATCCGTAACAGAATTATTCATACTTTTTCAGTTAGGTAATTAAAGGGATGCAATCCCAATTAATACTTTGTTATCACTGCAAAATGTAGGTTACATCATTAAAAGGAATTGACGTATTTTGCAAGTATTTTTATTTAGTTACCACTTTGTGGTACTTTCCGGTGATACAATTTTGGCACTCACCTGCCATCCTTTAAAAAGGGGATGCTGATCAGGTGACAATTTAGCATGTTGTACCTTGACGAATGAAATAAATTTTGTTCACGTTGCAATAACGCTGCAGACAGGTATCCCCCACGCAACCATCTGATATTATTCTGCACTGTAGATGACTTCGGGACATATTGTAATTCTATCATTTTTATTTCATACTTTCAGTATTTCTGTTATGGGTTGTCTTCCTCACAGAACGGGAACGAAGTAAGACTTCGAAAGCGCTCTGCCGGCAGCAGGTAGTGCGCCCGTAATTAATTGGTTTTTGTAGACCCCATTGATTACGGTGAGAGATGTAACTGAATCGTTAGAATTTGAAAACCTTTGATTCTTGACAAGCATAACCGGGATTTTGTTTACTCCTCTGAGGAATTAATGATGTATACGGCAAGGCTCACTCTGCAGCCATCATGAAATAGAGAGCAGCAACCATGGAGCCTCTAAAAGAAAAACCCGAAATTCCGCTGCACACCAAGTGGGGCATACGGGTTACAGCAGTCATCATCCTGCTCATCACGCTCATGATCATAAAAAACTGCATGGGCTCGTTCATGTATGGCGTTTCTACAGAGCAGGAACAACAGAAAGAATATTATGAACTTGGCTACTCCCATGGGATCCTGAAAGCACAAGGGTTAGAGCAGGCGCCGGAACCTGAAACTGAAAATCTTCTCCTGCGTAAACTTTACCGCAAGGGGTACAGAGACGGCTGGGACAGTGTGCAGCCAAGTAAAAAGATTATAGATCCTGGAGAACCACCGAAGACAGGCCAATAACATGTGCGGCCAAAGAGGAAAGACAAACTTCAACAAAACAGAAAACACCCCGCCAATTAATAAAGACGGAAAAGCTTTCCGACAAATCTCTCTCCCAGCAGGAAACCAAAACCCACAAGGCTAAATGCCCCGATAACCACTATGAGTTCGGCGCCGCTCGGAAAATAGTGCAGGTATTGCGGCAAGTCATTCCAGCCGGAAAACTTTGGGACTATCTGGCCGCTGAAGACCAGATCAAACCTCTGAACATATGCTCCGACCATGGCCATGCAGGCAGCCAATGTCATGGCCCAGATGGATTTTGTTTTAGTGAGCAGCAACAACACCAACGGCACAATAAGGCCGGTTAAAATCTCAAAGCACCAGAAATTAACGGCCAGAGGACCATTTATCAGAGCCCTGGCCGCAGTAATTCCAGGATCAGGCGTATCACTGAAAAATATGCTGTAGAACCTGGCTATGGTTACGACCAGCACGATGCCAGCCATCAGGGCCATGAGCGTTGCAGCGGTCTCAAGCGCCTTGTGCGTTTCCCCAACTATTTCCTGCTGCCTTAATTTATAGGCAACGACTGTAAATATAATTACCGTTGCCGTTCCTGCTAAAACCGCAGATGCCAGAAAAAGGATAAGCAGTTGAATTCCGAACCAGATGGGTGGATCCGAAGCCAGGGTAAAGAGGCCGCCAAGGTTATTGTTTGCCCCTACAGCGGTAACCGCTGCAATAATTCCAAAGGTCAAAGCCAATCCCTGACTGCCAGAGACCAGAAAGGCAAAACGCAGGAACAGGCAGCCTGACATGATACCGTAGAGGGTGGAAAGCCACCAAATATTGGATGTAAGGTTCGGAGAAGCGGCGTTATAGTAAATAAACAGCAAGGGACTTTCCACACTAAAGGCCAGGAGCATGAAGGCGGTGACGGTGGTAACTATGGCCAGATAAACCGCCCGGCTTCCCAGGGGTCTTAACGGGGTAACCCCGTAGGCATGGCTTATGGCCCCAAGTAAGCACAACCCCGTTGAGGTGATGGCAAAAAAGGCAAAGGATGAAGTCAATATTCCCCAGGGAACTTCCCGGGAAAGGCCATAGGCGATCTGATGTCCGGTCATGGTCGCATAGACCCCGGCTGTCAACCCTGCAATAACAAACAGGGACAAGAGATGCGTAGTCCACTTTACCGAAGCGCTTGCCAGGCGTCCCTCTTCTAAATCATCAATTTTGGCTGCCATATTTTTCCCATTAATCTTTTATACCGACTTGTTGCCTATTTTACTCCCAGTTCATACTCTTCCAGGTGTTTATGGCCCTGGACACCTATATGACACCAATTGCATTTGGTATTGACTGAAAAGGCAATCGTACCATTATGGCATTTGCCGCAGTATCTTCCCTGGTTAAAAGACTCCATGGTAAAATCGTCTTTTTCTTCAACTTCACCCGCTTTCTGGCTGAATAAACCAGGATGGCAACTCTGGCAGTTGAATTTTTTCCCCAGATGAAATCTATGTTCAAAAATTACCGCCCGCACCGGTTTTATAAAAACAATCGGCCCGCCGCCATATTCCTGTGCCGCCGTTGTGTTTACAATGCCTGGAAAGATCGGCAAGGCTAACAATAGAAAGAAAATTTTACAAAATGTCTGCATGCGCATCTCCAGGTGATCTCTGCCCTCTTTCTTTTTAGCCCTGCAAATAAAAGACATTGGGCATTGAGCCGGACTCTGGCCGCAGGACAAGTATGGTCTGCTCCGGCTTATGGAGTAATTTGTAAATTTCACTTTTATGCTCGGACAGATCACCAAAAAACAATGCCCCAGCCGGACATGCCTCCGCGCAGGCAGTATTTGTATCGCCATTCTGCAAACGTTTGTGATAACAAAAGTCGCACTTGTCAACTGCCTGGATTTCCCTGTTATAATAACGGGCATTGTAGGGGCAGGCTGTCATGCAGGCCTTGCAACCGATACACAACGACTCATTTATCATGACAATGCCATTTTTCTTGTCCTTGTATGTCGCCCTTGTGGGACAGACGCGGACGCATGGCGGCCGGTTGCATTGATTGCAGAGAGCAGGGAGAAACTCCCGTATCATTTTGCTTGCCGCAATACCAGTTTTTTTGCGACTTAAAATGATATTTCTGGAACCATAGGAGGGAATATTATTTGTTTGTGTGCAGGCCTCAATACAACGCTCACAGTCTATACACCTATCCTTATATATGAGCATGGCATAGTGGGGTTGGTAAGGATAGGTCCCCACGACACTGACACCAAGCAGTTCGCTTTTCACCTCCGGCACGGGAACAAGGGAAAGGATCGAGCCACCCACAAAAACACTGGTGATTTTAAGGCCAAGGCATAAAAACCGTCTCCGTTCCTTGAAAGATACTTCTCCGGAGTTGTCGGTTCTCCTGTCTCTCTTGGTTTTTAAGCGTTTCATTTTTATGTTGGCTTCAGGCTTATTGACTTTAGCAGGGGTGCATACTATATAGCGCCCTACCTGCAATGGTCAAGGCAATATTTTGAATCATTTTCAACGGATAAATGATGCTTGTGAGACTAGGCCCAAAGATTACCGGCGCCCGGATCATGACACGCCAGGAAAAATATTATTTATATTTGAAGCCTTATGCCTCCGGTTTGATACATTTATCTTTTAGAATTGCCTCATAACAAAATATGAATTACCATTCACTCTTTTTCGTAATTGGCGTAAAATTAATTATAATTTAATTTGTTATTTTTAATACTTGAGTATAGAAATTAGTAAGCCTTTAATTTCAGGCTGATATTTTCATTGTATTTTGTTTTTCATGTACAATATATCATGTACAATATATATAGTTGTACGCAAAAGATATTACTCTTCCAAGGGGGATTTTGATGGACACCCAGCATGAACAAACTGATCAGATACTGATTGTTGATGATGAGGAGAGTTTACGCCTGACCTTTGAAATGCTGCTGAAAAGGGCCGGTTACGGATCTGTTACCGGAGTTTCAAGCTTTGATGAAGCTGTTGCTGCTGTAGAGCAGGGTGACTTTGACCTGATCATCAGCGATATCGTCCTCCAGGGTGCCTCAGGAATTGACCTTCTCCGGCAGATCAAGGAAATGGGCAAAAGCTGCCCAGTCGTCATGATAACCGGTTACCCGAATATTGAAACAGCTGCAGAGGCGGTGCGGCTCGGTGCTTTCGATTATGTCCCCAAGCCTGTTAAAAAGGACGAACTGTTAAAAATTGTTGCCCTGGCCCTTGAAAAACAGGAACTGCAAAAAGAAAAAAACCGCTTTGAAGCGCAACAGGAAAAGAACCGCTATCTGCAGGAGACAATCCTGCGCTCTGTGCGGGAGATAATTGTTACGGTTGACACCCATCTCCGCATTGCCGATATGAACGACATGGCCTACGACTGGACGCGTTCCTTTCTGCCTGAAATTGCCATTGGCGTTTCTCTCCCTACCCTGACAAGCAAATTTGGCCGGGCTTTACTGGAAGATGCTGAAAAGGTTCTCAAGCATCGGCAGGAATTGAAGCTCCACCGTATCGAATGGCAGAAACCGGACAGCAGCCTTGGTGTCATGAGTGTCACGGCTGCACCTCTCAAGGATAGCAAGGCAACTTTCCTCGGCGTGGTAATCACCGCCCGTGACCTTACCCATCTGGAAGACCTTGACAAACGTGGCCCGCGCTCACATTTCCACCGGTTTGTGGGAAAAAGTCAGGCAATGCAGCGAATTTATGCCCTCATCGAAAGCGTTGGCAAGGTCGATACAACTGTCCTCATTACAGGTGAAAGCGGGACCGGAAAAGAACTTGTTGCAGACGCCCTGCATGAAGAAAGCCCACGCCGCAACCGTTCACTGGTCAAAGTTGATTGTACGGCAATCCCTGAAGATCTCCTGGAGAGTGAACTTTTCGGTCACAAAAAAGGATCTTTTACCGGTGCCGACCGGGACAGGCTGGGGAGAATACTGCAGGCCGACGGCGGCACCCTTTTTCTCGATGAAATAGGTGATATTTCTTCGCGTATGCAGTTGCGGCTCCTGCGCTTTCTGCAGGAAAGAACATTTTATCCTGTTGGTCAGGACCAGCCCATCCAGGTAGATGTAAGAGTCGTCACGGCTACCAATGCCGATCTTAAGGAAAAAGTGCGGAGTGAACAATTCCGGGAAGACCTTTACTTCAGGCTTCGTGTGGTCGATATTATCCTGCCGCCACTACGCGAACGCAAAGAGGACATTCCGCTTCTGGCCCAACACTTCCTGGCTGTTTTTGAAAATAGTATGAAGAAAGGCGTGACCGGTTTTTCCGACTCTGTCATGGAGCTGCTCTTAAACCATTCATGGCCGGGAAATATCAGAGAACTGGAGCATGTCATTGAAAGGGCCTACGTTCTCTGCGTGGGCGACACCTTAACCACGGACCATCTGCCGGCGGAAATAATGATTACTGAAACTCCCCGGCCGCCAAGCCATGAACCTGTCAGCGTTCAACCTGACCACCTTCAACCCATTTCACCTGCAATGACGTCCGAAGATGAGATCGCACATATTATTGATGCATTACGCCGAACTGCCGGTAATAAAGCCAAGGCGGCCCGTCTGCTCGGAGTGGACCGCAGCACGTTGTACAGAAAGATATCAGCCTTTAATATTGACCTGTCGAACCTGGACATCTAAGCAGAATACACAACATCTACTTCCTGATAATACCTGCAGGATTTGAACCGGCAAAAGCTCCCTGCGGTATGCAACACTTTTTTTGCAGACACATGCCCTACCCCTCAATGAAGCCGGTTAGCAATCTGATATTATTCGATTTATTTTTCTACTGTGCAATTGATACATATCAATAATGTACCCCTTGCCGCTGTTTTCAGCTTTAAAAATTTTTCTGGCATTACTTTCCAGAACATGCACATTTTCATCCCAATGCGAAACACATATTATAATGAAATAATTAAATTAAATATAATATTTACGGTCCCGAGTGAAACTTTTATTCTTCATTTTACCTCGTATGGATTTGCATTTAGACCTGTTTCAATTATTCATTTTAAATATTTGATATCATTACAAAATAGTATTAATGCAACACATGTGTTGCCACATATCTGTTGCATCCGACACCCCAAGCTACACACAGTTAATAACCGTTCTCAATTATATCAAGGCCCATCGTAAAGCAATCTTGATCAACCAGAGAGAACGCGGGCCCCAAACGCTGGTTTTAAACCTGAGAGAAACCTGCTAACTACTTGTAATTAAATATTTAAAACCATATTAAATAGCCATTTTAGGGGAACTGTCCCATGGTCCATTCAATGCATAACCAAGAAATTAGAAATTGATTTTTTTTCTGGCACGCAATGTGCAAAGTTTCATAGCAAATGATAAATTTGACTGGAATTTAGTAAAATTTCACGCAGATCGATCAAGGAGGCACACAATGTACGAATCAATGGAAGTCACCCAGGAAAGAGTTGCAACGTTTGACACTACTGTGGAAGTTGCTGAACTCGAATTGGGAAATTCCAAGTTAGGCCTCGGGGTCATTATGGTTATGGCAGCTTTCGTTGGTATCTGGGGAATAGCCTGCCTGATCGGCGGTTTGGCAAGTGCTGAAAGTTTTCATGAAATCTGGCGCAGCCTGCTCACTGCCTTCACAGGAATGTAACAAAGAATTTAGCATTGAAAGCAATCGGGGCCATTGACATGGATACAATAAACAGCAAGCGAATAGCATGGCATGCTGCAATTTTTTGCGGTACGGTCATCAGCATCTGGTCCGTTGCAGCATTTCTAAGCGGGCTGGCCCAGGTCAACTGGCAAGTTTCCGAACTGCTGCGCCAGTACCTGATTGCTGTTGGCCTTATGCAGGAATTCCATACCCTGTCCGACTTTTATACCCATATCAAGGGAGTTGAATATATTATTGCGGTTCTTTTTCTTGGTGCTTTTCCCGCTTTCTACACCTATCTCAATCGCACCAAAGGAGGAATTGTCACTAAAACGTAACCTTTTTTCTGATATTCTGCCTGGTTGTGTTGCAGTAACCTGCCAGGCTTTTTTTTACCCAAAATCCAGGCTTTTTAAACAAAAATTACAATAAATTTCAATAACTTAGAAAAAACAAAGCAAAAGGAGGTAACAACAAAATGGAGCATATACCCAAATATCTGATGAGTCCAGTCGTGGCAATGCTGTTGTGCTTTTCCTGCTACTGCACCATTGCTGTAGCAGGTGATGGGCCTGATGAGGTCGAAATTAACTCACTGGCCCAGCTTTATGAACCCGTCTATTTTGATCATTCGATGCATGAAGAAGTTACTGAGAGCAACTGCGCAGTCTGCCATCACCATACCCTTGGCACACAGATTGACGATGAAAACTGCTTGCGATGCCATGCAGAAAGTGGGGCAACTGATGAGGTTTCCTGTCAGGGATGCCATTCAAGCAAACGGTTCGAAGCTGAATATCTTAACAAAATTGATGCTGATAATACCCTGTTTCATCGAGATAAGGTGGGGCTGAAAGCAGCATATCACATCCGCTGCATGAACTGCCATGCGGAAATGGGTGTAGCGAACGGCTGCCAGGATTGCCATGCCCGTA
>PKTW01000021.1 GCA_002868955.1 Desulfobulbaceae bacterium
ATTCTGGATATTGCTGCAGCAGATATCTCCGGAACACTCCGGGCAGCAGTCCGCATGAAACAGGCGGCGTGAGAAGCCTGCCTGCTTTTTGCAGAAAAATATTGGTATAACTACCCTCAGTGATTTCTCCTCTCTCATTCATAAAAAGGACTTCGTAATACCCCTTACTATCAACAAACCGGGTGCGCTCATCATCATAGAGCTTTCGCAGGCTGGTTTTGTGATAGAGATATACGAAGTTAGAATCTGTGTTCCTGCTGGAAAAAATCACCTGTGGCAGATCTTTGCCTGTTTTCTGCTGCATTATTACTGCAGGATCAGCCTCAGGCAGAAAATTCTCATGCAATCCGGTGTGCGCTATTGTAAACTCCCCTGCCCTGGAAAGAGTAAGTCTAACCCTTTGGCTTTTGACGGGAGTGGAGCTGTCAAAATCTGCAGTTAAGGCCTGAAGCGCTTCACTGACTTTTTCAAGCTCCAAAGGATAGGCAAAATAACCTGCCGAATCTGCAAGCCTGTCAAGGTGCAGATCAAGGAGCCAGTAACCTGATTCAGGACGCCAAAGCATTGTTTCAATGAGTTGGAATTCCGGTGCGGGGCTGGTGAGAAATCGCCCTTTCAACTTGCATTCCTCCCATTCACCAATCGGGTCCGAATCCCAGACAATGCCGGAACCAATCCCCATCTCACCCTTATTCCCCTGCAATACAAGCGTACGGATAGGCACGTTGAAAACCGCTTCACCATCCGGTGAAATAAACCCTATGGCCCCTGTATAGACACCACGGTCTTCAGCTTCCAACTCCCGGATAATTTCCATGGTCCTGATTTTAGGCGCACCGGTTACTGAACCGCAGGGGAACAGGGCCTTAAACATTTCCTCCAGGGAAACCGGACGGTTCACTTCCCCCCTGATGCTTGAAGTCATCTGGTGCAGGGTTTCATAGGTTTCAACATCAAACAGAGACTGTACACTCACGCCTCCCATGCGGCTGAGGCGGCCCAGGTCGTTGCGCAGCAGGTCAACGATCATGACATTTTCGCTGCGATTCTTGATATCATGATGCAGGAACTCGGCAAACTCCCTGTCTTCAGAAATGGTTCTGCCTCGGAGCATCGTGCCCTTCATAGGACGGACATTAATTTGATTTTCTTTTTTTCTGAAAAAAAGTTCAGGAGAAAAAGTAAGGATTGTCGTGCCTTTGTTTTTTATCAGGCCACAGTAAGAGACACTTTGGTTTCGCCGCAGGCTGCAATAAAATTCAGACACCGAACCAGTAAAATCAAAGAGAAGCTTAAGGGTATAATTCACCTGGTAGGTGTCGCCCTCTTCAATGTATGATTTAACCCGATGAATTGCCTCAAGGTACTTCTCCCTTTCGAGATTCAGGCGCAGATTATCAATACTAAAGACTGCTCCCGGACCTGATCCTTCACCTGCCGGCCATTTACTTGTGTCTTTAAAGGATTCAGTCTGGTGATCATAAAGTACCGGCTTGTTGAATACACTTAAATCAGCAAGGGGGAGCTGAGCAGGCGCGGAGCCGGAGGGCATTCGCGGCACGAAGGACCTGGCCAGAATAGGCTCAAGCAGATAACCGAATTCATAGCTTATATACCCGGCAAGAAAAAAACCTTGATCCAGCTTCTCCTGGGCCTTGCTGAAAAAAATGGCCGGATCATCATCCGGAGCGCAGACCAACCTTTGTAAAGGCTCACAAAAAAGATAGGATAAATGATTTTCAGGAGTCACCCGTGTTGACTCGAGAAACACAAACGACTCTTTCCCGGCAAGTCCGGCAAACAGAGAATGCAGAAATTTTTCTGAAAAGGGTTTTGCGCTGTTCATGTACTATTATTTAGAGGGTGTTGGGGCAACAATTTAAATAATACTTTCAGGCCTTGAGATGCTACCTACTCAGCCGGTAAAATTCAACAGCTAAAACCTGCAATACCCGATCTTGCAAATTTTTTTGCCAGCCCTGCAGAAACAAGAAATTATTTTCCCGGAAAAAAATAATCCCAGGGGAAATGTTTTGAATATGCGTATCTGCTATTTTATATCGACTGAATGTGAACAAACAAATCGAAAATTTTTTAAAACAGCAGAAATTTATTGGCATTTCATTTTATTTTCGGTTTATACTTTCAGTTTCCTTTTTTTGAAAAGTTATTTTTAGATACGAGAACACTGGAGAACTGCCCAAAATAACATTAAATAATAAGCCGAAAATTTCATCACACAATTAAAACAAGGAGTATCACATGTCTCGAAAAATGGTAACCATTGACGGCAATCAGGCCTGTACCCATGTGGCCTATGCCACCAGCGAAATCATCACTATCTATCCAATAACACCTTCATCCCCGATGGCTGCTGAGGCTGATGCAAAAGCCACAGCCGGCCAGAAAAATATTTGGGGCTCTATACCGGCAGTAACCCAGATGCAGTCAGAGGGTGGTGTTGCAGGGTCTCTGCACGGGTCCCTGACAACAGGGGCGTTGTGCACAACCTTTACCGCATCCCAGGGTCTTTTTTTAATGATGCCCAACATGTACAAGCTGGCCGGCGAGTTGACACCAACGGTTTTCCACATCACGGCACGCTCCATTGCCTGCCAGGGTCTTTCAATCTTCGGTGACCACGGTGATGTCATGGCAGTCCGCCAGACCGGCTGGGGCATGCTCTGTTCACAAAACGTCCAGGAATGCCAGGATATGGCACTGGTCGCTACTCAGGCTTCCCTGAAATCAAGGGTTCCATTCATGCACTTTTTCGACGGTTTCCGAACCTCCCACGAAATCCAGAAGGTTGAGCAGTTGAGTTATGAAGACATGCAGGAAATAATTGATGAGGATCTTGTCATTGCCCACCGTCAGCGCGGCTTGTCCCCTGACCGTCCGATGATGCGCGGTACGGCCCAGAACCCGGATGTCTACTTCACCGGCCGTGAAACAGTCAATAAATACTATGCTGTAATTCCGGGCATTATCCAGGAAACCATGGATAAGTTTGCTGCCCTGACAGGCCGCCAGTACCACCTTTTTGATTACTATGGTGACCCGGAAGCCGAGGATATTATTGTAATGATGGGTTCCGGCGCTGAAACCGTAGCTGCAACTGCCGAACACCTTATCGCCCAGGGCAGGAAAATCGGCCTTCTCATTGTCCGCCTTTACCGCCCCTTTGATATAAAAGCCATGGTAAATGCCATGCCGTCCACTGTTCAGCGCATTACAGTGCTTGACCGCACCAAGGAGCCCGGTTGCGCCGGCGAGCCGCTCTACCTCGATGTAAGAGCCGCGGTGGGCGAGGCTGTTGAATCTTCAATCGTCAACCTGCAGCCCATGATCCTTTCCGGCCGCTATGGTCTTGGTTCTGCTGAATTCACCCCGGCCATGGTAAAAGCGGTCTATGACAACATGGCTTCCTGGGCCCCGAAAAATCACTTCTGTGTCGGACCTGATGACGATGTGGCTTTCACCAGCCTCGATTACGACAAATCCTACAATATTGAGGGTGACGATGTCTATCGTGCCATGTTCTTTGGCCTGGGTGCAGACGGGACGGTCGGCGCCAACAAGAATACCATCAAAATCATCGGCACCGAGACAGACAACAGTGCCCAGGGCTACTTTGTCTATGACTCGAAGAAGTCCGGTTCCATCACCACCAGCCATCTGCGTTTCGGCAAAAACCAGGTTGTGGCACCCTACCTTATCAACAAGGCAAACTTCGTTGCCTGCCATAACTTCACCTTCCTTGACAAGTATGACATGCTGTCCAACTTAGAAGAAGGCGGCACCTTCCTGCTGACCACCGCATTCAAGAAAAACCAGGTATGGAAGGAACTGCCGGCCGAGGTGCAGAAACAGCTTATCGATAAAAAAGCCAAGTTCTACATCATTGATGCTATCTCGCTTGCCGAAGCTATCGGTCTTGGGGCCCGTATTAACATGATCATGCAGACCGCCTTCTTCCTGATCTCAGGCATTCTTACCCAGAAGGAGGCCATTAAAGCGATTAAGGACGCAATCAAGAAGACTTACGGCAAGAAAGGCGACAAGGTTGTCAATATGAACTACGCTGCAGTTGACACGGCATTAAAAAATATTGTCGAGATAAAAATTCCAAAAACTGTCAGCGGTCATGAAAAACCAGCCACCGTTTCTGCAGATGCCCCTGACTTTGTCAAGAATGTCACAGCCAAGATGATCCAGGGCAAGGGTGAAGAGATCCGGGTTTCCCAGATGCCTGCTGACGGCACCTGGCCCACCGGCACCACCCAGTATGAAAAACGCAACATCGCGGTGCATGTGCCGGTATGGAAGCCTGAGAACTGCATCCAGTGCGGCCGCTGCTCTCTCGTCTGCCCCCATGCAGCCATCCGCATGAAGATAGTAAAGCCGGCAGACCTGAAAAATGCGCCCAAGAGCCTCAAGACAGCCGATGCGGTCGGTAAGCAGTTCAAGGGACGCAAGGCAATAGTCCAGGTATTCACTGAAGATTGCTGCGGCTGTACCCTCTGCGTCTATGAGTGTCCTGCCAAGAAAAAAGCCCTGGAGATGACTGATAATAATGACAAGGTCCGCGCACAGGAATCTGCCAATGTCAAATACTTCCTGGACCTTCCCGAAGTTTCAAACAGCGATATTGACCCTTCCACCATCAAAGGCAGCCAGCTCTTAAAGCCGCTCTTCGAGTTCTCTGGAGCCTGTGCCGGTTGCGGCGAGACCCCGTATATCAAGCTTGCCACCCAGATGTTCGGCGACAGGATGATGATCGCCAATGCCACGGGATGTTCCTCCATCTACGGCGGCAACCTGCCCACCACGCCGTACGCCAAAAGAGCGGACGGCCGCGGTCCGGTATGGTCCAATTCACTCTTTGAGGACAATGCTGAATTCGGGCTGGGTATGCGCAACACGGTGAGCAAGATGGCTTCCCAGGCAATTGAACTTTTAGAAACTGCAACAGCTGAAAAGATCATTACCAAAAAAATGGCCAACGAACTTATCAAGGCATCCCAAAAAACCCAGGATGAAATCGAGGCCCAGAGAGAAAGAGTTGCTGCCCTTAAAGATGTGCTGGCAGGCAGCGCTTCCATTATAGCAAAACGACTCACCAATGTTGCCGACTATCTCGTGAAAAAATCCGTATGGATCATCGGCGGTGACGGCTGGGCCTATGACATCGGTTACGGTGGTCTGGACCATGTACTTGCCTCCGGCGAGAATGTCAATGTCCTTATCCTGGATACCGAAGTTTACTCCAACACCGGGGGGCAGATGTCGAAATCCACACCTAGAAGTGCGACCGCACAGTTTGCTGCCGGTGGCAAGAAGATGCCCA
Source organism: Desulfobulbaceae bacterium (assembly GCA_002868955.1). GTDB lineage: Bacteria > Desulfobacterota > Desulfobulbia > Desulfobulbales > BM004 > BM004. The sequence continues at coordinate 5,351 of PKTW01000021.1, forward strand.
AGAAGGATATCGGCATGATCTTCTCCACCTATGGCAATGTTTATGTAGCCAAAGTGGCCATCGGTGCCAACCCGACTCAGGCAGTCAAGGCATTTGCCGAGGCCGAGGCATATGACGGACCTTCCCTGATCATTGCCTATGCCCACTGCATCAACCATGGTCTCAATTTGGCCAAGGGTCTTGACCAGCAGAAAAATGCCGTGGCCTGTGGCCATTGGCCCCTGTACCGCTTCAACCCGGACCTTGAGGATGAAGGTAAAAATCCGCTGCACATCGACTCAAAGGCTGCATCCATACCTTTTTCCGAGTATGCCCTGAATGAAAACCGTTACCGGATGCTGAAAATGATGAATCCGGACCATGCGGATGAACTCATGGCTATGGCTCAGAAGGATGTGGATAAAGCCTGGCGATTCCTGGAAGGCCGCTTCAAGGCCCTGGAAACTGGGAAATAATTCTGATTTTCAAACTATCACAATAAAAAAGGCGGCAGGATTCCCTGCCGCCTTTTTTATTGCCTGTAATACCTAATATCAGTTTGGTTGGGCTGTCTTTGCCTTGTCCCAGTCCTGCTTTATCTTCTTATAATCCATCTCCGCCCGCTCCTCCATGGTTTTACCCGTGTGCTCATGGTCACTTTTGATGGCTGCAACCTTTGCCTGCAGCACGTCCGGCTTGACCCGAACATCGTTGGTACCAAAAAGCATGGAAGCCAGGACCTTGTATGAAAAGAGGAGCAATTCGACTTCGTCTTCCTTGATCCTTTCCAGGGTTTCCTGATCCACGTCATAGGTTTGCAGAAAGGAACTGTCAAAGACAAATGAGCGGAACTGGTCCAGGTCGGTTGAGGCCATGAAAAACATCCTCTTGGCCTGCTCGCTTAAGGTCGCCTGGTAACCGAATGATTTTCTCCGCATAACAAGTTCCATCCAGCCCTTGTTCATCTTATCACGCAGGTCCACACCCTGGTCTTCACGCCATTCCTTGATAGTCCATGTCTTGTCCTCTTCAAAGCCCTTACAATGGGCCTCTTTCACGACAAAATAAAATTCTTCAGAAGTCTTTCCCTCCTGGGCGCCCTCATGAAAATTGGCCATACCAACCGGATAGTAGCGGCAGGCGGTCGGACGGTCAGAGTAGATCCTGCATCCTTCGGTCTTGGATTTGATAAAAGGACAGCGGCCCTCTTCTGTCAGCTTGATCATGACGCCTGGAAAATCTGTCTTTTCAAGGTAGGTGGGCTCGGTATAAACATGCAGGAATTCTGCCGCCTCCATATCCAAACGCTTGCGCATCTGCAGGATATCGTACGGGGTTAATACTATCTTTATATTGCCACAGCATTCTGTGAAACAGGACACACCCGGATGGCAGCGGAAGCGGATCTGGCTTTCAAGGGTATATTTCGCAGGGAGGATGTTGCTTGGATTTTTATCCTTGCCGAACAGGCTTTTTTCTTTATGAAACAATGTCTTCTCTTTGCTGAATAGAGTCTTTTCGTTCATGATTCTTTCCTTGCTTGCTTGATAATTTTTTGTTGCTCAACAAACTGCAGTTTCATTTTTTAGGTTGGAAGTCTGCTTAATTTCAGGCCGTAATCCAGAAAATATTGAATATCTCTTTAACTTAACATCGCACACTAATCATCAACCACCCAACTTGTCAAATTCATTATCTGCAGAATATCTGTGAATACACTTGAATACCTGAAAACTATGGCAACTAGTGCATGTCTGTATGAAAACTGATGCTTATAAGAAATTCCGTCACAGATAGAGGTGGATTTCTTTTTCCAGACAACTTGCCTTATGGAAAATACTACTTACTATATTGTTGAGAATATGTCTCAATGGTATCTCATTCTCAATAAAAGTTTCGGGATTGCCAGTTCAATCAAGAAAGGAGGATATTACATTGAACTTTCTGCCAAATACAATTGACATTACGAAAGTGCAGACCCTGCTCTACCATTTTCTGGACGGTCAAGTACTGCAACTTGAAATAAAAAATATTGACCAGCTCGCCGCCCTGGAATTTGAAGTTGGGAGATTTTGCGACACCACGGAAATAAATGGGATACTGCATTTTTATCCACGCGGCAACTCCTGATTTCATCTGCCTGTAAAGTTCTGCCGCGCCTTTTCTTTGTTCATAATACAAAAAATGTTTTCTTTTGACCAACAACAACGTAACGCATAGAATTAATTTTATACGTTTGCTGTCTTGGGTTTAATCCTTTTTTCACTGTTATTATTTATAATGCAACCCCCCGTAATTGATATAAAAGTAGACGGCCATGTCCACACAAACCTGTGCAATCATGCCCGGGGTGAGATGGAAGAGTATGTCCTGTCTGCTTTAAACCAGGGACTGCGTAAACTCATTTTTCTAGAACATCTCGAAGTTGGTGTTACTTACTTTGAATCCACCTGGCTTACGGAAGACGATTTTGATTTTTATCATAAAGAGGGAAAACGCCTCCAGCATAAATACCGGGATAAAATTGAAATCGGGCTGGGAGTGGAAGTTGGCTACAACCCTCGCTTTCTAGGACAAATCCAAGAGAAACTTGCCCTGTACACCTGGGAGCGAATCGGCATTTCCTACCACTTTCTGGAGACCGATTCCGGCCATCTCAATATGGTCAGCAGCAAGCAGATTAACATAGATGCCCTTGATCAATACGGTGTAGACGAAGTTGTCTGCCGATACTATAACGACCTGCGGGAAGCTGTTGAGAAGCTTCCCGGCCAGGTTCTCTGTCACTTTGACGCGGTTCTCCGCCATCATCCCGGTATCAGACTTGCCCCTGGACATTATCTGCTCATAGATAAGCTTCTCGATGCTGTGGCCCGCAAACAAATGGCTCTAGAAGTAAATACCTCCGGCTACAGGACAAAGTAACAGCCCTATCCCTCGCTGGCTATTCTTCAAAAGGCCGTTGCCCGGAACATTCCTCTGGTGGCAGGCTCGGATGCACATCGCCCCGAGGATGTCGGCAGGTATTTTGACAGACTGCCGGATTTGATGAAACGATTAGGCTAAAAACAATTAGGTTAAAGGTTAAAGGGGAAAGGGGAAAGTGGTTGGTAGCTTTTACTCGAAGTCTTCACAGTTTTCGCTTTGCCTTTAACCTGTTTTTTAATACGCATTCCCCAACAGGGCATCTTTGAGGTTCGCTTCAGCCGGCTTGGGCCCCAGCCAGATTTTCAGGAGTGCAGCAAAAAAATCCTCGCCTGGAACAATGCCATTTAAGGTATCATTGATCCACACCTGGGTTCCTTCCTCAGGCATATAATCAAACCGTATCACGTCCCCTTTGCGTACTGTGGTAAAGAGTGAGTTGAACAGGTTGATACGGTCCTGCAGCCCTTTTAGTTCTTCGCCACTGTTATTGTCGCGAAAACCCTTATTCCAGCCTTCGACTTGTCTTTCAACGCCTACCTCTTTATAGAGAAAGCTCATGACAATGCGTTTAGCCTCTGGATCAGCCAGTATTTCACTGGCAGCCGTACGTTTGGCTGTGAGATACAGGGCGCAGACATAGATTTTCATAAACAATTTTTTACGGATTCCGGCTCCGTTAAGCACCAGTGCCTTATTTTTCAAGGTGACAGATTCAGGTACGGCAACGCCGGCTATTTCCCTGGCTGCAACTGACTGCACACCAAATATCAAAACAACTATCGCACTGATCAATAAAGTCTTTGCTGCTGCTCCATCAAATGGACTTTTCATATTTCACCCCCAACCTTTCCGCTGTAACCATTTCATAGTAATCATTCCCCTCAAGATCGTTAATGACAACCGCAGGAAAATTAAGCACCTCAAATCGGAATAGTGCCTCAGGGCCGGCATCCTCAAATGCCAACAGTTCGCTCTTTATTATTGATTTAGACAGGAGTGCACCGGCACCCCCGACCGTTGCAAAGTAAACAGCCCCATGCTTTTTCATGGCCTCCCGCACCGGCATGGAACGTGAGCCCTTTCCAAGTGTGCCCTTCAATCCCAGTTCCAAAAGCCTTGGAGTATAAGCATCCATCCTGTAGCTTGTAGTGGGTCCTGCTGCACCGATAACCTGGCCCTCTTTTGCCGGGCTTGGCCCGACATAGTAAAGCAGCTGTCCCTGAAGATCAATCGGCAGTTTCCGGCCTTCGTCCAACAGGGCAACAAGCCTTCTGTGCGTTTGATCCCGGCCGGTGTAAAGACTCCCGGACAAGCTCACCAGGTCTCCGGCTTTTAAGGTTTGCAGGACATTTTCCGCAAACGGAATTGAAATGGGCCGTAAATTTTCAAAAAATCCCTTGTCAATTTTAGGTCTTTGCATTTCAGTATCCATGATTTTGAGCCATTTATATTTTAGCTAGTCTAGTAGCACGAATAAGGTTGCTGAAAATACGCGATGTCAATCGTCCTGCCGGCTTTGTTGCAGGACAACAGGTTGTTCCGCTATAGTTAAACTATGCGGAACAGCCGATGACAAAGTAGATTCGGCAAAATCATTCGTGCATTGCTATAGTTCAATCTCTTTATGCCTGTGCGCATGACACTGGATGTTCACTGCCACCGGCAGGCTTGCTATGTGTGTGGGGTATGTATCCATATGGACTGCCAGTGCGGTATTCACGCCCCCCCAACCCATAACGCCCTGCCCCTCCTGGTTTATTCTCTGCAGAATCCTCTGTTCAATCTCAGCGACCTTTGCATCGGGATTGGGATCGCCCAATGGACGCATGAGTGACTTTTTGGCCAACAGCGCTGCCTTTTCAAAGGTGCCGCCCAAGCCAACGCCAACCACCACCGGCGGGCAGGGATTGGAGCCGGCATCCTTGACTTTCTGCACAACGTACTCCTCTACACCTGGTAATCCTGCAGACGGGGGCAACATTACCAGGCCGCTCATATTCTCACTGCCGCAGCCTTTTGGCAGAAAACCGATACGCAGTGTGTCGCCGGGCACTATTTCAAAATGAATGACAGCCGGCACATTGGTGCCGGTATTTTTTCTGGTCACCGGATCGCAGACCGACTTTCGCAAAAAGCCCTCCGCATAACCGGCACGGATACCTTCCTGGATTGCCTCCTCAAGGCTCCCAGAAACGATCACTTCCTGGCCAATGGTGACAAAAACAACTCCGATCCCGGTGTCCTGGCAGACTGGAATCTGTTCACGGCTTGCAATGTTGGCATTTGTCACTAGAATTTCCAGGGCGTTTTTTGCCAGGGGAGACTTCTCCCGGTCCCGAGCAGCAAGCAATTTATCCAGGATGTCTGGCTCAAGGTCGCATGAAGCGCTCATGGCCAGCCCCCTAACTGCTGCTGCAATTTCTGAGCTCTGCAGTGTTTTCATAGTTTATTTCTTGTTCTAAAATAATTTACTTGTGATTATAGCTTTTCAGTCCTCGAGCAAACTCTGAACATCAAGCTGCATATTGAAACTGTGTTCCTCTGCGGGGAAACTCCCGTTTTTCACTTCTTTGTTATAGTCAGCAACCGCATCCTTGATCTGTGGTGCCAGTTTGGCAAACTGTTTTACAAAGGAAGGGTTGAATTTCTCGAACATGCCCACCATGTCATGGGTTACCAGCACCTGGCCGTCGCAGTGTTTTCCGGCGCCAATACCGATGGTCGGTATGGAAACCATTCTGGTAATTGCTTCTGAGAGTTGCGCCGGTATGCACTCCAGGACAATTGCGAAAACACCTGCCGCCTCAAGGTCTCTTGCTGACTGCAGGAGTCGCCGGGCAGAATCAGCATCCCGGCCCTGCACCCTGTAGCCTCCCAGTTGTGAAGCGGTCTGTGGAGTCAAACCGATATGTCCCATGAGGGGAATTCCAGCTTTGACAATGGCTTTGACCGTATCACATATCTCTGTGCCGCCTTCCAGCTTGACTGCATCACACCCAGCCTCTTTGAGAAAGCGTCCCGCATTGCTTATAGCCTCGTTTTGGGAAACCTGATAGGACATAAAGGGCATATCTCCGACCAATACAGCGCGCTTTACTCCTCTGCCGGCAGCCCTGCAATGATGCAGCATCTCCTCCATGGTTACCGGTATGGTCGAATTATAACCGAGAAGCACCATGCCCAGAGAATCACCGACAAGAACCATGTCAATGCCGGCTGCATCGATCAATCCTGCAAAACTGGCATCATACGCGGTGAGCATGGAAATTCTCTCACCGTTTTTTTTCATCGAGATGATATCCTGAATTGTCAATTTCTTTATCATGGCAGCACCATTTTTGAGCTTTCAGCAGAGCGCACTCAGCTTTCAGCAAAAAAAATCTTCATTATATTTTTGTAATTTACCCTGATTTTTCAATTTTCAATTTTCAATTTTCAATCAAAAAAGGCTGGGCGGCTCTTCCTTCTTATGAAAAGGGCGTCCGAAATGCTCACTGGCTAGAGGAGTGGACATTCTCCCCCTCGGAGTGCGGATGAGGAAACCTGACTGTATCAGAAAGGGTTCGTACACATCCTCAAGGGTGCTTTTTTCTTCACTCACTGCTGTGGCCAGCGTTTCGATGCCTATCGGACCACCGTCAAACTTATCAATGATTGTCAGCAGAATGCGCCGGTCCATATCATCAAGGCCTTTTTTGTCTACGGCAAGCATCTCCAGGGCATTGTCGGCAACTTCGGCAGTAATAACCGGGTGCCCGCCCACCTCAGCAAAATCACGGACCCGGCGCAGCAGGCGGTTTGCTATTCTCGGTGTTCCCCGCGACCTTCTGCCCAACTCCCTGGCCCCTGCATTATCCACCTTGAGTCCCAGGATTTTTGCCGAGCGTTTGACAATCTGCACCAATTCGTCCGTTGAATAAAACTCAAGGCGCAGCATGACACCGAACCTGTCACGCAAAGGCGGTGTCAGAAGTCCTGTACGGGTAGTGGCGCCCACGAGGGTGAACCGGGGCAGATCCATCTTAACGGACCGGGCTCCCGGGCCCTGGCCAATCACCAGGTCCAGTTGAAAATCTTCCATGGCCGGATAGAGAATTTCCTCGACCACATGATTTAGACGATGTATCTCATCAATGAATAGGACATCGCCCGGTTCCAGGCTGGTCAGGATTGCCGCCAGGTCGCCCTGCCTTTCAATGACAGGGCCCGATGTCACTTTGATATTTGACCCCATTTCATGGGCAATAATATAGGCCATGGTCGTTTTGCCCAATCCCGGCAAGCCATGAAAGAGAACATGATCAAGCGCTTCATTTCTCCCCCTGGCAGCCTGGATGAATACAGCGAGGTTTTTCTTGACGAGTTCCTGACCGATATACTGCGCAAGTCTCTTGGGCCGCAAATCCTGGTCAACTGTCAGGTCTTCCGGTTCGGCCTGGCCGCTGACAATTCTTTCCTCGTGTATCATGCCAGTGACCTCAATGTTTCCCGGATTAATTCTTCAACCCGCATTTCAGCAAGAGACTCCGGGGAAAAACGTCTTTTAACTGCTGCCAGGGCAATATGTGCCCGGCTCTGCGGATAACCGAGATTGACAAGCGCGGAAATAACATCTTTTTCCTTGCTGCCTTCCGCCGGGATTCCTGCTTCAAGATCCGGGAACTCTGCTTCCGCCCCGGCAAGAAATCCCACCTTGTCCTTCAAATCAAGGCAGAGCCTTTCAGCTGTTTTTTTGCCAACCCCCGACAGCCCGGTCAATCTGCCAAGATCCTTTGTGGCTATGGCACGGGCCAGGTCACTGGGCCTGATTCCCGATAAAACTGATAAAGCCAGCTTCGGCCCTACACCAGACACATTGATGAGCAGCAAAAACATTTTCTTTTCATCCTGGTCCACAAAACCAAAGAGCGTCAAGATATCTTCCCTGACGTAGGTATAGGTGTACAGGAATACCTCTTCCCCGAGCTGCGGCAGTTTTTCAAGACTGGCCGTTGACAGGAATACCTCGTACCCCACCCCGTTTACGAGAATAGTCACCTTCTCCAGTGACTTATGAAAAAGCTCCCCTTTCAGGCAGGAAATCATGATATTAGGTTAAAGGTTTAAGGTTTAAAAGATAGGTGCAAGGTTAAAGGTGCAAGGTTGAAGGAAAAGAGTAAAAAATCTACCAGTCATCGACAGGTTGTTGGTTAACAGAACAAATCAGCGATTGACACTTATGCCGATAAAATGAAAGTTTTTCCTTTCGCCTTTAGCCTTTTACCTTTTACCCCCAATCGGTTCTCCATCAATTATCGTCTGGTTTGCATGGCACATGGCTACAGCCAGGGCGTCAGCCGCATCAGCACTTGGCGAAGCGGACAACTGCAAAAGTACGCGCACCATCTGCTGCACCTGCTGTTTATCGGCATTACCATACCCTACAACAGCCTGTTTTACCATCCTTGGCGTATAGTCATGCACCTTCAAACCATTATGCAGGGCTGCCAGAACTGCCACGCCTCTGGCATGCCCCAATTTGAGAGCTGTACGCGGGTTTGCCGCGACAAAAACATCCTCAACAGCAGCCACATCCGGTTTGTGGGTTTTAATAACCTCGCACAAACCGTCAAATATAATTTTAAGCCTGTCAGAAAAAGAGTGTTTATCACCAAGCCTGATAACCCCGCAGGTCACATAGTACAGGCGGTTTCCATTTTTCGCTACTACTCCGTAGCCGGTGGCACGTGAACCAGGATCTATTCCAAGGATACGCAGGCTTTCCTGTTTAGGCATTGATTATTTTACAGTCGATTCAAGAAAACAATTTTGATGTTACACATACACCCAATTTTTATAATCTTTTTCATTGCAAACTTTGGGTATAAACTCTGACAAACGAAGCACCAGCCATAAGGAATGCGGCACTAAAAACCAGCGCCACCGAAAATTGTAGCGCAGCCCAAGACATAAGTTTCACGCGTTTGCAAAACCCGTATAGATCTTCCGGTTAAATCACTATCAAAATTACGCTACCGCTTCCATTATTTCATCCGGAATGTCAAAATTTGCATAGACATTCTGGACATCCTCATGATCTTCGAGGTTTTCTAGAAGCTTTAAAATCTGTTTGGCAATCTTTTCCTCGGTAATTTCAACTATGGTATTGGGAACCATCGCAACAGAGGCTTCACTCAGTTGAATACCAGCCTCCTCCAGGGCCGCCCTTACCGTTTCAAAATCTTCCGGCGCTGAGACAACCTGGAACGCATTATCCTCTTCAACTACATCCTCAGCGCCTGCCTCCAGGGCCTTGTCCATGAGCTCCTCTTCGTCTATTGTTCCCTTCTCGACAAATATGGTTCCTTTCTTGGCAAACATCCAGGCGACACATCCGAACTCGCCGAGATTGCCGCCGCTTTTACTGAAAAAATGCCTGATATCAGCGACGCTCCGGTTTTTATTATCAGTCATGCACTCGACCAGGACAGCAACACCGCCCGGACCATACCCCTCATAGGTGATCTCTTCATACACGGCACCTTCCAGTTCACCAGTACCTTTCTTGGTTGCCCTATCAATATTATCCTTGGGCATATTTTCAGCCTTGGCAGTAGCGATGGCGGAACGCAGCCTGGGATTTGCATCAGGATCACCGCCTCCCATCCTGGCTGCAACGGTAATTTCCTTGATAAGCCTGGTAAAAATTTTGCCTCGTTTGGCATCGATTGCACCTTTTTTTCTCTTAATGGTGCTCCATTTAGAATGTCCCGACACGTTTATTTCCTCCTTCTTAGATTAAAACGTCAAACTCTAATAACGGCTGGTGGTTCAAGATAAATATTACAGAGGGTTTAAGGTTTCAAATACCCCATGCCCAGGACAAAAACCTCTCGGCTTTCACTTCTTGAACTTTTTGGTTTAACGATCTTAACCGTTTTGAAACTCTTTCGCACTGAATCTACAAATTCCCTAAAATCTTCTCCTTCAAATACTTTGACATAGATATTCCCGCCGCTTTCGAGCAATTCCCCGGCCAGTTCCAGGACGCGTCTCGCCAGGTTAAGAGACTGCTGCTGGTCAACCCACTTATTTCCTGAGGTGCGGGGCGCTATATCACTGAGAATTGTCTGGAAATCTTTCTCGGTTTTTTGTATTTTTTCGATAATATAATCTGCCATAATATCATCGCAAAACCAGACAATCTCAGCTGCTTTTGCAATGCTAATCTTCTTCCCTTCTTGCAGGTCAACTCCGACAACAAGCCCTGCAGGTCCCACTATTCTGGCAGCATAGATTGACCAGCTGCCAGGCTGACATCCGAGATCAAGAACCCCGTTACCTGTTTGCAGAAACCTGTATTTTTTTTGCGCTTCCTCCAGTTTATAAACTGAACGGGCAGGATAGTTCTCCTTTTTAGCCTTTTTAAAGTAATAATCCTGAACTTTCCGCATTCTTCAGCCCATTTCCAAAGTCCTGCCACGTTTTGCTATGTAACTGTTAAACCGGATTAATTTCAGCTGGCGGCATTAATTTATGGTATACCTAAATACTACAACGCACCCCTGCAAAAAATCAAATTATTTATGTAATTTCAGATAGTTTTTCACCCAGAGCAGGGCCTGATCCTTATCCTGCACCTTTCCTTCCACCTGAGCACTTTCAAGGCAGTCAAATATTTCTCTGAATGCTGGTCCCGGCGCAAGCCCAAAAACTGCTATCAGATCATTACCTGTGAGCAGCCTTTTTGTTAGAACCGGCCGTATTGTTTCTCGGTAAACGGTCTCCACGTCGTAAAACAGGTTGGCAATATCTTCTTCCATCCCGGGGGGCTTGCCGGCTCCACATCCTGCCAGGCTGTCTGCCATAGCCAGCATAAAGAGCCCGGGATATTCTTCTTCCGTAGTTTTGATAAGACGCAGATACGCCCTTGGTGTTAATCCTGTTTTCTTGCGGGCATTATTAAGGTGAAAGGGCCACATATGAATAGAAATCAAGCGGGAAACAAAATCCCTGTCATCCCTGCGCCACTTGAAACGGGCGGCAATAATATCAAAGATCCTTGCCCCCTCTTTGTCATGGTTATAGAAAGTGATGCGCCCATTGCGGTCCTCCCTGATCGCATGTGTTTCTGGTTTTCCCAGGTCATGAAACAGGGCGGCCCATTTCAGCAGAATCCTTCTTCTGTCCCTTTGCAGGTATTCCCGGAACAATTCTCCCTGCCCGGGAAAGTATGCTCCAGGGTCTTTTTGCACTGTCTCCATGTGTTTGAGGGCAGCAATCCCATGCCCAAACACATCCAGATGATGGCTGGACGGTTGTTTTACGCCAAGCCCCATGTACAACTCCGGAATCAACTCTTCAAGAACAGCATTATCATGCATGGCCTCTATGGTCTCAATCGCGTCAGGTACTGACATTATTGCATCAAGTTCAAAGACAATCCGCTCCGCTGCAGTCAGGTAAAGGAGGTGGATATGTTCCCGTATCTGCTTTTCGGTATATGGCTCAATCCTTAATCCGAACTTCGCCATAAACCGGTATGCCCTGAGGAGCCGCAGCGGATCACTTACAAATACAGCAGCGGAAGTACTCCGTATTATCTTGTCCTGCAGGTCCTTTTGCCCACCACCCGGATCAAGAATTTCAGGTGGTTCAACACTATCCCAAGAGGCTGGAACCTGTGTGGGAAATTGGACGGCCATGTTATTGATGGTAAAATCCCTTTTTAAAAGATCCTCCTCTATGGATTTCGCACCTTCCCGAAACGACGAAAAATCAACGCAAATTTCCTGCCAAACTACTCGTGCCACGTCTTCTTCGACATCCATAGGTACAAATGTACCACCCAGTTTCCGGGCAAGTGCGCCGGCCCAGCCAAAACTGTCGCGGCCAACAGTTATATCAAGATCCTGCGACTCCACCCCCATAAACCAGTCACGGATTGTGCCCCCGGCAATATAGCAGGCAGACGATTTCTCCCGTGTGAGAGCTGCCAGCGCTTCTACAATGGGTCCAGGGTACTGCTCCAGCAATTTCCAGGGATTTGTTTTCATAGCCTGCGGTTTGTAGCTTTTCCTCTCTCCTTTGGTCATTCTGACCTGAAGCGAATATCTCAGGAATAATTTTCAATTTTCACAGCGATTATTGCCGTAAGAGATTAAATGGTTATATTGCTTTTATCAGACAACATTAGTCAACTTATTTCACAACTTATTAAAACAGCCGCCAAACCCATGGATGAACCGTTTCAAAGAACTATCCGAATAGGCAAGGCAACTGTTGGCTTGCTCGGCCTAGAAATAGCCCTGGCCCAATTGTCCGGCAAAAAAATCTCCGAAGATGAAGCTGTCAGATTTCTCTACGAACAGGTCAGCCAGAAAAACTATATACCTGAGCAGGCCATAAAACCATACCAGGAAGCCCTGCGTAGAGAATACAGGCGCTATAACAACCTGGAAAAACCTGAAAGTCAGGGCCTGACAATTCGCGTCCTGGGGCGGCCCTGTGTCACCTGCAATAAGTTGAAAATTATGCTGATTGACATCCTGCAGGAAAAAAAAGTGGCGGCGGATATAGAGGATGTGCAGGATCTTGATGAAATATGGCGTTATGGGGTCACTAAAACACCGGCACTTATCATTAATGGGGAAGTCAAAAGCGCTGGCATTCAACCGCTGCGGGTCCAGATCGAACAGTGGATTGAGGAGGCGGCAGGAAAATAGCTGACTGCTGTCAGCGTTCAGAGTGTGTAATGGAATAGCGAAAATTACCTGCTTACAACTTACAACAGTTTTCTTTAACCTTTATCCTTTATCCTTTTACTTTTATCCTGATCTTTTCAGTCCAACTGCACGGTCTCGATCTTTACCCTGGCCAGACCCTGCCGGTAAAACCCCAAATCCTTTGCAGCCCCTGAGGACACGTCAATTATTCTGTTCTCTACAAAGGGCCCGCGGTCATTTACCCGAACAATAATTGACTTACCATTATCAAGATTTTTAACCCTGACATGCATCGGGAGGGGAAGATGTTTATGGGCGGCTGTCGGCTTTTTCGGATCAAAAGCCTCGCCGTTGGCGGTCATTTTGCCACCTTTCTGTCTTTGGGTTTCCTTGCCGTACCAAGAAGCGAAACCTGTTTCTGAATAATGCCAAGCCTCTTCTACAGACATGGGGATGTAACGTTTTCCCTTCACGACATAGGGCGAATTTTTCACCCTGCCCTTTTCAATGGCCTCCTTGGGCGACATGCCGTCAATGGACTCGATATCATTGGTCATGGGCCAGTCAAGGGGCGCGGCAACAACCTCAAAGGTATACTTGCCTATCCTGTAAGCAACCTTGCAGGTGCCAACCGTGACATTGGTTGCAATCTTTGCAGTTTTATAAGTGGCAACCGCGGTCCCCTTGGCAATTTCATAACTTGTGAAAAAAAAGCCACAGCTGGCCAGCAGAAAACATATGCTGCTGATCCCTGCAAAAAGGATAAGCTTACCCAGCAAGCAATTCTGGTATGATCGGCAAAAAGTAAGTGCTTTTGAAAC
>PKTW01000175.1 GCA_002868955.1 Desulfobulbaceae bacterium
TGCCGCTTCTGCCTCTTCCGGTGCCGCTTCTGCCTTGCTGCTGGTTCCCTTGCTTTCCATTTCTTCTTTCAGAAGGTCACCAATGGTAGCAGGACCGGCAGCTTGTTTCTTTTTGTAATCTTTCAGGGTATCCTCACCTGAGTCCTCATCCATGGCCTTGACGGACAGGCCTATCTTCCTATCCTTTGAGGAAACATTGATTACCTTTACCTTTAGGCTATCACCTACATTGTACATGCCAACCGGAGTAGTAATTTTTTCTTTGCTTATTTCAGAGACATGGACAAGACCTTCAACACCTTCTTCGAGCTGGACGAAAATTCCGAAGTCGGTGACATTGGTGATTTTGCCTTCGACAATGGCGCCGCCGGGATAATTGTTGAGTGCAGCCTGCCATGGGTCGGGTTCAAGTTGCTTTATGCCAAGGGAGAAACGTTCGTTTTCTCTGTCAATCTTTAAAACTACGGCCTGTATCGTATCACCTTTCGCATACTTCTCGGTCGGATGTTTGATGCGCTCAGTCCAGGAAAGATCAGAGACATGGATAAGGCCGTCAATGCCTTCTTCTATGCCGATAAATATGCCGAAATCAGTGATATTTTTGATCTTGCCTTCGATGATGGAGCCGACAGGATAGTTTTCACTGACCAGATCCCAGGGATTTGGATGCAATTGTTTCATACCCAGAGAGATACGTTTGCTTTCGGTTTCTATGTTGAGCACCATGATCTCAACTTCGTCGCCCACCGTAACAAGTTTGGAGGGATGCCGTGGTTTTTTGGACCAGGTCATTTCAGAGATATGGATCAGTCCCTCAACGCCTTCTTCAAGCTCAACAAAAACACCATAATCGGTAATGCTGACAACCTTGCCGACAGTTTTGGAGCCGATGGGGTAGCGCTCCGTTACCGTGGCCCATGGATCAGGACGCAGCTGCTTGATGCCCAGGGATACACGGTCGGATTCCTGGTCATACTTGAGAATTTTGACATCGATGTCGTCCCCGACCTTATACAGTTTAGCCGGATGGGAAACCCGGCCCCAGGAAAGATCGGTGATGTGGCACAGGCCGTCCATACCGCCAAGATCGATAAAAAGACCGTAGTCAGTTATATTTGTAACCGTTCCTTTCACGACCATGCCCTCTTCCAGGGAGGTACGCATGTCGGCGCGCATTTTCTCCCGCTCTTTTTCAAGAATGGCGCGGCGTGAAATAACGACATTATTTCGTTTTCTATTGAATTTGAGAATTTTGAAAGGAAAGGACTGGCCAATGAGTGCATCCAGATCTTTAACCGGGCGCAAATCTATTTGAGAATAAGGCAGGAAAGCGGGCACCCCGATATCCACTGACATGCCGCCTTTAACGCGGCTTTCAATCTTGCCGTCGATGGTGCCGTCATCCGCCTGAATCTTGGCGATTTCTTCCCAAACTTTAATACCGATCGCCTTTTCCCGTGACAGCTGAAGTCCGCCTTCCTCTTTCCTTTTCTCTACAAAGACCTCGAAGGCATCACCTATCTTGATTTCCTTTTCTTCGCCTTCGGTACGGAATTCTGAGAGAGGAATGTAACTTTCAGCTTTGTCGCCGATGTCAACGAGAACATGATCATCAACAATGCCGACGACAGTGCCCTTAATGACATCACCTACTTTACTTACTGAACTGTTTTCTTCCATTTCGAAGAGATCAGCAAAACTCATCTCTTCCGAGTCTTTTTTGCCTGCATCTGCGGCATTTTCTTGTGTTGAATTTTCTGTCATGTTAGTTCTTGCCCTTTAGTGTAGTTTCTGCCAACTAGTTGAGTATTCATCTTATCTCCCTGCTGAGGAAGGACCAAAAAAGGCTATATACCAAAGACTACGAGCAAACACAACTTTTTCTTGATAAAAAAAGTTACCTATAGAGCACAGTCCTGTGGCAATGTTTATGCAGGCTGCAATAGGGCAAAAGCAGATTGTAACACGTGAAAAGTTAGACTATAGTGTCGTGCTGGCTAAAGAACAGAAATGAAAAAGAAGAGTATGGGTGTCTAAGTCTTATGCGCGTGGCAATGTATTACAACAACAGGGATGTCCGGCTTGAGGAGAGGGAGACTCCCCGGATCGGTTCCGGTGAAATGCTGGTGCAGATTTTTGCAAGTTCGATCTGTGGCAGCGATACCATGGAATGGTACCGTATCAGGCACGCGCCTCTTGTTTTGGGGCATGAGATAGCCGGCAGGGTTGCAGAGGCAGGCGCGGATGTATCCGGGTTTAAGAAAGGTGACAAGGTTGTTGCGACCCATCACGTGCCCTGTTTTTCCTGCCATAATTGCGAGAACGGCCATGAGACAGTCTGTGATACTCTGCTTGGGGGGACGCATTTTGATCCGGGCGGATTTTGCGAGTATGTGCGCTTGCCATCAATCAATGTTGCGCGCGGCACCTGGCTTTTGCCCGATGAAGTGACATACGAGGCGGCCACATTTGTTGAGCCTTTGGGTTGTGTCCTGCGCGGACAGCGGATTGCAGGCATCCGGCCCGGCGCAAGTGTACTTGTTCTCGGCAGCGGTATTGCAGGTCTGCTTCATATCAAGTTGGCCGTGGCCAAAGATGCGGGCCTGATAGTTGCCACAGATCTCAGCCATGAGCGACTTGTCCTGGCGGGGCAATATGGAGCCCACCATGTACTCCCGGCGGACTCTGATGTGGCGGAGAAATTCAGAGAATTGAACAGCGGCCGGGGAGCGGATGTGGTGATAGTGTGCGCCGCGGCAGAGGCTGTCTGCCAGCAGGCCTTTCAGACGGTTGGGCGTGGCGGTACCATAATGCTGTTTGCCCCTGCGCCGTCCGGGACAGTTGTACCGTTATCCATCAATGACGTTTTCTGGCGCCGTGATGTCACGGTCACAACTTCATATGCAGCAAGCCCGGCCGATTGTGCAGAGGCCCTGGAACTCATCAGGTCGAAACGGGTTCGGGTGGATGACATGATAACCCACCGCTTCGGGCTTGCAGAAACAGGAAAAGGGTTTCAGCTCGTTGCAGAAGGTGGCGGCTCACTGAAGGTGATTATAAAACCACAGGAATAAATTGACTGCATAGAAAATTGTTAAAAGGAGATGCGTTATGCCTGAAGTTGACAAGGAAGGGCAAGAATTCAGCCTGGAAAAAAGAACGAACACAGAAGGTTTTTTTCTCAAAGGGTCCAATTCTCATGATTGGGGCATGAAAAACCGCTTATCCCGGATTTTTAATCCTGAGACCGGCCGCACAGTGATGCTTGCCATTGATCATGGGTATTTTCAAGGCCCCACCAGCGGCCTCGAGCGGATTGACTTGAGTATCCTGCCGATTGCACCATATGCCGATACCTTGATGCTGACCCGCGGCATCCTCCGCTCTGTTGTGCCGCCCTCCTATACCCGGGCAATCGTGCTTCGGGCCAGTGGCGGGCCCAGTATCCTGAACGAGCTTTCCAATGAGCAGATTGCCGTTGATATTGAGGATGCTGTCCGCCTCAATGCTGCAGCCGTGGCGGTGCAGGTATTTATCGGCGCGGAGTATGAAACACAGTCGGTGCATAATATGACCAGGCTGGTTGATATGGGCACACGCTGCGGAATTCCGGTATTAGCGGTAACCGCAGTGGGAACGGAGATGAAAAGGTCCGCCCGCTACTTCAGGCTGGCCTGCAGGATTTGTGCAGAGCTTGGGGCCCATTATGTCAAGACATACTATATCCCGAAAGGTTTTGAGTCGGTGACAGCCAGCTGTCCGGTGCCTATCGTTATGGCAGGCGGCAAAAAGATCCCGGAAATTGAGGCCCTGACCATGGCATATAACGCTGTACAGCAAGGTGCTGCCGGTGTTGACATGGGTAGAAATATTTTTCAGGCCGAATCTCCGGCGGCCATGATCCAGGCCGTGGGTGCAACTGTACATCAAAATCTGCCGCCTAATCAGGCGCATGAGATGTATTTGGACTTGAAAAATAAAAAATAAAGCTGGCCTGCTGAAAATCTTGCACAAAAAAAGCAGGGCCGGTAAAGCCCTGCTTCAAGAGAAATGCGTGATACGGAAATTGGTGCGAAAATTTCCTGACCACGATGTTAAAATTTGTGGCCCGTTTATTTTGTAAGCTTTGTATATTTTGATCCTTCAAGGGACAGGTTGGCCATAAGCCCCTTGACCCCGAAGACAAAACCGACAACCGGATCCCTCATGTTATCTGTGTCTACAGAGCGGCCTCCACCATAGTCAATAAAGACAACAGAACCATCGACCCCCGCGGTCCAGCCGAGACTGTCACGGAATGTTGTCAGGGCATTTTCTTCCATGAAGACAAGGACAATAATTTTTGACTGGGCGCCGATCTGGAAGCCGAATGAGCCTGCGGCAACGCTATAATAATCTACAGTTTTGCCGCCAACAAGCAAGGCTCCTTCCCCATACTCACCGCCGAACACAAAGCCAACCCGGATGACATTGGGTATGACAAGCACCCCTTTCGCATTTTTTAAAAATTCATTTGCTCCCGGGACTTCATTTTTAAAGCGGTTCAGGGCCACGTCAACGCTCACATCAATTTCCTCGGCACTGCGTGCCTGCACCCCTTGAGAAAAATGTGGCGCAATTACCAAGACAAAAACAATAATTGCCGCAACTGTAGAGATAATTTTTTTACTGGTATAAAAATGTAAACGCATTGTTACGCCTCCTCAGAGTAAATTTTAATTTCAGACATGTGCTATGAGCCTTTTAATACGCTTTGTATCGCCTTTCAAGAGATTTTGTTGAAGTAGTTGGTGCCGAAAAGTCCGGCTGACCTGTGCCTGGCAGGAAAAGTTCTCAGGCAAATTCAGGGAAAAGCTGCAGGAGGGATTCTTCACTGGCAGCAGCAATCCCCCTTTCTGTAATGATGCCGCTCACCAGGCGGGCCGGGGTGACATCAAAAGCATAGTTGCTGGCAGGTGTTTCGGATAGCCCGCACAGGACTGTTGTCAGTTTGTTGTCCTGGCTGAGTCCAGTTATAAACTTAAGCTCATCGCCTGAACGGTTTTCAATGGGGATCTCACGCAGGCCGTCTCGCAGTTCCCAGTCAATAGTTGAGGAGGGCAGGGCCACATAAAAAGGAACATTGTTATCTTTAGCAGCCAGGGCCTTGAGATACGTGCCTATCTTGTTGGCTACATCACCCGTGCGGGTGGTGCGGTCCGAACCAACAATAACAAGGTCCACCATGCCGTGCTGCATGAGATGACCGCCTGCATTGTCTGCTATGAGGGTATGGGCAATACCTTCCTGGAACATCTCCCAGGCCGTCAGCTTTGAACCCTGGTTCCAGGGCCGTGTTTCATCCACCCAGACATGAACCGGAATATTCTCCCGATGGGCAGCATAAATGGGCGCCGTGGCTGAACCATAATCCACAAACGCCAGCCAGCCGGCGTTGCAGTGTGTGAGGATATTAACCGGTTCGCCATTTTTTCTTTTGCTTATATCCTTGATGAGCTGCAGCCCGTGTTCACCTATTCTGCGGCAGAAATCTGCATCTTCGTCAGCTATCCGGCTGGCTGTTTCATAGGTTTTCCGAATCCTTTCTTCATGGGCCGATATCCCGGCAATGGCTGTAAGCTGTCTGTGCACGGCCCATGACAGGTTTTTGGCAGTCGGCCTGGTATCAAGGAGTTTGCGTGCGGCTTCTGCAAAATATTCTTCACAGTTTTTCGGCGGTGCGTGCACTGCTGCACAGTAAATGCCATACGCCGCGGTGGCGCCGATAAGCCCCGCACCTCTAACATGCATATCCCGTATTGCGGCTACAAAGTCGTCAACTGTTTTCAGCTCCTCTATAATAAACCTGTGCGGGAGATAGCGCTGGTCAATGATCTCAATAATGTGCTTATTTTCTTTCCGGGGCCAGATAGTCCGGTAATGGATAGCATTAACTTTCATGATGGTCGGCTGGTAAATTAAATCCTTTTTTCAATAATTATTACCCGGGTAGTTCACGAGTTGAGGTTGCCGGTTTTGGCAGAAAGAGGATGTTTGTCTATATTGGGGTTAGAAAAATTGTATGTTATTTAAAAATCAATGCTCTGATTAATTGACATCTGAATCGGTCATGAACTGACCGGGTTAGAAATAAGTTGTCAATATGTAATACGATATGAGACCCATACCGAGCGTGCCGTATGCCAGCAGTCAGGGTATACAGTCATCCTTCATTTTTTTCACCAGAAAGGCAAAGGTAAGTCCTGCAAAAATGAAAGCCAGTATGATGTGAATAATATTTTTCATAACAAAAAGCTTAAAAACAGTTTGCCGGGAAGACCGTTTCGGTGGATACTATAATACTGCTTGAGCAGTGTAGCAAACAAAGGATCAGGTTCTTCGGCAGCAAAGCCCCAGGCCGAGAAAAATTCCTTGGAAGAACCACATACATGCCGGCGCTGAATGTATCATATCCGGGCAGGGACAACAAGCGATTATAGAGACAATACTGTTACATGGCAGATAGAGACGGAAAGAAAAAAACAACAGGCCCGGTACTGACAGTTGCAGGTCAATGCCACTTGTCAGGGATATCCACGTCCTTTCTTGCAGCACTGCAGAACAAGCTTACCATTGACAATCCCAAATACCATGCTGCCAAAAAATATGGGCGCTGGGTCGGTAAGAATTTCCAGCAGAAGCTCTTTTTGTACACGTTGGATGATGCCGGCATTATCTTTCCCCGGGGCTTTGCCGCACAGGCTGTGGCACTCTGCAAAACATACATGGGCCGGGGGCCAAAGATTCAAGACAAGAGGCGCAGGCTGCCGGAAATCAATTTCAGTTTTCAGGGGGTACTGAGGCCATACCAGAAAGAGGCGGTGGCTGATATCCTGCGCAAACATTTTGGTGTACTGGTTGCCGGTACCGGATCGGGTAAAACGATTATGGCTCTTGAGGTAATAGCCCAGAGACGCCAGCCGACCCTGATTCTTGTGCACAGCCGGGAACTGCTGTACCAGTGGGAGGAACGCGTCAGGCAGTTCCTGAGAATTCAGGCTGGACTTATCGGTGATTCGAAATATGATATACAGCCTCTGTCCATTGCAATTGTCAATACTGCACGCAAGAAGCTCGAAGAACTGATACCCAGTTTCGGACACCTGATTGTTGATGAATGCCATCGGGTGCCGGCCAGTCTTTTTACCGAGGTTGTCAAAACGTTCGATGCATATTACATGCTTGGGCTGTCGGCAACCGCTTATCGCAGGGAGGACGGCCTTACTCCTCTGATCTATTTATACATGGGAGAGCGCTCGCATCAGGTCGACCCCAAAAAGCTGGCAGAAAGCGGCGCTGTCCTGAAGCCGGAATTTATCCAGAGAACCACCGGTTTCAACTATGTCTTTCGCGGCAACTATCAGACCCTGATGAACTCCTTGACCAAAAATGAAGCACGAAATCAACAGATTGCTGATGACATTAATAGAGAAGCCGGAGAAACAGCAGGTACAATACTCGTTGTCAGCGACCGCGTCGCACATTGTCAGAAACTGGCAGAGCTTCTTGCTTGTAAAGGACTGCAGGCAAGTGTGCTGACCGGGAAGCAGTCTGCTTTAGAGCGTTCAGCGATTGTAGGGTCTCTGCACCGGGGCGAGATCAAGGTCCTCATTTCCACCCTGCAGCTTGTCGGTGAAGGTTTTGATGCAGCCGGCCTTACTACGCTTTTCCTCACCACCCCGATCAAATTCACCGGACGGCTCCGACAGGTTATCGGCCGCATTCTCAGGCCGGCTGCAGGCAAGCAGCCTAAAGTTATTGATTACGTGGACGAACAGGTGGGAGTCCTGAAAAATTCGGCAAGAATAAGGCGCCAGGCTTACGAACAGGAATAGCGCGTGCATTCCCCGTAGCTCCGAATCTGCGCTTATCTGCCGCGGGGAGCTTGAATTGTACAGAGGTGAGCCTGAATCCGTTATGGTGCTTTGTTTCAGACTATTTAAACGCCGTGTTCCCCTTGATACTGGTGCAAGGGGACAAACTTCTGTATAAATCTTGCAGCATCAAATCAGTGAATATTTGCCAACTGGGGCAGTGCTATAGTATATTGCAGATAAATGAGCACAATGAGGGTGGAAGTGTATTGGCTGTTGCCGATAATTGTTTTCTTATCAGCAGTCGAAATGTAATCATGGATCACCGGGGGTGAAAATGAAAGACGAAAAAGCTGCCACGGCCCTTATCAAGAAACTTGATAAGCTATTGCGGAGTAAAATGGCGCCGATTTACAAACGGTACAACGTATCCATGCAGGATGTGCTGACGCCGCTCATGTGGAAGCCTCTGGTCTTGGTCATCGGTAACTATTCTTCCGGGAAATCAACTTTTATCAACGAACTTCTCGATATGCCTGTACAAAGGACGGGACAGGCCCCGACTGATGATTGTTTTACCATTCTGACATCGCCTGGAGAGGGCGAAAGTGAGGAGGAAATCCCAGGTGGCACCATCGTTAATGATGAACGGTTGCCGTTTGCGCCGCTCATGCCTTTTGGTGAAAGACTGTTTTCCCACCTGCGCATGAAAAAGGTGAAATCCCCGATCCTCGAGAATTTTGCAATTATTGATACGCCGGGCATGCTTGACTCAGTCACCGAAAAAGACCGCGGCTATGATTATCTTGGTGTGGTGGGAGAACTCGCCAGGCTGGCTGATTTAATTATCCTGATGTTTGACCCCCACAAGGCGGGCACAATCAAGGAAACCTACCAGGCGATCAGGAGCACGCTTCCAGGTTCAACGGGTGAGGACAGGGTGCTCTATGTCCTGAACAGGATCGACGAGTGTGATAATGTCCCTGACCTGGTACGCGCTTACGGCACGCTATGCTGGAACCTCTCGCAGATGACCGGCCGCAAGGACATCCCAAGGCTATATCTCACCTTTGCAGCCAAAGAAGGTGATGTGCCGCCCCAGGGTGTGGAGTCATGGGTCAGTGAGCGCGATGAGTTGAAACGCGCTGTTGAGACAGCACCGACCATGCGTATCAACCATGTTTTCCAGGAAGCTGAACGGGGCGTCCGAGAGCTTGATCTTCAGGCCGAAGCCCTTGCAGCTTTTAAAAACGGCTTCGGCCTCCAGGTGCAGAAAGCTTTGAAGGTTGGCCTGCTCATTTCCCTATTGGTTTTCTGGTTCGGTGATCTGCTGCTCAAACTTGTAGCCGGTTTTCCCAAGGCAACCCTGGTCGGTTCACTTTTTTCAGGTGCATTTGCTGACAGGGTGCTGGTTTTTCCCTCCCTGGCAGCCTTGCTGGTTCTTGCCTTGACCGGTCTTGTCATAATAAACTTTATTTATCCCAGGTTTAAGAAGAACACACTTGAGGACCTGGATAATCTCATTCCCTTTGAAACGGCCTATAAGCGCGATCTCTGGCGCCGTGTGCGTAATCGGGTCGCAACCCGTATTGAGGAGGAAGGGCACAAACAACTCTGGATCGGCCATTCCTGGTACCAGCGGCGCCTGAAGAAATTTCTTGATAAGGATATCGGGCGCCTGAAGAATAAGTGGTAGAAAATTAAAGAGACTAAAGTGAACTAAAGTTTCAAGTGAGATAGAGTTACAAGTGCCTAAAGTGAGCTAAAGTTGAAGAGCGATCAGCGGTCAGTTATCAGTAACAAATCTGTTCTGCCGACTGCAAACTGACGACTGACAATTTTTGTCTCAATCTGTATTCGATATTTTATCCCTCGACCCTAGAAACCTGTGTTTTTGGGTCCTTTCGCCTTTAACCTTTAATCTTTCGCCTCATCTTCCTCCTCAAGCATGGGGCAGGCTTTGTTCTTGAAGAATTCGTAGTATAGCAGGGGTACAGCCATCAGTGTCAGAGCTGTTGCGGCCACAGCCCCGAACATCATGGCTATGGCCAGTCCCTGGAAGATCGGGTCAAAAAGCATGACAAAGGATCCTATTACAACGGCTGCTGCGGTGAGGACAATGGGACGGAACCGGACTGCACCGGCAGAGATCAGCGCTTTCCTGAGATCGCCGCAGTCGCGCCACTCCATCTGGACAAAATCAACCAGCAGAATGGAGTTGCGCACAATAATGCCGGCAAGGGCGATAAAGCCGATCATGGAGGTAGCAGTAAAAAAGGCTCCGAACATCCAGTGGGCCGGCAGGATCCCCACAAGCGTCAGGGGGATCGGCGCCATGATGACCAAGGGAGTGACAAAACTCCTGAACCAGGCAACAACAAGCACATAGATAAGGATCATAACGGCCCCGAAGGCGATACCAAGATCACGGAAAACCTCGTAGGTGATATGCCATTCTCCGTCCCATTTCATGGCATACCTGTCTTCCATCCAGGGCTGCACCGCAGAGTACTGTCTCAGTTCGTAACCCTCGGCAAGTTCAAGCTGCTTTATTTTTTCCTTCATCTCTAAGATGGCATAGATCGGGCTTTCCTTGGAACCGGCCACATCGCCGGTAACATAGGTGACCCGCTTAAGGTTTTTATGATAGATGGTCTTTTCCGCAATCTCTTCTTCTATATGGACAAGGGCACCAAGGGGAACAAGGGAACCGTCGGCAGCCGGCACGCCGATGCTTTTCAGGGAGGCAGGATGCGTCCTGGCCGCCAGGGGCAGCCGCAGAAATATCTCCACGGGCTCTTTTTCGTTTTCATAATGGATAAGGCCCGCGGCCATGCCGTTTAAACCGATGTGCATGCTCTGCGCCACGGCTTCCGTGCTTATGCCATGCGCAGCAGCCTTTTCCTTGTCCACCACCAGATTTATTTTCTTCTGATCATCCTCAACAAACCAGTCGACATCAACTACACCGTCCGTCTCTGTAAATATTTTCTTGATGGCAGCCGCTATTTCGACCTGGCGTTCAGGGTCAGGACCATAGACCTCTGCAACCAGGGTGCTTAAGACCGGAGGGCCGGGTGGGATTTCTGCTACCTTTATGCTGGCTGCGTAACGGTCCCCCAGCTCTTTTAAGGCAGGGCGCAGACGTTTGGCCAGATCATGGCTTTGCTGGGCTCTTTTTTCCTTGGCAACGAAATTGATCTGCAGATCGGCAACATTGGAGCCGGCACGCAGGAAATAATGCCGGACCAAACCGTTGAAATTGTAAGGTGCGGCTGTACCGATATAGGCCTGGTAATCAGTGACCTCCGGCACTGTCTTCAGGAATTCCCCCATCTCGCGGGTCAAGGCCGCCGTCTCTTCCAGGGTGGAGCCTTCCGGCATGTCAATTATCACCTGCACTTCACTCTTGTTGTCAAAGGGCAGCATCTTGACCGTGACTTTTTTTAGCGGCAGCAAAAGCAGGACCAGGCCGAGCAGGACCCCGACAAGCAGCAGGGCAACAATCCTTTTGACCGAACTGTCCAGAAGGGGACCTATAAGTCTTTCGTAAATTCTGAGGAGCCTGCTGTCCCCTTCGGCGTTTTCCGCACCATGCTTTACATTTTTCAAGACGAGGTAGCTCAGCCAGGGGCTGACAATAAAGGCTACCAGCAAAGAAAAGAGCATGGCGGCAGAAGCACCCACCGGGATAGGTCTCATATAAGGACCCATGAGCCCCGAGACGAAAGCCATGGGCAAAAGAGCTGCAATAACGGCAAAGGTGGCAAGAATGGTAGGACTGCCGACTTCATCAACGGCCAGGACCGCGGTGAGCGGATTGATGCGGTGCATCTTGAAATGGCGATGGATATTCTCCACCACAACGATGGCATCGTCAACCAGGATACCTATGGAGAAGATCAGGGCAAAGAGGGTAACCCTATTAAGTGTATAACCGTAAAGGTAATTGATCAGCAGGGTGAGGGCCAGGGTTACCGGGACAGCAACGCCGACCACCACTGCTTCACGCCATCCCAGGGTAAAGGCAATGAGGATGATGACTGAAACCGTGGCTATCAGCATATGCTTCAGGAGTTCATCCGATTTTTCCTTGGCTGTTTCCCCATAATCCCGCGTCACTGTTACCTGGAGATCAGCGGGGATCAGTTTGCCTTTGAGGGCCTCCATTTTTGCCAAAGCCTCATGGGCTACAGTGCTGGCATTGGCGCCTTTTTTCTTGGAAACGGCAACGGTGACTGCCTCAAACTGGCCGGGTGCTTGTATCAGGCCCTTTTCAACGGCAGCCGGCCCAAGCCCCATGAAAACATAGTTGGCAGGTTCTTGCGGGCCGTCTGTAAGATCGGCAACATCGCGCAGGTAAACCGGTTTGCCGTTGTAGATCCCCACAACAACAGAGGCAACATCCTCCATGTCGGCAAGGAAACCGCCTGTTTCCACGATAAATTCGCGGTTTCCGGCTGGAAAAGCTCCGGACGGCAGCACAAAGTTGGCCTGCTGCAGGGCCCGCATGATCTGTAACGAAGATGCCTGGTAAGCCTTGAGCCGAGACTGGTCCAGATTTATAACCACCTGCCGCTTCTGGCCGCCGATGATGGAAAACTCGGATACGTCCTGGTCTTTTTTGAGTTCGTCTGCCAGTTCTGCTGCTACCCTGCGCAGTTCGTATCCGGAGTATTTATTTTCGGCATCCCAGAGGGTCAGGGTCAGGATGGGAACGTCGTCAATGGACTTCGGTTTGACAAGGGGTTGGGTGACACCGGGAGGGATCTTGTCGAAATTGGCCATCAGTTTATTATAGAGGTTGACTATGGAGTCCTCCATATTCTCCCCGACATAAAAACGGACAATGGTAAGGTTCATGCCCGGCTTGACAATGGAGTAGATGTATTCCACCCCCTTGATCTCCCAGAGAAATTTTTCCATGGGCCGGGTGACGCGGTCCTCAACCTCCCGGGCCGAGGCGCCGGGATATGCCACCATGACATCAATCATGGGAACCACTATCTGGGGCTCCTCTTCACGCGGTGTTATAGTCACTGCAAAAATGCCCAGCAGCAGCGACGCTAAAACCATCAGGGGTGTCAGCTTGGACTTGATAAAGGCCTTGGCGATCCTGCCTGATATACCCATCTTTTCCATACTACTTCTCCGTCTGCAGAATGGCGCCGTCCACAACCCTTGAAACGTTACCTGTGATAATGGTATCCCCCGGCTTCAGCCCGGCAAGAATTTCTGTCTTTCCACCGTATTTCCTGCCGGGCCTGACGAGCCGGTAGGTGATGACCCGGTTGGAACCCACCGTATACACACCCGTGAGCTGGCCCTTACTGACCACAGCCTCAGCAGGCACCATGACAAGCTCTTGTTGCCCCACCGGGATTTTGACCCTGGCGTATAGGCCGCTTTGCAGATTCGGTTCAGCCGGCAGGGCGATGAATATTTTGAATGTCCTTGAACGCGGGTCAACAGCCGGTACCGTTTCAGATACTTTTCCCGGCAGTTTTACCTTCAGGGAGCTTATTTCAACCTCAACATCCAGGCCCGGGGTGATCTGCCCTGCGAAACTCTCATCGATTTCAGCCTCAAGCCGGTAACGGGAAGTATCCTCGATGCTGAGCAGCCGCATGCCCGGCATAGCCATGTTGCCGGGATCAATGAACCTGCCCGTAACAACCCCGTCAATAGGAGATCCGATTTCCTTGAAACCCTGGAAAACTTTTGCCTCGGCAAGGCCTGCCTCGGCGCGCTTGACCATTTCCTGTATGCGTTCATATTCAATGGCGGCCACTTTTTTCTGGGTCTCGATTTTATCAAGTTCCTGGAGTGACAGGGCCTTTTCATCATAGAGGTTTTTGAAACGACTGTACGTGTTCTCAGCAAGCAACCTGTGCTGTTCGGCTCCGCTGAGGGCCTGGACAGCCTCCCGGTATGCGGCTTCTGCTGCTGCCACCTTGTTACTGATATCTTCAGAGTCAATGACAATGAGGAGCTGGCCGGTCTTGACCCTGTCACCCTCTTTGACCGATATTGCCGCAACTGGGCCCATGATGCGGCTTGCCACCATGCTTTCAATCTCTGCAGTGACCGTTGCCGTAGCTTCGTGGAAACGGGTGGTCCTGACCAATGCTAATTCCATGGTCGTCACACCCGAGACAGTTGGCCGTTCGACCGTGGCAGTGCCCGGTTCAATTTTATCTCTGCATCCTGTCATTGCCAGCAAGAGAAGCCCTGCAACAACAACCCATGTCTTCTTCATGTATTTGCCTCCGGGTCTGTCATTTCTGTCATTTTGATTAATTGTTTTCAGGAGTTACTGCTGCCACCCCAAGTTCCGGCAGTATGATGCCGCTCTCGAAGCAGAGCTTCAATGTGGCAAGCTGCTGTTCTTTTTCCCTTACCAGCACATTTGTTCGTGCCTGGTCCAGACTCATCTGGGCATCGAGCAGGTCCACCAGCGGTGAGAGTGAATTCTCGTAACGGATCCTGACCAGCCTCTGGCCCTCTTCGGCCGTGGCCAGGGCTGACTTTGCCAGTTCAGAGTTTTTCCACGCCTCTTCGACCCCGAGGAAGGATTCAAAAACCTGGAAGGTTGCGGCATCCATGAGCCGCGCCAGGTGTTCCCTGGTTTCTGCAATCTGGTAATGGGCCTTCTGCTTTTCATGGCGCCGTTTTGAGCCGTCAAAGAGCTCCCATTTGAAGAGAGCGAATACCTGCCAGCTTTCACCGTCGCTGCCAAAGGGCACCTCCGCATCGTTCAGTTGATAGGAAGACCCTACGCCCAGGGTGGGGAAATAGGCGGCTTCATTGAGCCTGAGGTTGTTTTGGGCGTTTGTGAAGTGGTGCTGCATGGATTGGATATCACGCCGGGCCCGGGCACTGATAGTATAGTGGTCAAGATCGTGCAGGGTTAATTCCAGATCATCCGTGGTGGTCCGGATGGATTGTTCGAGGCCCAGCAGGAGTCCCAACGAGCGTTGAGCAACCTTGAGATTTTTTTCAGCACTTACCAGTTTCTGTTCTGCTTCGGTCACTGCTGTAGAGGCTCTCAGGGTATCAGCGTAAAGGCCGAGGCCGTTTTTGTAGCTTACTCTGGCAATGCGCAAATGCTCCGAAACGTCTTCAAGACCTTTTTGCGCCACATGTATATATTCCTCGGCCATCTGGGCCATGAGATAGGTCGTGGCCACCTGCAGGGCCACGGCCTCCTGCTTGCGGAAGTATTCTTCCTCCTTTGCAGCATAGGCCGTCTCGCTCATGTCTATGCCGATGGAGGCCTGCATGGCGAGAAGGGGCTGAAAGACAGCGAGGGATGTCTGGAAATCGCTTTCCGGGGCCGGATCATTGAGAGAGTCTATGGCAAAATCCTGCATGGTAAAGCGTCCCTGGTTCAACTTGGACATGAAGACATAGGTGGGGTTGTTGGTTCGCAGGAAGCGCTCTTCGAGGCTAAGTTTGGGCATGATGTTGCTCCGGGCAATACCGATATCCTCTTTAGAAGCGGCCAAGGAATTCGTAAAGGCGGCAATCTCATGGTTTTTTGCTAGGGCTTCTGTCACAGCTGCCCGGAGAGTCATGACCTCGCCGGCAGAAACTTCCCTGCCAGGAAGAGTACATGCGGAAATTACTGCCAGAAGAAAATACACCAATCTTTTTGTGAAAGATCTCTTGTGCTGACCCAACATAATTTACTCCTCAATTTTGCAAAATAACCCCTGCATGG
Organism: Desulfobulbaceae bacterium; assembly: GCA_002868955.1. GTDB lineage: Bacteria > Desulfobacterota > Desulfobulbia > Desulfobulbales > BM004 > BM004. Next base: position 15,577 of record PKTW01000175.1, read on the forward strand.
TTTCGATCAGACTGGTAACTCTGTCGTCTATAATTCTGTTATATATGAAATTTGCCTGCTTGCGGGTGCCGATAATTCCCTGGTGGCGCAGGATGGAAAGATGCTGGGAAATATTGGCATCAGTGCTTTTTATCGCCTTGCTTATTTCACCCACGGTCATCTCGTGATCCTGTAAAAGGCAGAGGATCTGGAGCCTGTAAGGGTGTGAAATTGACTTCAGCAGCGTGGCCAGATCAGTGATCTGTTCTGTTCTCAAACGGCAGCCTCCTGGAAATTTAGTATTTAAGCTAATACTTAAATAGCTAGTTGTAAAGGGGGTGCGACAATATACCGCATTGCTTAAAATAAGCAATTATAATAGTATGTTATTGCGAATAAGCGGTGTTGGAAGAAAAAAATCAGGAATTAAAGATAGGGTTCGATGCGTGTGTAAAATTTTTGGGCCATGATTTTATACCCTGCGCCATTAGGATGGATGGTGTCATGCATCAGCTCCTCATGGCCCATGAGGCCCCCGAGAATATCAGGGACCAGAAGGGCTCCGGTCTCTGCAGCCAGTTTTTCATATTCCTCTTCATAGCCGCGATCCCAGAACAGCAGCCTGATGCCCCCGAAAACAACAAGGGCGCCACTGGCCTGAATGGTATCAACGATATCCTTCAGGTTTTTGAAGGCCGTTTTCTTGTTCACCCCGTTTTTCAGGTCATTGCCGCCCAGCGTAATGAGGACGATACGGGGTGATTTTGACAGAACGTCCCGCTCCAGCCGCCGTAAGGCTCTGTCCGTTGTATCACCCGGTATGCCGGAATTTATCACCGGCTGTCCGATCATTTCAGCCAGCTGGGCCGGATAGCTCTTGTCGCGGGGGGCCCCGGTGCCGAAGGTCAGGCTGTCGCCAAAACAGATGATATTATCACCACGCAGAGTGACCGGTTCAGGGCCACCGCATGCAGTTAAAAGCAGGGACGCCAGCAGAAGTGGAAGAATGTTGCGCCATAGGAAAGTATGCATAATCAGAAAGTAGCAACAAGACCCAGCTGAAAAGCAACATCCACTGCGGTTGCAGTGTTTATGTCCTCGGCAACCGAAATGTCGAGATAAACATCATCGGTAAAGGTCAGGCTGCCACCCATTACCAGCTGCACGGCAGGATCACCCATCTGCTTGAGACCGCTGTCATACAGGGCCGACTGGGCATCAAGCTGCAGTTTCAACTGGATGAGTTTTGTTGCCTGCCAGCCTATCCCCAGTCTGCCGGCAAGGGCAAAGTTCTTCTGTATGGCGGCCAGTTCACCGTCAATGTCACCCAGAAAAAGACCGGCCAGGCCGCCATACAGAGTAATGCGATATTTTCCCAGGCTTTCCGGGTCGTTTACTGTGAGCCCCACTGAGAAGTCATAGCCGCCGCTGCCGGTCAGCTTATCATAATCACCTGTGGGAAGTTTCAGCTCGGCGCTGAAGATAAGAGCCCTGTTCTCCCATGGCCGGGTATAAGCGCCATTAATGCGTATGTCGCCTATACCGCTCTGGGCGTCGGACACATCAAAGGAGGTGCCGGATCCCGAGAGATATGAAATATGAAACTGGTCATGGTTGTCTTCGCTCCTGCCGTTTTGGGACATGTTGAAGAAATCATGCCAGTTATAGATGAAGTCATCCAGAAAGCCGCCGCTATGATTGATATAGGGCACGTTTAAGGACAGCTGCCAGTTGTCCCGGGGAGCATAGCTAACGAGCAGGTTCCCGCTAAATGTTTCTACATCGTTTATTATCTGTTCATTGGCGTCATCAGAGATATCATAGGTATTGCTGATATTGGCGATCACATTCATCCGCCATGTGCCGGCCTCGGTGAGCGGGCTGTTGTCAAGAGAGGGAAGGCCGAATATCTGCTTGAAGGCGAACTGGTTTATATTGTGGAAGGCACGGACTTCTGCCGCTGCCGCAGTATAAAACGGGGCCAGCAGAGAAACAGCAAGAATGGCAATAATCAGCAAGGAACGGTTCATAGCAAATCCAGGGCGCGCAATTTTTTTGCCTGACAACTACTTGTTCTTTTTATGTCTCCTGTCCGCAACCCCTTGATTACAAGACACGAGGGACATGGAATACCTGATTGGGATGTCTATAATAGGCAAGGAGCATTTGTCAAGGATAAAGCAGGTAAATTTTTTTAGGTATTTCTACAGATAAAACTTGACCTCAGGATGTCTGTGTTGAATAGTATCTGCTGTCAAAAATGATTATTGAATGTTGTAGGGTGATGGATGTTGCTATCTGATAATTTTTCCAACAGATGAGGTGGACCCATGAAGATTACGATTGACAGAAATGTTGTTGAATTTGTTCCTGAAAATACCGCGGAAACGACTTCAATGGAAACATTGTGGCGGATTCTTATCGACTGTGTCAATGAAACAAAGAACCTGACGCCCATCGGCGAGTTTGTGCCGATAAAACAAAATCTTGCCCGCTTCACCATCGAGGGTGTGCCGGGTGGTAAGACCGTTATGTCGGAACAGGTTTCAGAGGAAGACTGCACCTATCTCTGCGAGATCTGCAACAAGTACATGAATGTCAAGAAGGGCCAGGAAGTACCCCTCTGCTGCGGTAGAGTGATGGAGGCCGTTGACTGACAGGGTGTTTGTGACTGTTTAGCACCCTAATGTGCCTCCCACTGACTTGACATATTGGCAATCACAAACTAAAATAATCTTGTGCTGTATTCAGTATAGATAATATTAAAAAAGCATTATCTGTTTGTTGTGCTTTGAAATTGGTTTTGGCAAAACCCCAGCTGAAATCCCGAGCCTTTTATAATTAAGGCACTTTGCAGCTCCTGCAGTGATGAAAAGCAGCCTGATTTCCATGCAGATTTCTATTTACTGTTGGAGAAAGTCGGATCGGGCTTTTGCCGCAGTTTGAGCCTACCGGAAATTTCTTGACGGGCTCACTCCCGCAGAAAAAAAGTTCTAGGGGCAGAACAGGGCAGAACACTCTGTCGCTGTTGGTCCAATGCATAGGGATATTTGCGTGAGATATCAAAAGGGGACTGTTATGAGTAAGAAAAAAATTGCAGACAGTATAA
>PKTW01000147.1 GCA_002868955.1 Desulfobulbaceae bacterium
GATTTGCGGGTCATGAATGGACAGGGTAGCGATAATGGGGTCTTGTCCCTGCAGGTCACCGAACTCGTAGAGCTGTCCGCAGTTGTCGATCGACAGTCTGCCGAACCGCAGGTTACCTAAAATGTTGAACAAGGTGCTTTTGCACCAGGCCTGTAAAGGATTAGGACACAGTGTTGCTTTTTTGCCTTTAATACTGCAGATATGCTTGCTCATGTTTTCCTCTCCTGCACATACTTCGGATGGTCATAATAGGGTGTTTTCTTGAGCCAGAGGCGGAAGGCCTGCCAGTAGATCATGGACAGCACCTTGATGGTCATGGCCGGAAAACGGATTAGCACCCAGGCCAGTGCCGCGCCGCTGATCTCCCGGCGCTGCATGGTCAATACTACTTCAAAAAACTTATTATCCTCCTTGACGTTGGTCATGTGGATACGCAGGGATTCTCCGGGTTCCTCAAAGTGCCAGTCGTACAGGAAGTCCATGTCCATGAAGGGTGAGACATGAAAAGCTTTGGCAAACTGGAAGTGCTTGCCAGAAGCAGTATCCAGGTTCTGCTTCATGCTCAGGACATAGGAATGGCGCTCCAGCCAGGGTGTGTTGGTAATCTCCGCCACGATATATTCCACCGTCGTGTCAGTCGCATTGTAACAATAATAGAAGGAAACAGGGTTGAAACAGTGGCCATAGTAGCGCAGGTGGGTCAACATGCGGATAGGGCCGGCCGGCCGCTCCCCGAGCTTCTGCTCAACCCGGTCCCGTACCGCCTGGTCCAGGGGAATATTCGTAGGGCCCAGGTAATCGGCGCGCTTGAAGTTCGCCACGTTTGCCCGCCCGACAGACCAGAGCCAGCGCCCGTCAAAGACGTGCTCCAGTTCCTCCAGGTCGAGAAACATGAAAAATACCGTATAGGTAAACTTGTTTTCCCGCGGCAGGTAGCGATGATGGTACAGCTCGCCTTTGTAGATGCAGCTTTTCATGGTCACAGCGATTTCCCGAAATATTTACCGACCGCCAGTCCGCTTTTCACACCATCCTCGTGAAACCCATACCCCCAATACGCACCGCAGTAATGGGTCCTGTTCTGCCCGCTGATGACCCCGTGCGCTTCCTGGGCGGGGACGGAGCCCTCCAGGTACACCGGATGATGGTAGAGATAACGGCCCAATATCTTCTCCGTTTCTATCCTGTGCTGCATGTTCAGGGAAACGCAGAAGGTTTCAGCTGCCTTGATGGACTGCAGCATATTCATGTTATAGGTTACAGCAGCCCTCTCAGCCTGGTCTGGCAGTATAGCATAGTTCCAGCTGGACCAGGCCTTGCGGTTGCGCGGCAGGAGTGTGTCATCGGTATGCAGGACAGTATTGTTTTCCTGGTAGGGCACAGCGCCGAGTATGGTGCGTTCATCATCTGTCGGATCTGCAAGGATTTTCAGGGCCTGGTCGCTGTGGGTTGCAAAGATCACCTGGTCAAAGCGCTCATTATCCCGGTCCGCATAGGCAAGTTCCACGTAATCCCGGGTTCGGTGCACCCGGGTGACAGGGGTGGAGAGATGAATTTTCTGCGCAAAGGGTGACACGAGCTTTTCAACATACTGTTTTGAGCCGCCGGCAATGACCCGCCACTGTATCGGGTTGGTTGCCTGCAGGAAGCCATGGTTCTCAAAAAAACGGCCAAAGGTACGGGCCGGGAATTCCCGGATCTTACCGGGTTCGGCAGACCAGAGCGATGCACCGAGGGGCACGACGAAATGGTCAATGAAGCGCTGCGAATAGTTGTGCCGGGCAAGGAACTCGCCCATGGACATGTCCGGTGCATCCGCTGCAATGTAGTCCACCAGGTGGCGTCGCAGCCTGAAAATATCAAGCACCATACGCCAGTAAGACGGGGACAGGATATTCCTGCGCTGTGCAAACAGCGTATTGACGGAATCCGACCCATACTCCAGCCCTGTATTTTCGCAGCGGACGCTGAAGTTCATGCGGGTCGGCTGGGATACAACACCCAATTGATCTATGAGTGTGCAGAAGTTCGGATAGGTCACCTCGTTGAAAACAATAAAGCCGGTATCAACAGCATAGGACCCGTCTGCCCGGATAACATCGATCGTGTGGGTATGGCCGCCTATATAGTCGTCGGCCTCAAAAATCGAGAGGTCAAAATCCCTGTGAAGCAGATGTCCGCAAACCAGGCCGGAAATGCCGCTGCCGATAATCGCAATCTTCATGGAGACCTTTTGCCTTAACCTGTCAAAGGTTTACTGGAACCATCGGTCAAAATAAGCGGCAGCGGTAGAGACCGTGCCGCAGATAAACATACCCCAGCAGATATCGACAATGGACATGCGCAGGGGCCACTTGTCAACCAGGGCGTAGTTGGTCATGTCGTACACGGCGTACATCACAAAACCGTATAGGCCTCCCCACACCGGGGCCCAGGGCAGGATGGATGAATTGGATACCCTGGGCAGCACAAAGAGGACAATGCCTAGCGGTATGCAGATATAGACAACTGCCGCAGCCCACCAGACTGTTGCATAGGATCCGGATGCACCTCTGGAAAGGGGACCCAGTTCAGTCTTGTAGAATTTTGACATCAGGAATCCGAGCCAGAAAAAATCAATGGCCAGAAAGACCGGCAGCGTTGCAAAGTATACCTTGATGTCGTGGAACATGGCAACCTCCTTATCTCTTGGGTGGCAGAGGAAAGAATGAGCTCGTTCTCTTTATATATTCAGCGTATTCCGGATTGTCGACATATCTTTTTTCAAGCAGCGGCGTGCCGGAGACCCTCAGGATCAACCAGGTGATAGTCAGCGGTCCGGCCACGGTCCATAGGCTTCCAGGTACAGACAGACAGATGAGAAATGTGCCCCACCAGAGCGTCACCTCGCCGAAATAATTTGGATGCCTCGTATAGCGCCACAGGCCGATGTTCATGATGCGGCCCTTGTTGGCAGGATCTTTTTTGAATTGCAGGAGCTGAAAGTCGCCGATGGCTTCAAAGGAAAAACCGAGCAGCCAGATGCAGAATCCAACACCATCAAGCAGAGCAAGCGGCGGGCCGCTGCGGCTTATGGCCAGGGTAACGGGCAGGGAAATGACAAGCAGCAGGAACCCCTGCAGCAGAAAGACCTGCAGAAAGCTCCTGACCAGATAAGCGCTGCCCCATTCTTTACGCCAGGCTCTGTAGCGGTGGTCTTCCGGCTTACCTCGGTTGCGGATACCGATGTGCAGCATGAGACGGGCGCCCCAGGCAACTACCAGCAGAAGAACCAGTACTGCCCTGGCTTCGTTTATTCCCGCTGCAAAGTAGGCAGTAAGCGCGGCACAGACAAAACCGCCGCCCCAGGCAATATCGGCAACATCATTGCGGTTTTTGGCAACCGCTATAAAGAACCAGGTTACGGCATAGAAAAAAATCACCAGGGACTGAATAAGGAATATCTTCAGCATAGTTTTTTTACTTAAAAAAAACTTTATTGTTATGTGCTGCGGGAGTAACGCAACACATAAAAATACAAAAAAATTATATGAATATATCCTAGCACAAAAAGCTGATCACAGTAAGTGTAAAATACATGTGCAGCTTTACATACCTTATACGGAGTTAATTGTGATGACAACTTGGATTATGTGCCCCTTATGCTGATTGGAAAAAACATGGCACTTTTCTGCTTTCAATCGTGAATCGTGCGTGATTCTTGAAAGGCCCAGGTGTCCATTTGAAATGATACATTTTCAGAGATGCTTTCCTTCTCGTATACTATTGTCTTTCATGCAATATACAGCTTTCTTTTCTTGATATAGTCCTCTACTGCTTGAGGAACTAAGCCAGCAATTTCTTTCCCCCCTCTCACCTTTTTCCTGATCTCTGTTGACGATACGGGCATCGGCTCCATGTTCTGCAGGATGAATAATCCTCTACTGTGTTTGGAACGCCAAATTTCGTGCAATGGATCATATATATAGTCGGTAAAGTTAAAACGGATAACCTCCCCTACTTTGTCAGGCGGGTAGCCTGGTCTTGAAATTACCACAAAATTAACAAGATTGGGCAACTCCTTATGCCGTTTCCAGGTATCGATTTCTAAAAAGGCATCCGCCCCGATGATAAAATAAAGATCGGCCGGTTCCTTTATCTGCTGCAGCAGGATATTTATGGTATCAATCGAATAGGAAGGAGCGGATCGCTTTGCTTCTATGTCAGAAATGACAAACCGAGGGTATCGGCTTATAGCTCTTTCCAGCATGGCGATCCGATGGGTAAAACTTGAAATTTTCAGTCCGTCTCCATGGCCGTGCTTGTGGGGCGGCAGAGATGCTGGAATAAACCATATTGAATCAAGCTGAAGGGTTTGTATTACATGCTTGGCTAAGGCCAGGTGGCCGTTATGAACCGGATCAAAGGTGCCGCCCAGCAGGCCGATCTTTTTGGCTTCAATAAGTCTCTGCATGAACAGTCATCCCAGGTATATAAGTGACTTAGGGTCGAATCTGGCCATCACCGTAAACGATAAATTTTCTGGCTGTCAGTTCCTTTAACCCCATTGGCCCATAGGCATGCAGCTTGGTGGTGCTGATACCGATCTCTGCTCCCAGTCCAAACTGGCCGCCGTCACTGAAACGCGTTGAAGCATTAACCATCACCGCAGAGGCATCGACCTCCTTGATGAAACGCTGGGCATTGGCATAATCTGCGGTTACAATCACCTCGGTATGCTGTGAGCCGTAAGTGTCGATATGATCCATTGCTGCATCAAGATCATCAATCACCCTGACTGCCAGGATGAGATCAAGAAATTCCGCATACCAGTCTGCCTCGGTTGCCTCTTTAACATCAGCAAGAATCTCTCTAGTCTGCGAACATCCCCGTATCTCCACCCCTGCCTCTTTCAGTCTTGACCCGATCTGCGGTAAAAATGCGGCGGCAATATCCCTATGAACCAGGAGTGTTTCAAGGGCATTACAGACCCCCGGCCTCTGGGTTTTGCCATTCATGACAATACTCGAGGCCATGTCGAAATCCGCCACCTTATCAACAAAGACATGACAGACGCCTTTATAATGCTTCAAGACCGGAATTCGTGAATTCTGGGCCACAAACCGTATGAGCCCCTCTCCACCTCTTGGAATAATAAGGTCAATCTGCTCTTCCAGAGCCAGCAGGGCGTTTACCGCCTCACGGTCGGCAATTGGAATCACCTGGATCGCCGCCGGGTTAATATCCTCCGAAGCCAGGGCTTCCTGCAACACCTTTGCCAGGGCAAGGTTGGAATAAATTGCTTCTGAGCCTCCCCGAAGAATCACCGCATTACCTGCTTTCAGACAAAGTGCTGCAGCATCAACGGTGACATTGGGCCTTGATTCGTAAATCATGCCAATCACTCCAAGGGGGATGCGCATCCTGCCAACCATTAACCCGTTGGGCCGCCGTATCATTTCCTCTACTTCTCCAACCGGATCAGGGAGGGCCACCACCTCATGCAGGCCAACAATCATTGCATCAATGACCTTGTCGGTCAGGGCCAAGCGGTCAAGCATTGCCGCTGACAGGCCCTTTTCACGCCCGGCCATAAGGTCTTTTTTGTTCTCTGCCTGGATGAACTCCTTCTGCTCCATTAAGGCTTCAGCCATGCGCAGCAGGACATTGTTTTTTCGTGTGGTTGATTCAAAAGCCAGTTTTCGTGAAGCCTTCTTTGCAGCAATTGCAAGCGATTCAACAGTTTTCTGAACTGACATGTCTTTCTCCATCTTGCAAAATTGATCTTTGTCCTTTTTGTTTACAGAATAACCAGGTTATCCCTGTGGATTGCCTCATCACTGTCCTTAAATCCCAAGGTCTCTTCAATCTGCCCTGTATTAAGACCCTTTATTTTGTTCAGGTCACTGGCACTGTAGTTGCTCAATCCGCTAGCAATAGCATTGCCATTTTCATCAAGACACTTTACAGGGGCGCCTACTCCGAAAGTCCCCCTGATTTCCAATATGCCTGAGGGTAATAAACTTTTCCCGCCTTTGATTAGGGCTTTGCAGGCTCCCTGATCCAGGACAATATAACCCTGGGGCCGCAAGACGTAAGCTATCCAGTGCTTGCGGCTCTGCATTTTTTCTACCTGGGGCAGGAAGAAGGTCCCGACAGGTTCACATGCAAAGAGCTGCTGCATTATACCTTCTTTTCGACCTGAACCGATAAAAGAACTTCCACCCCGGGCTGAAACCATGCGGGCTGCCTGGATTTTGCTCTGCATTCCACCTGAACCGAGAGCACCGACAACATAGCCGGCCATTGTCTCAACTTTCTTATCAACCTTGGCAACTGTATAGACCGGTCTTGCCTGAGGATTATCATGGGGGTTGCCGGTATAAAGGCCATCGACATCAGTCAGACAAACAAATAGATCGGCCTCTATCAGGTTCGTAATCAATGCGCCCAGGGTATCATTGTCACCAAACCGCAGCTCTTCAACTGAAACGGTGTCATTTTCATTGATAACCGGGATAATCTTCCATTCCAAGAGGGTCAGTATTGTGTTGCGAACGTTTAAGTAACGGTTCCTGTTGGAGAGGTCATCATGGGTGAGAAGCACCTGGGCCACCTTGTACCCCAAGCGATCAAATATGTCTTCATAGAAGCGCATGAGACTGCTCTGGCCCACCGCTGCAGCTCCCTGTTTTTCCTTGAGCTCAAGGGTCCTGTTAATCTGCAGACCAAGTCTTTTTTTGCCAGCAGCTACCGCACCTGAACTAACCAATATTACCTCTTTGCCTGATTTAATCAGCAAAGAGATATCACGGGCAAGATTTTCCATAACAGACAAATCCAGCCCGTCTTTGCTGGTTAATACTGCACTGCCAACCTTGACAACAATTCGTCGCGACTTGCCAAGGTAAGATTTGCGCAAAGCAAATCCGTCTTCTTTTTTCACCTGAAATGTCATAACGCGGCTTCACGCTTCTGTTAAATTGCTATGTACACGGTGTAAGCTACTAAAACAAATATTACGCGTCAAATTTCTCCTCAAGCGTTTCTACGAGGTATTGCTTGAGAGCGTCAATACCTGAACCTGTCAAGGCAGATATAGCAAGTACTGAAATATTCTTATTGGCAAAAATTTTGAGAAGTTTTTCAAATTGCTCAACGTCATCCAGCAGATCAATCTTGTTTAAGAGAATAATTTTTCTGCGGCTTAACAATGCTTCATTGAATTTGCTCAGTTCCTGCTCAATTGTCTGCTGGTCTGCAATAACTTCAGAAATTGGTTTGGAAGCATCAAGGATATGCAGGAGCACCCTGGTCCGTTCAATATGCTTCAGAAATTTGTGCCCTAAACCTGCTCCTTCATGTGCACCTTTAATGAGACCGGGGATATCGGCAATAATATAGGAAGGATAATGCTTAAGCTGCATAACCCCGAGATGAGGCTCCATGGTGGTGAAGGGGTAGGCAGCTATCTTGGGCTGAGCTGCAGACAGTTTTGTCAGCAAGGTTGATTTGCCGGCATTTGGCAGACCAACAAGACCCACATCCGCTAAAATTTTCAACTCAATGCGCAGCCAGCGCTCCTCACCCGGTTTTCCCCTGCCGGCAATGCGGGGCGCCCGGTTCGTACTGCTGGCAAAATGGGTATTGCCGCGTCCTCCTCTCCCGCCTTTTGCTGCAATGATTTTCTGTTCACCTTCAATAAGATCTGCGATCATTTCACCGGTTTCAACGTCTTTTATAACCGAGCCGACAGGCACTTTAATCACATGGTCAGTTCCGTTGCGACCGTGTTTTTTCTTGCCCTGGCCATGCACCCCTCTTTCGGCTATGAAATGCGACTGATAACGAAAATCGATGAGTGAACTGAGCCGTTCTGAAGCTTCAATGACAACACTGCCGCCATCACCGCCATCACCGCCGTCAGGACCTCCCTTGGGGACAAATTTTTCCCTGCGAAAGCTGACACAGCCGTTGCCGCCGTCACCGCCTTTGACAAAAAATTTGGCTTCATCAATGAAAGCCATGACTTATATCTGACAGTTGCTGTGGGTTATACCGGATATGAGGCCTATCACGTATTCGGGATGAGCGGCTGGTGTATTTATAGTTTCCATGCCGCTCCTTTTATGATGGGGCTGTTTGAGACAATACTGACCCTGGTTATTAATTCCGTCGAGTCAATAGGTGAACCTGTAATTAAGACTCGTCGGGATAGACGCTAACCCTTTTGCGGTTACGACCAAAATTTTCATAAGTAACTATTCCGTCAACCTTGGCAAAAAGGGTATAATCACGACCAAGACCGACATTGGTGCCTGGATGAATTTTGGTACCCAGTTGACGGACCAGAATATTTCCCGCCCTGACAACCTGCCCTCCGAATCTTTTCACACCACGTCGCTGACCTATGCTGTCCCGTCCGTTTCTTGTGCTTCCGCCTGCTTTTTTATGTGCCATGATAAATCCTCAGTGCATTAACAATAGTAATATGGTGCAGTTAAAATATTTCAAGCTGAGATGCCGGAAATTTCAAGAGCGGTGTACATCTGGCGATGACCACGCTTAACACGGTATCCTTTACGCCGTTTCTTTTTAAAAACCAGAACCTTTTTAGCTTTATCCTGCGCGACAATTCGTGCTGTTACCACTGCCCCATCAACAGTTGGTTGCCCTATCTTTGTGTTAGCACCGTCGAAAACAGCAAGAACATCTTGCAGTTCAACCGTATCACCGATGTTGCCTTCAATTTTCTCAACCCGAACGAGCGACCCGGCTGATACCTGGTATTGTTTTCCACCGGTACGGATTATGGCGTAACCGGAATCAGCAGAAATTTCTTTTTTCCCAGTTGCTTTCCCGGCGCTCTTGGGGACTTCAGAGCTCTTGGCAGCAGGCGCTGCCTCCTCAGAATCCGCCTTATTCGCCGGTTTCTTGCTTTTTCCTTTGGTTTGGGCAAGCAGAAGCTCTAAAAGCTCAGCTTTGCGGGACTTCTTGTTAAAAGAGACCCCAAGGCTGTCCAGCTCTTCGATAAGCTCTTTAACAGTCATTTCATCATATTCTTTCATGCTGGTATCCTAATAATCATATCTGCTAATTTCTCACATTACTCTTTATGGGCAGCTCGTATCAAAAACATTGTTGGTGACCGCTAATAAGAGTAACGCAGTATTGGTAATCCCGCAAACTCAGAAACAGGCATTAATAACAAAACCTAAATATTTGTCAAGCTCAATTTATGTATAAGCCGGTTCAGCTTATCCTTCTGCCAAGCGTTCAGCTTCTTTTTCCTTGCGGATCCTGCATGCCATTTCAAACGCCTTCGTTTTGCCATGTTTATTGATGGAAACAGATGTTTTACCCTGTTTACCGGAAGAGGTCACCCAGCTCACCTCATATCTGTTGAGCTTTGCATTATGACGGACACCCACAATGCCGGTCTTCGAGTTGCTGATCGTGACAATATGTTTATCGGTACGTTGTTTGCCAAGTTTAGACTCAGTTTTATCACGCCAGGCCAGGGCAGCAAGAAGACTAGAGTACCTCCCCCCGCATTTGCGGTCTGAAAAAAACTTCGAGTATGTCTTTCCCAGGTAACGCACCCGGACATACCAGCCATGCGTCCGTTTTATGTCCTGATCAATACGGGCAATATCTTTATGTTTTTCCAGTAAAATCTTTTCGTCCTTCTTCATGGAGTGACTCCTCAATCCTGAACTTGCGACTTGTTTTTCTCAAATGCTTTAATTGTTCAATTTCTGTAAATGATACATTATCAGGTATGCCCTGATGGATCAGCTTAAATTTAGTAATATGTTCCGGTTTTGAAAAACCTGAACGGTCAACGCGGTGAATTACATTTTATGACTGTTGTATTAACAGGTTACTGGCAGTTTATTTTAAAAATACCCTCAAAACTGCAACCGACGTGACAAGTTGGTTAGGTTATAAAATGGCAAGACCATCAACATTTAGCAATGGAAATTTTTCGCGAGCCAATATAAACACAGTTTTTTTTCATTACAACCTAAAAAACTTGCTGTTTGACAATTTTTAAAAATGGAGCCATCTTTATGGCAGCTGTTTTTAAATAAAATTCTAAGAGGTACACTGTGCCGGATGCCGGGAAAAAACTGGATTGTTTTATTGACATTGTCAAAGCGTTGCGCTCAGAAAAGGGGTGCCCGTGGGACAGGGAACAATCTCCTTTAACATTAAAACGCTACATTTTGGAAGAAACCCATGAACTCCTCGAGGCTATTGATGCTGGTGATCATCAACACACCAAAGAAGAATCAGGAGACCTCCTTTATTTAATCGTCCTTCTGGCCCAGATCCACAGTGAAAAAGGTTTGTTTACCATTGCTGACGTCATTGAAGCAATAAGTGCAAAAATGGTACGCAGACACCCCCATGTATTCAACGATGAAAAAGTTGGATCAATGGCTGAACTCAGGCAAAAATGGCTGCAAATCAAGAACAGTGAAAAAGCAGGCCACGCTAGACCCAAAAAAAATTGACAATTTACTTTGTATCATGTAAAAGACCAGATTCATTTTAGGCTTTGTATATATCTTATAAACCTTCTCGCTCTCTGCCAAGTCTATAGATTGCGAGGGCCACTTCAAGTCCATGAGGAGGAACACATGCGCAGATACGAAACTATTTTTATTGTCAAGCCGAATGTTGCGGAAGATGAGATTGAGGCAATCACCAGCAAGGCAACTTCAATTATTGAGGGTGATGGAGGAACAATTCTCAGAATCAACAATTGGGGCCTGAAGAAACTCGCTTACCTGATCAAAAAGGAAAACCAGGGATACTACGTTTATGCGGATTATGCCGGTGTTCCTGCATCTGTTGCGGAAATCGAACGTATTTTCAGAATTGATGACCGCATTCTCAAGTACTTAACCGTAAAACTGTCTGATTCCTGCGATCCTGAAGCGGTCAAGGAAGAGCTGGCCAAGGCCGAACCTGTCCCTACTTCCGATGAAGAGGGCATGGAAGAAGAAAAAGACGACAAACATAAAGAACAAGAAAAAACGGACACTGTCAAGGAAGAGCTGACCAAGGCCGAACCTGTCCCTGTCTCCGATAAAGAGGTTACGGGAGAAGGAAAAGACGACGAACACGAAGAACAAGAAGAACCGGACAGAGTCAAGGAAGAGCAGGCTGACTGATATCCCCTTTTTCATTGCCTGCTCATTTCACATATAATTTATTGATTTCCTGAAAAAAATTCTGGAGAAGCTGAAATGGCACCCAAAAAAAGAATATTTCCCCGGCAGAAAGTATGTCGATTTTGTGCTGATAAGAGTCTGGTGATTGACTACAAGGAAGTCAGGACTTTACGTAATTTTGTTACCGAAAGAGGCAAAATTATACCCCAACGCATCTATGGGAACTGCGCGAAACACCAAAGGAAGTTGACAGATGCAATTAAAAAGGCAAGACAGATTGCCCTGATGCCTTACAGCGGACCAACGCAACTGTAAATCTGGTTAACGTGTTGGCTGCACCATATTTTCAGGGCAGACATAAGGATAGTGACGCTCAATTCGCCGGCTTGGTCGTACTTGCTGCGGTGTTACTTCTCCCTGCGCTGTTCCCCGGAAAAATCGGCTGGCTCTCAAGCCTGGTTCCTTTACCTGTTTTTTATTGCCTGGTCAATTTAGGCATTCAAAGAGGATCGATTCCTGTACGTAACGGTATTTTTATTGCTGCTGGTGCTGCTGTAATATTCGGCTCACTGCCGATGTTGATCTTTTCTTTGACTCTGGTGCCGGTCGGAATAGCTTTCTCCACTTGTGTTTTTAACAAAAGGTCACCGGTTGCTACAGGTTTTATTGCCTTTTTGGTTTTAGCAGTGTCATGGTTGCTTTACTGGTCTGGTCTTGCTTTGTTGCTCCAGACAAACCTTTACTCTACCCTGCTGACAGAAATTGACATGGGGTTGCATAGCGGACTCATGCTTTATGAAGATTCAGCTGAGCTTGCGCCTGAAACGTTGGAAGGTGTCCGGGTGGCAGTGGATCTCTTAAGGGTATACATCCCGAAAATCCTTCCAGCCATTTTGATCTCTGGGCTCTTGATAACTGTTTGGCTGAACCTTGTACTGGGGAACTTGCTGCTCAAGAAAAAAGATTCGAAGCTTACGCCATGGCCTGAATATCAAGAATGGAAATTACCTGACCCTTTTGTCTGGCTGGTTGTTCTTTCTGGAGTAATGTTTTTATTGTTGCCGGCGCCACTAAGCACACTGGGCCTTAATGGCTTGATTGTTTGCAGTACTGTATATTTTTTCCAGGGCTTGGCCATAGCTGCAAGTCTTTTAAACAGATGGTCCGTGCCCGGGTTGATCCGGGTTCCGATTTATGCATTGATCTTCATTCAAACCTATGGCATCATCGTATTGTCATTTCTCGGCATGATAGATGTCTGGGCTGATTTTAGAAAGCTTAACCAGGCAGGTGACAAGCATAATAATTCTATTTGAGTCATCGCCGATGATTGTGTACATGAAGAAATAAAAAACTATACATTTTATAAAGAAACTTTTTTGAGGTAGAAAAAATGGAGCTCATACTTAAAAAAACTGTAGAATCCCTCGGGGAAGAAGGCGAAATTGTAAAAGTAAAATCAGGCTATGCGCGAAATTATCTCATTCCCAAAAAAATTGCTGTTCTTGCCAATAAAGCGAATCTCAACCTGCTTGAACAGGAAAAGGCTACAATTGAAGCAAGAAAGGAAAAGCAGCGGCAGGAATCTGAAGCTCTGTCAAAGAAAATATCCGGCACAATCATCAACGTAAAACATCGTGTTGGCGAGGAAGACAAACTCTTCGGTTCAGTCACGGCAGCCGACATTTCTGAGAAACTAGCGGAAATGAATATTCAGGTTGATAAGAAAAACGTGCTTCTTGCAGAGCCTATCAAAACCCTTGGCGAAATCATTGTACCAATAAAGGTCGGTTATCAGATGACATCGGAAATAACAGTTCAGGTTGTTCCGCTGGAGGCCGAATAATAAAGATGAAAAAGGGTGACAGGGCCATGAAAGCTGAGAGGACAGCATCAACGCCAAGGACACCCTCTGATCCGCATCGTTTACCGCCCCAGAATTTAGAGGCCGAACAATGCGTGCTGGGTTCCATACTGCTGCAGAAAGGTGCGCTGATAAAGATCCTGGAACTGTTGGAACCAGAGGATTATTACCGTGAAGCCCACAAGATCATCTTCAAGGCAATGGTAGCTCTTTTCGAAAAGAATGAGCCCCAGGATATTATTACTGTTTCCAATATATTAAGTGACTGGAATCAGCTTGATGCAGTCGGCGGCCCAGCCTATCTTGCCAACCTCACTGATATTGTTCCGGTTGCAGCCAATATTATTTACTATGCCCAGATCATACGGTCAAAGGCAACCCTGCGTCATCTCATTCAGACCTGTACGGAGATAGCTACACGCTGTTACGATGAACAGGATGACATCGACAGCCTGGTTGATGATGCTGAGCAGACCATATTCGAAATTTCCCGTTCCACAAGCAACCAGGATTTCCAGGCTCTCAGCAAGATAATCCCCGAAACATTCAAACGCATTGAAAAACTTGCTGAAAAGAAAGAATTAATAACAGGAGTGCCAACCGGTTATGACGATCTTGACAGGATAACAGCCGGCCTGCAGCCCTCCGATCTTATCATCCTGGCAGGCAGACCCAGCATGGGCAAAACGGCCCTGGCAATGAATATTGTCCAGAATGCATCTATTTTCCATAAAGTCCCAATTGCTGTTTTCAGTCTGGAAATGTCAAAGGAACAGCTTGGCATGCGAATGCTGTGCTCTGTCAGCCGTGTTGATTCACAAGCTCTGCGCACCGGTTTCATTCGTGACCCCGATTGGCCCAAGCTTGCCAGGGCCACTGGTATTCTCTCCGAGGCCCCTATTTTCATTGATGATACCCCGGCAATCAGCGTGCTTGAGATGCGGGCTAAGTCACGACGCCTGAAGACAGAACATAACATCGGTCTGGTTGTGGTCGACTATCTGCAACTTATGCGGGGCAGGTACAATGCTGAACGCCGTGAGCAGGAAATAAGCGAAATATCCCGCTCCCTGAAAGCCATGGCCAAAGAACTGAACCTGCCTGTAGTAGCGCTGTCTCAATTGAACCGCAGCCTGGAATCCCGACCGAATAAAAGGCCACAGTTGTCTGACCTGCGTGAATCCGGTGCCATTGAGCAGGATGCCGATGTTATCTGTTTTCTGTATCGTGATGAAATTTATAATAAGAGTGAGGATAACCCCAAGCGGGGCATAGCCGAGGTTATAATTGGCAAACAGCGTAACGGCCCCACCGGCACCGTTGAACTCACCTTTATAGATAAGTTCACCACATTTGAAAATTACTCCCGCATTGAAATTCCGACTTCGTATATAGAGTCAAACTAATTCTATAAACAAGACATGAATCCCGTTCCACAAAAAAATTCCGGCCGTTACGATTTTGCCTTTATTGAAGACAAATGGCAAAGGCACTGGCTTACCCAAAACACCTTTAAGGCTAGCGAAGACTCCGCGCGCAGGAAATATTATCTTCTGGAAATGTTTCCCTACCCATCCGGCAAGATTCACATGGGCCACGTGCGAAATTATTCCATTGGTGATGTTATCGCACGTTTTAAAAGAATGCAGGGCTACAATGTCCTGCATCCAATGGGCTGGGATGCCTTTGGCCTGCCAGCGGAAAATGCCGCCCTCAAACACGATACCCATCCTGCCAAATGGACGTATGAAAACATAGATTATATGAAAAACCAGCTTCAGAGGATGGGCTTCAGTTACGACTGGGACAGAGAGCTGGCAACCTGTGACCCAGAATACTACCGTTGGGAACAGCTGTTCTTCATCAAGATGTACGAAAAGGGGCTGGTTTATCGGAAGATGACCACTGTCAACTGGTGTGAATCCTGTCAGACCGTCCTGGCAAACGAACAGGTCATTGACGGCCAGTGCTGGAGATGTGACAACCAGGTGCTACCCCAGGATATGCATGGCTGGTTTTTCCGCATAACCGATTATGCTGAGGAACTGTTGGCAGAGTGTGATAATTTAACAGGCTGGCCTGAAAAAGTCCTAACCATGCAGCGTAACTGGATAGGAAAAAGCATCGGGGCGGAAATCGATTTTCCTGTAGAGAATACCGACCAGGTTCTCAAGATATTTACGACGCGTCCTGACACGATATTCGGGGCCACCTTCATGTCTCTTGCGCCTGAACACCCTTTGGTAGACCTGAGCAGGCATACCAGTCAGGCCGAGCAAGTTGCGCAGTTTGTGTCCAGAACTAAAATTGCCCGCAAACAGCAGAAACCAGACGAAGAGATTGAAAAGGAAGGTGTTTTTATTGGACATTATTGCATCAATCCCTTTAGCGGGGACCGTATTCCCATTTATACGGCTAATTTCGTACTCATGGAATATGGCACCGGTGCAGTCATGGCAGTGCCTGCACATGACCAGCGGGATTTTGAGTTTGCCCGCAAGTACAACCTGCCAGTCAAGGTCGTTGTGCAGCCTCGAGACAAACAGCTGGATTCCGAAACTCTTTTAGAAGCTTTCGAGGATACGGGAGTTTTGGCCGCTTCAGCGCAATTTGACGGCCTGAGCTCAGCGGAAGCAAAAATTGCCATTACAGCCTTTGCCGCAGAACAGGGATTCGGCAAAGGCATGACAACCTATCGCCTTCGGGACTGGGGAATTTCACGACAGCGTTACTGGGGAACCCCTATTCCCATGATACATTGCTCCACCTGCGGTGTGCAGCCGGTTCCGGAAGATGATCTGCCCGTTATTCTGCCTGCAGATGCCAAACCGGACAGTAGCGGGAGCTCTCCCCTCCACTCACTTGAAAGTTTTTACAAGACCCTCTGTCCTGCATGTGGCGAAGAAGCGAGACGTGAAACTGATACCATGGATACCTTTGTGGAATCATCCTGGTATTTTGCCCGTTATGCCTGTCCTGATTTTACAGATGGTCCTCTTGACCGGGACAGGGTGAATTACTGGTTGCCGGTTGACCAGTATATTGGTGGCGTTGAACATGCTATCCTGCATCTCCTTTATGCCCGTTTTTTCACCAAGGTTCTTCGTGACCTGGACTATTTATCCACCGACGAGCCCTTTAAAAACCTTCTGACCCAAGGCATGGTGATAAAAGACGGGGCTAAGATGTCCAAGTCTAAAGGCAATGTTGTTGACCCCAATAAACTCATTGAAGAATTCGGTGCTGACACTGTGCGTCTCTTCAGTCTCTTTGCTGCTCCTCCTGAAAAAGATCTTGATTGGAGCAACAAGGGGGTTGAGGGCGCTTCTCGCTTTTTAAACCGGGTGCATCGTTTTGTCGAAAGCAACAGAGAAATGCTGACAAGTGCCCCTGATCAGCAAGCCTCAAATCTCAATGAAAAAAGCCGTGCCCTCCACAGGAAAACACACCAGACCATTCGCAAGGTTACCAGGGACCTGGAAAATGACTTTCATTTCAATACTGCAATTGCAGCTGTCATGGAATTGGTCAATTTGCTGCTCTCCCTGATTTCAGAAAATGCAGAAAATGATATTGCACCTGCTGCCATTAAGGAGGCTGTTGATGCGACCCTCTTACTCCTCGCACCGATGACGCCCCATTTCTGTTCTGAGCTCTGGGAAATAACTGGCCATGAAGAGCTTCTTGAAAATCAATCCTGGCCTACTTTTAATCCTGAATCTGCCAAAGATGAAGAAATTATTGTCGTACTGCAGGTGAATGGTAAAGTGCGAAGCAGGTTGCTGGTTTCCCCTGATATTGGTAATGATGAGCTCAAAGAACTCAGTCTTCTGGATGACAAAGTGCAAAAATTCGTGGGCAACAAGCCTATTAAAAAAGTGATCGTTGTCCCCAAAAAACTTGTTAATGTGGTTGCCTAGATCTCGGCATGAATGCAATTCTGTCAAACAGAGCCGGCAGGCACACCTTTCCCTACAGTATTCTAGTATTTTTCATCCTGTTTCTGCTGGCTTTTTCCTGCAGCAGCTGCGGCTACAGCAACCCATACGCCAAAAAAAAATTACAGGACGTCCCCTCAAAAACATTGCTGCTTACAACCTGGCAAAACCGGACCAACGAACTTGGTCTGGAATCGATATATTTCCGTTTGTTCAATGCATGGTTCAAGAAATCGAGCCGAATATCTGTTGTGTTCGAAGAAGAACAGGCTGACCTAAAACTTACCGGAGCAATAGCAGCCATTGACCTGCCAGGGCTCTTTTACGATTCGTTTGACAAAGCCCTGGAAATCAAGCTGAAGCTGACTTTCAGTTTTACACTGCGTGATAACCGGAACAACTCTATCTTGTGGCAGGAGAGAAAATTCACCATATATGAGCCTTTTATCATTGACCCATCAGGTGAAATAACCCGTTACAACAAGCAAAAAGCCCTGCTTCGTATTGGCGACGAGATAGGTGAACTCCTTTATCTGAGAATCCATGAAATCGTCAATAATATGCCTTAAAGGAACAAAAATCCTTTTGTCCCTTTCATGTGGGGTAATATTCTCCGGTCAAAATTGTTAAATGTTTGGTGACCCGATACGTGCAGATCAAATCTCTTCAGCTGAAAAATCCTCTGATCCTTGCTCCATTAGCTGGATATACCGATCTTCCCTTCAGACTTCTTTGCCGTCAGTTCGGAGCAGCTCTCTGTTACACTGAAATGATCAGCTGCCATGGTCTTGTCTACGACAAAAAAAAGACCCTGCAGATGACCCAGACCGTACCTGAAGAACGACCTGTGGCCCTGCAGCTTTTTGGCGCTGACCCGGAAAAAATGGGCGCAGCAGCAGAGATTGTCTCGGATATGGCTGTTGATATCATTGACATCAATATGGGCTGTCCGGTCAAAAAAGTTGTAAAAAAAGGCGCAGGAGCGGCCCTGATGAAAAATCCTGACCTTGCTGCAGCAATAATCCGCCAGGTCTGCAAAAAAACGGTTTTACCGGTTTCAGTAAAAATTCGAACCGGGTGGAACCATGACGCAATCGTGGCCCCTGACTTTGCAATGATGCTGGAAGACAACGGAGCAAGCTGCATAGCTGTTCATGGCCGTACATGGACCCAGGGATTTGGCGGTCCGGTTGATTGGCAAATAATAACCCAGGTAAAAAATAGTGTATCTATCCCGGTTATCGGCAACGGCGATATTACGACATATCGGGAGGCGCATGCCTTTCTTGAAAAGTCAGGTTGCGATGGCATAATGATAGGTCGGGGCGCCCTGGGAAATCCATGGGTGTTCACCCCGGGTGGCACACCGGAAACCCTTGCAGAACGTATGGAAGGCTTGAGGCACCATTTACAACTTATCCGGAAGCTCAGCGACCCTGATAAAATTCTTGCCAAGACAAAAAATCATGCCGGCCGTTATTTTAAAGGCATAACTGGTGGGTCGTCCATACGCAGGCAAATTTATGCGGTCCCCACCTTTGCAGATCTTTTAGAGCTTACTCAATCAATGTAATATTGGCCAGACCTGGGAATATAGCACTGTATCTTTCTTTTGTATGATTCTCCGGCAAAGCTCAAAAATATTTTAAGCCTCAAAAACTGCAGACACTTTTGCTTGCCTGTTTAAAGAAATTATGCTA
>PKTW01000145.1 GCA_002868955.1 Desulfobulbaceae bacterium
CATACGAGCTTGAGAAAATACCCATGACCGCAATAAGAAAAACAACCCCTGTCATAAATTTGCCGACCAAGACAAGATGCATTCGCATGTTTTTCATGGCTACCTCCTTCAAAGTTTTATTTGCTGCTTTTATTAACTAAACTGTTGTGAGAAATACCAGAGTTCATAGTGATGGAGTGATGGAGTGATGGAGTATTGGATAAAAAGGTGCCTAAAGTGAGCTAAAGTTGCAAGTGCCAATAGTTTTAGGTTTCAAGGTTTCAAGGATTCGAGGTTTCAAGGGTAAAACAAAGTAAAAATAAAAAATAAAAAATATAACATTACCCAATAACCAGCACCCAATACCCAGAATCAGTTTTTCGCTCCACTACTCCACCACTCCAACACTCCAGTCTTTAATCATTTCCCCTCGACCCCTTGCCCCCTCGACACCTCGAAACCTTCTTTTCCCAAATACTCCAGTACTCCACCACTCCATATAAAAGTATTTTTTCAGCCTTTACGCTTTAATCTTTTTCTTGCCCCCTCGACCCCTTGACCCCTAGAAACCTTGACCCCTTCTTTTCCCCAACACTCCAGCCTTTAATCATTTCCCCTTGACCCCTAGAAACCTAGAAACCTTGAACCCTTCTTTTCCCCAATACTCCACCACTCCAATAATACAGCCTTCACCCTTCAGCCTTCAGTCTTCAGCCTTCACCCTTCAGCCATTAACCTTCACCCTAATTACCTATCACCTTCATTAATTGATAACCGATTGGATTCTGCGGGTACTTTTCAATAAGGAGTTCGGCATATATTTTTGCCCGCTGGGGCCTGTTGCTTTTCAGGTAGAAATCTGCCAGGGCAAAGAGAATGTCCGGGTTGTCAGGTTCAAGGACTTTTGCCTTGAGAAGCGCTGCTTCGGCTTCAGCTTCCTGGCCCAGGCTTGCCTGCAGAAGCCCCAAATTGTACCAGATGCGGGAACGTGTCTCCAGACCTTCTGCCGCTATCTCCAAATATGCAACCGCCTGGTGGGGCTTTTTCATCTCTACCAGGAGAAGGCCCAAAGAGTATGCTATGTCGTACATTTCCGGATTGGCTGCCAGGACTTGCCGCAGCAGTGCTTCGGCCTTTTCATTCTCACCGGTCTGGTTGTAAAGCATGGCCAAGTTGACCTGGGCCGGGAAGAACTGGTTGTCAATGGCTAGGGCTGCAAGATAGTTTTTGACCGCCTCCTCCTGCCTGCCAAGGGTATTGTAAAGATTGCCCAGGTTGAAGCGGGCAAAGGAGAAATCAGCAGAATAGTGCATGGCACCCTCAAACTCCTGCAGCACAATATTGAACAGGGCTTTCCCTTCTTTATCAAGATGTTCCGATGGTGCACCGGCCAGCTTTGTCGCTGCTTCTATGCGTACACCCTTGACCGGGTCATAGAGATATGGACCAATAAGTCTGGCTGTGATCTCAGCACTGGCTGGAGGCAGGTTGGCGATGGCAGTCCTGCGTATCAGCGGTTCCTCATCCTGAACCGCCACTTCAAAGGTCTGGAAGGAATCATCGCCCGGGTAGGCTGTTAAGAGGGAAAGGGCCGTGGCCCGAACAATAACAGGGTAGAGGGGATCACCTGCCAGCCGGAGGAGATCCTGTCTGGCGCCAGGTGCTCCATGTCTTCCGGCTGCAAGGATTTCTCCGTAATGGGGTCTGCGGCCAGGACCGTACCACTTGGCAACCGATGCAATGGACCAGTTTTTATCCTTGTCAACATGGCAGCGTAAACAGGCATCGGGTGAATTAACAGCGGCATTAAGGCTTGGGCTGGGTATCCTGAAACTGTGGTCCGGGCGGTAGTCTATTCCCATGTAGTGCCTGCCCGGCATGTGACACTGAACGCATTCTGCTCCGGTCCCCACTGCAAAAAGCACTTCACCCTCAGCAGTCCTGATGGGCTCGCCTTTTTCGTCCTTCTGTTTGTGGAAATGGTGCTCCCTGGTGTCGTATTCCTCTGCCCTGTGGCACTGCAGGCAGAGTGCATTGCCTTCCTTGACGAGCTTGATGGAGTGGACATCATGGCAGTTGGCGCAGCGCACACCCTGCCGGTACATCTTGCTCTGGGTAAATGAGCCGTAGACATATACCTCTTCAAGGATCTGGCCGTCGGCAAAGTAAAGTTCATCAGTTAAGAGGCTGGGCAGCAGACTGTCCAGGAGGTCTTTCTCTGCATGCACATAGTCGCCCAGGATCGCCCGGCGGGAATGGCAGGGAGCGCACAGTTCCACGGCCTGGCGGGCTTCGGTGTCCGAGGTATCCTGCACAAGTTCGAAATTCTCAACCTGCGGCCGGGCCATGTCCGGCATCTCCGCCCATGCCAAATGTCTTGAGCCTGGACCGTGGCAGGCCTCGCAGCCCACATCAATGTCTGACCAGGTTGTATTGAAGGTGTCTGAGTCAGGATTGAAGTTTTTCTTCAGGTTGGTGGAGTGGCACTCGGCGCACATGCCGTTCCAGTTCTGGCCGTTGTTGGTCCAGTAGAGCCAGTCATCCGGGGCTATCTTCTCTAAAGGCGGCACCCGGTACCATTTTTCCCCCTTCACATCCCATGCAATGGGCAGGCACTGGAGCCGGCCGCCGGGAAAGGGCACGAGATATTGCTGCAGGGGATACCAGCCGAAGGTATGGGTGATCTCAAACTCACCCATTTCGCCACCCGGTCCCTGGGTATGGACAAAAAAACCGCCATTCTTGCGATAGAAGCGTGAGGTTACTCCATGGATGCTGAACTCTGCATCGTTGAAATCACCCAGCACGGAATTGTCACTGGCCACCTCCATGGCATGGTCATGGTGGGAGTCCTGCCACTTGTCATACTCTGCCTTATGGCAGTCCCTGCACTTGCTGCTGCCGACGAAGGTAGCATGTTCAGCAGTGTCATCAGGAGATTTCAGACC
>PKTW01000095.1 GCA_002868955.1 Desulfobulbaceae bacterium
AAGCAAATTTGTTCGTCTCGTAAAAATCACTCCGCCGAGGGGTATTCCCCGACTGAATCTGCTGATTCAGTCGGGTCCCGTTATTAATTGGGAGAATTTGCACAAAATCATCAGATTTGTTGCAGAATGTTTGACATTGTAGGAAACTTGCTGTTGGAATGCAACATATCTGAATCTTGTGGAGATATTTCCTGAAAAGAATGAGCGCAGAGCAAATAAGTCAGCTGTTTTTTAAAAGACCGTGGAATATTTTTTTGATGAGTGCATGCAATGGATGAAAAGAGCTTAAAAAAACTCCTGGAGAAGGTACGGAAGGGTTCCTGTGATATTGCCGAGGCAATAAGACAAATGAAACACTGGCCTTCTGAAACAATGGACTTTGCCTGTCTGGACCATCATCGGGCCCTGAGGACCGGATTTCCTGAAGTCGTGTATGGTGAGGATAAGGATGCAGAACAGATTATTGCGATCATCAATGCCATGCTGGACAAACCGAGCGTGGTACTGGCGACCAGGGTGAATCCGGAAAAGGCGGCACAGGTTTGTGAGAAGGTTGCAGGTCTGGACTATTATGAAACTGCTGGAATGCTGGCAGGAAATACTGACAAAGTAATTGAGCATGAGTGCCGGGGCACGGTTCTTGTCATATCGGCAGGGACATCGGATATGGCAGTTGCTGAAGAGGCATTTTATACGGCCCGCTTCCTGGGCAATCCCGTAAAAAAACTTTATGATGTTGGTGTTGCAGGTATGCACCGCTTGCTTTCTCAAACAGAATTACTACACCAGGCTGCAGTATTGATTGTTGCAGCAGGTATGGAGGGCGCATTGCCGAGTGTGGTTGCAGGATTAGTTGACAAGCCAGTTATTGCGGTCCCTACAAGTGTTGGATATGGAGCATCTTTTGGTGGAATTACTGCCCTGTTGGGAATGCTGAACAGCTGTGCTCCGGGCATGGCAGTAGTCAATATCGACAATGGTTTCGGTGCCGGCTGTATGGCTGCGACCATAAACAGGATGTAGTGTATAGTGTATAAAGGTATAGGCTGATTTTCCCCCGGTTCAATATGTAAAAGCAAATTGACACTTTTGGCATCTAAGGTATAATCGCCTTTTTCTTTGCAGCAGGATATAAGAAAAAATACTGATTTAACGGTAATTGTGTACAAAAATAGCCCCGCTGCAAAGTATGCTTTTCAAGGCAAAGCCACGGCCTCAGCACATTGTATTGTAAGTGATTAATCAAATAGAATTGTTTTTATAAAAGCGAAGGAGCTTATTGGATGAACAGGACTCTCAAGTGGAAAGTAGCATTCTTGGTTTTCATAATTCTCATAGCAGGAATTATTTTAACCCCGTCTCTTTATAAAGGCGCGCCCAAATGGATGAGTAAATATATTGCGCCTGAAGGATTAAATCTGGGGCTTGACTTGCAGGGTGGCATGCACCTGGTGCTCAAGGTTGATCTTGAAAAAGCCATTGAAAACACCCTTGATCTTGCAGCCAGTGATCTTAAGGAAGCTTTGGCCGAAAAAAAAATCACGGCGGTGCGAACAAGTTCAGCTGATCTGCAAAAGGTAGTATTCACCCTGCCCAACACCGGGGTTTTAGAAACTGTCAGGACGCTGGTGGCAGATGATTTTCCCAACCTGAATATCGATATCCAGGCGGAAGAGGGCTCTTTCCCACGTATTTTATTAAGTCTTAATTCCGAAGAAGTCGATTTCATTAAGAAAAATGCTGTAATTCAGTCTTTGGAGATTATCAGGAACAGGATTGACCAGTTTGGTGTTGCTGAGCCGGTTATCATCCGGCAGGGAGCTGATGAGATCGTTGTGCAGCTGCCCGGAGTCAAAGACCCGGAACGGGCTTTAGGCCTCATCGGCCAGACCGCACAGTTGGAGTTTAAACTCCTTGATGAAGAATCAGGAGTGGATCCCTGGCAGCTTATCAGCCAGGTGCAGAGCAGCGGCAAGTGGCAGCCGGGGGAGAGCAGGAAAAAACTGAATCTTGCCCTGCAGAATGTATTGCCCCAGGGAACAGAGATTTATTTTGAGCGCAATATCAATCCACAGACCGGCGCGGAAACCAAAACACCGCTTTTGATAAAAAGCCAGGTCATGATGACAGGCGAGATGGTCAAGAACGCCCAGGTCAGGGTAGGGGGTAATTTTAATGAACCGTATGTCGGCCTGGACCTTACCGGCAGGGGCGGGAAAATATTCGGTCAGGTAACAGAAAAAAATGTGGGAAAAAGATTCGCCATTATCCTGGATGAGGTGGTGCGCTCAGCTCCTGTGATCCGGGAGAAGATTCTGGGTGGGTCTGCTCAGATCAGCGGCAATTTTACCTACGAGGAGGCGACTGACCTCGCCATTGTCCTGCGGGTCGGCGCGCTGCCGGCACCGGTGGAAATCATCCAGAACCTTACAGTCGGAGCCAGCCTGGGCAAGGACTCAATTGATAAGGGACTGATGTCCGGTTTACTGGGTACTGTGCTGGTTCTTGTCTTTATGATGGTCTATTACCGTCTGTCAGGTGTTATCGCAAATTTAGGGCTTGTGCTCAACATATTTCTGCTTTTTGCCGGGTTGGCAGCCCTTGGCGCCACGCTAACCCTGCCGGGCATAGCCGGTATCATTTTATCCATAGGCATGGCCGTGGATGCCAATGTTCTCATTTTTGAACGCATGCGGGAGGAGTTTGCCATCGGTAAATCTGTAAAGTCCGGGGTTGAGGGGGGGTATGACAAGGCCTTCTGGACAATCATCGATTCCCAGGTAACCACGCTGATCACCGCTCTGGCCCTTTTTCTTTTCGGTACCGGTCCAATCAAAGGATTCGCCGTCACCCTGTCTCTCGGTATTACCTTCAACCTGGTATCAACGCTTTTTGCTACCAGGCTGGTTTATGATATCCTGCACAGCAAGCGCTTGCTCAAGCCCATAAAATTCTTTCAGTTTATAAAAACCCCCAAGTTTGATTACATGGCGATGAAGAAGATCACTTTTTCAATTTCGGGAGTGCTTGTACTTCTCGGCCTTATTGCCTTTATTCAGATAGCCCGGGGCAATGCCAACCTTGGTGTTGATTTCACCGGCGGCACTCTTGTCCAGTATCATGCGGATCAACCATTTAGCCTGCAGGAAGTCCGTAAGGTTCTCGGAGAAAATGGCCTAGGAGACGTGAATTTGCAGCAGGTGGAAAACGAGAACAGACTTATTGTCAGGTTAAAGAAATCAGAAGAAACAGTTTCGAATCTTGGTGAGCAGATCGCGGGCATTTTTAATGAGAACCTGCCGGAAAAAGGGTTTTTGATGGAAAGTCAGGAGGCGATCGGCTCTTCCATAAGTGAAGTATTGCGCAACAAAGCCCTGCAGGCTATTGCTATCTCTCTTTGCGGTGTTATACTTTATCTGGCCATGCGTTTTGATTTAAGCTTCGGAGTTGCCGCCGCTATAGCTACTTTTCATGATGTGCTTGTTGTTCTAGGAGTATGTTGGCTGCTCAATATTGAGATTACCCTGTTGATCGTTACTGCCCTTTTAACGTTGGCCGGTTATTCATTAAATGACTCTGTTGTCGTCTTTGACAGAATACGTGAAAACATGAAAAAGTCCGAACAGAGCGGCTCAAAAGGAAGTACTCTTCCCAATACAATAAACCTGAGTATTAATGAAGTTATTAGCAGAACGATTGTCACTACGCTTACCACTGCCCTGGTTCTTGTTGCGCTTTTCTTCATGGGCGGCACTGTTATCCATGATTTTTCCTTTGCGCTGCTGATGGGACTCCTGGTCGGAACCTACTCATCGGTGTTTGTTGCAAGCCCCGTGCTTAGTTTGTGGAAAAAGGAATAGCGGCAAAAAGTAAAGACAGAAGTTTTTTACACTGCAACAGAATTCTTTTTCTGCCCAGTGCTTCGCGTTCTGCTTCAGGGTTGTTTGTCCATTTTTTTAACTGAGGTAACTATGTATTTCCCAGAGAATGTATCTAGACTCTGCGGCAAGAAACGTTTTTCTTTTGCATGCCATCCCAGGGTGTCCTGCTTTACTGAATGTTGCCGCGAGCTGGAACTGGCCCTTACACCATATGATGTCCTCTGTCTGTGCAAAGAGCTGCAAATGAGCTCGGCGCATTTTTTTAAGCGCTACGCTGTTGTGGAGCAGGATGCGAGAGGGGGTTTCCCGAATGTATATCTGGGTATGGTTGATGACGGCCGGGCAAGCTGCCCGTTCATCTCTGAAAAGGGCTGCAAGGTTTACAAAAGCAGACCGGGTGCCTGTCGGGCCTATCCGATTGGCCGGGGGGTCACTCTTGATACACATGGCAATGTGTGTGAAATGCATGTCCTGGTCCGTGAGAAACATTGCCAGGGTTTTTCAGAGCCGCATTCCCATCACGTGACGGAATGGTTCGAAAACCAGGGGTTGATAGAATATAATGCTATTAATGATGAAGTTCTTGGCCTGCTGCATCATGAAAAGATTAGTCAGGGCCGGGGCCTGACGCAAGACGGGAAGGATACATTCATTCTGGCATTATACAAGCTGGATGAATTTCGCAAAATTGTGTCCTCTCCTGATTTTTATGAAAAATATATGCTGAGCAAAGAGAAAAGAAGATCCGTTCTTGCCGATGACCTGAATCTTCTCCGTTTTGCAATTCGTTGGCTGCAGGAATTCCTGTTTACAGAAAACGTATGACTAAAGACAGCTTTAAAGAAGATGATTGTCCCCTCGGGGTTGAACTGACTGAAAAACTCCGCCAGCAGGCAGATCCATACCATGATGGCATGGGCGGCTGTCACGGGCCAGATCATACCGAGCGCGTTCATAAAACCGCACTGCATATCGGCCGGCTCATGGGCGCGAATCTTGATGTATTGAGTGCCGCGGCCCTGCTGCATGATATCGGCAGACGGTTTGAGACCAGAGAACAGGGAAAAATCTGCCATGCAGAAAAAGGGGCAGAACTTGCCAGAGAGATCCTGGTAAGGCTTGACTTTGCACCAGCCTTCATTGATGAAACTGCCCATTGCATTGAGGCACACAGGTATCGTGGAGACAAAATCCCCAGGACGCTTGAGGCAAAAATTCTCTATGATGCCGACAAGCTTGATTCCATAGGTGCTGTGGGAATTGGCCGGGCGTTTCTTTTTGCCGGCCAGACAGGTGCAAGACTCCATAATGCAAATGATGTCGATATTCTTGCCTGCAAACCTTACTCCAAGGAAGACACAGCCTATCGGGAATTCAAGTTCAAGATGTCCAAGATTAAGGACCGCATGCTGACCCCCGAAGGAAAAAGACTTGCAGAGGAGCGGCATACTTTTATGGAAGTGTTTTTTGAACGCCTGGAGAGAGAAACAAAGGGGGCTGAGAGCATGACTGCGGATACGCCGCAAATTGCGTCTGGAAGAGGCTAGTGTTATTCTGGCAAAAGTGAAGGTTATGGCTGTATTGAAACTTGTTATATTTGATTGCGACGGTGTCATGTTCGACTCAAAAGACGCCAACAGGAAATATTATAATCATCTCTTGGAAAAATTCGGTTATCCCCTTATGGACGTTCAGGAAGAGGATTATGTCCATTCCCATAACGTGCTTGCTTCAGTCGCCTATATTTTCAGGAAGCACCCGCATGAAATTGACAGGGTCAACACGTACAGGCAATCGTTTGATTACACTCCATTTCTGGACTTTATGCGCATTGAGCCGGATCTGAAGGAGTTTCTGAGATTTCTGAAGCCGCAGTTCTATACGGCAATAAGCACCAACCGCAGTACAACAATGGATGCGGTTATGAAAATGCACGAACTGGATCAATATTTTGACCTTGTGGTGACATCTCTTGACGTGCAGGAACCAAAGCCCCATGCCGAGGCCTTGCTGAAGATTCTTAATCACTTTCAGTTATCAGCAGACGAGGCAGTTTACATCGGCGACAGTTTGGTTGACCGGGAGCATACCGCGGGAGTTAGCATGCGTCTTATTTCCTTTAAGAATCCGCAGCTGCCTGCTGATTTCCATGTAAACAGCTTTCTTGATATTCCCCGTTTGCCGATTTTTCAGGAATAGACACAAGCTATAGAGCAGGAGAATTATATGGGGACCCTGGAAATATCGCATGATATCCTGATTGCAGGTTCCGATTTTGCATCCTGCCAGCAGCAAGTGAAACGGTTTTTTGCCAGGACCATGCTCATCCATTATGACGAGGTCCTGATCAGCGAAAATGAGGCGCTCAGCGGCACTGGAAAAAGTTTCCGGGCAAGAATGGCGGCAGGGCTTAGCGCCAACCAAAAGGTAGTGGGAGAATTCCTGGAAAACCTGAAGGATGAGGGTTATGTGGCTCTTGATGATCTTTTGAGCCTGGAAAAGGGCTATCTGTCCAAAACACTCCATACCATCGCCCATCTCCAGGATGGATTTATTGGTATTGACAGCCGTTTCTACAACCTTGTAGAAGACTCCCATGGAGTTTCAAGACATCTGCAGCAAAAAATTGCCGCGACTCCCGCCAGCTACTGGATTCTAAAAGTTACGGGAAGAATTGCCTCTACGGGTGAGGATCCGCTTGACGCTTTACGGACCTTTGAGGGCAGAGGCAAATCCCGCGATTGATTACCGGGTCTCTCTGCATCAATCGTGATGATGGTGCTGGTGCCCTTTGCCAGGACCGCCTATAGACGTCAAAGCCTTTTCAAAGGCCCTGTCCGCCTTTGCGAGCAGGTCAACCGCCTGTTCGATACATTCAGCCGCAGTCGATTCCCCGGCCTCTCTGGCGACAGCCGCCCATTTTGCATATTCCTTGCCGTGGTCCTCATTGTGCTGCAGCCAGTGGGTTAAGAGCAATCGCAGCTTTTCAATTTCAGAGTATTGTTTTTCAGTCATGATCTGAAACTTCGTTGTCCAGGGTTACCGTGCCTCCGAGGAAGTCAATGCTTTTAACCCTGGCTGATTTTACCAGCTTCGGGTCTTCAAAAAAGGCGCTGACCAGAACCCCTTCGTTGGTAACTTCCAGGTTAGTCACATTCTCCATTATGTTTTCCTGCCTGCCATTATTTTTGAGCACAACGTTCATCTGACACATATTTTACCCCGCCTTTTTATCGAAAGATTTAAGGTGTGCGGTCCACATCGCAGGGAATTCCCGGTGCCTGAGAATCCTTACGAATTTCCCCAATTGCTTATACCATGAAGCGGAATTCTCCTTTGCCGAGCAGATCATGCAGGTGCAAAATGCCAGCCAGATGTCCCTGTGTGTCGGTTATCGCTAAAATGGTAATTTCATGTTCCTGCATAATGCTCAAGGCATCTGCGGCCAGGAGTTTTTTAGAGATTGTTTTGGGTGCCGGAGTCATATGATCTACGGCACGCTGGGTGTCAAGGTTAACTTCTTTTGCTACCATGCGCCGGATATCACCATCGGTGATAATTCCGGCGACTCGTTGTTCTTCATCAACTATAAGGACAGCACCAAGGTTTTTGGCGTTTAAGATCGAGACAGCCTGGCGCAAAGAGGTATTTTTCTCAACCATGGGAATGTGTTCCCCGGTGATCATGACTTCCGAAACATTGACTTTCAAACGTTCACCCAGGCTTCCTCCAGGATGATTCCTGCGAAAATCACATTCTTTAAACTGCTTGCGTTCAAGAAGGACAACAGCCAATGCATCACCCATGGCCAGGGCAGCGGTAGTGCTGGCAGTAGGCGCCAGGCCAAGAGGGCAAGCTTCCTTGGGAACAGCAACATTTAAGACCGCATCGGCAAGTTTTGCCAGGGTTGATTCAGGGTTGCCTGTCATTACAATTATTGAAACCGCACGGTTTTTCAGGCTGTTAACCAGCAGGTTCAGTTCCGCGGTTTCGCCGCTGTAAGAAATGGCCAGAACCACATCCCTGGCGTCAACAATTCCCAGGTCTCCGTGCATGGCCTCAACAGGATGCAGAAAGAAGGATGCCGTACCGGTACTGTTCAAGGTGGCGGCAATTTTCTGGCAAATTATTCCTGACTTGCCTATGCCTGCCAGGATGACCCGGCTTGGACAGGCCATAATCAGCTCAATGGCCTTGTCAAAATCAGGCCCGACCTGATCCACAAGGGCCAGGATGCCTTCAGCTTCAATTTTTAATACTTCTTTTGCATGTTCTATAGTCATCAATATTGTGGCCCAAAAGTAGAGAATAAAGTGTTTAACCGGTCGGGAGTCCGGGCATGGGTTCCGGAAGCATTTTGCACGCAGGGTAATATTGTTGCATGCAGCAAGAATAGTAAGACCTATTGCACCTATAATCAACCCAAAAGCCAGAAACAAACCTGACAAACGTGAAAAGGACAATAGAGGTATTGTAAAGGTGACTTGGCCCGGATTTTTGCCGATAATGACTTGTCGGCTGGATTGCTCTGGGATATAACTAACGCATGGATTTATTGACTATTATACTCATAGCCCTGGCGCTGGCAGTTGATGCCTTTGCCGTTGCCCTGGCTTCAGGTGTAAGCCTCTGCCAGGTTAACGGCCGGCAGATTTTCAGGCTGGCATTCCATTTCGGCCTCTTCCAGGCTGGAATGAATATTATTGGCTGGGCACTCGGATTGACAGTCAGAACGCTGCTGGCAAGTATAGACCACTGGCTGGCTTTCGGGCTTCTTGCCCTGGTGGCAGCGAAGATGATAAAGGACTCCATTGCCGGACGTGAAGATGAGGCACAGAAGGTTGACCCGACACGAGGATATACGCTGGTCATGCTATCAGTGGCAACGAGTATAGATTCCCTGGCTGTGGGTTTGAGCTTTTCCGTGCTTAATGTTTCCATCTGGCTGCCTGCAGCCATAATAGGCCTTGTCGCAACCCTTTTAACAGTCATTGGCCTGAAGCTCGGCTGCCTGCTCGGCTCCGCATCAAGGTTTGGGGCCAGGGCGGAAATAGCCGGAGGCATGGTTCTCTTGGGGATAGGGTTCAATATTCTTTACCAGCACGGAGTCTTTCACTGACGAAATCAAGAATTATGTCGTGAATTTTATTGTCATAGGCTGCTTTAACATGATTATCCGGGAAATTATAGTGTCTGCTGCCTGCAAGTTCAGCGCTTTCAGCAGATACCAGGGCATCGCCAAGCCCGGGAGTCAGTTCCCTGGGAAGATGTCCCGCAGGAAGGGCTCGAGCCAGCAAATCCGGGAACTTGACAACTTTATGATTCCCGGAAGGCAGGCGGGCAATAATCTGAAACAATGCCGGGCTTGTGCCCCCAAATGAAAGTTTGCGCAGTTTCCCGGATAGTTTTTTTTGTATGGAAACAATAAATTCAGATTCGGGTTCAAGCTCCGCAATGGCTGGACTCTGCAGAAAGGTTGAAAGGCGGTTCAGGGCTTTAGTTAAAGTCACCTTGGATTTCCGCGGTATGATTTTTTCTACTAAAATACCTGCGGGTTTCAGATAACGCGAAAATTTCGCCATGCCGGTCCCGGAATGGGGGCTGCAGATTGTTACAAGACCGACAATATCACCGGCATTTTCTTCCAGCAGAAAGCGCCGGGCAATGAGTCCTCCGCGGCTGTGCCCAATGATATAGATAGCTTTGTTGGGCCATGTCTTCCGGACTCTATCCAGGGTTGCTTTCAGCTCAGCAATCGCATACTGAATCGGTCCAAGTGGCTGACTCTGGGTCCATGAAGCAAGGGAAAACCCACAGGTCTTCAGGCAGCTCCACAGCCCCTGGATTTGAGGATCTACTGAACCAAAAGATATGGTGTTGCCAACGCTGTCAAGTCTGTCTGCGAGAAATATAGTGAGTGGAGCCAAACCGCCCAAGACAAAACATTTTTCCGGATCAACCCAGAAATAATTATTCATACCGAGGCCATGAATAAGAACAACAACGGGCAGGTCCGGTTTCCCGCGATGGAGCTTTAATGAGAGTTTCATGACTTCACACTACACAATCTAAAAAATCAAGTCCCACATGAATCAGGAGGCCGGCACCGATAATTCTTAATTTGGGTATAAACAGGAGCAATGAATAAGCGCCAATTGCCGGGTAAGAGTGCAGGGGGTGAAAATTGATGGAGCAGCGGTCCGGGTCATAGACGGGAGAGGCAAGAATATGGTCGAAATCTATAACCATGGTAAGTACCATTATCAGCCATGCCTTCAGCCAGATTTTCCGATATGCCAGACAGGCTGTGATACCCGGGATAATGACATGCAGAACAGGATGCATCACCGGTAGAAACACTTAACTCTCTTTTTCCCAGGGAAGTTTCGGCAAAGCGTTCAAGGCGGCAATATATTTTGCGTGATCGTAATTCCGGTTTTCTTTTAAAACAGTAAAAACTTCAGAGGCCACCACGTAGCCTATTTGCTTGAGGGCCTCTTCTTTTGGGAGCCCCTCCTTCTGGAGCCGGTCAAGAGTCTGTTTTGTTTCCGGCGGATCGTTGTCTCTTATCTGGTTATTGATAACTTCCAGGATAGCTTTACGAAGCCGCTGGTCTTCAGTCTTTTTCATAGCATTCGGAACTCACATTTATAGTTCAGGAGGTCCCTTTGCCACCATCTGCGCAATGGTCAATTTCACCCTGGGTGCAGTCATCCTTTTGTGCCCGAGCAGCCCGATCTCCAGCCCCACCAGGCGCTTGAAGAATTGGGTGCGGTCCAGCGGTGCGACGGAATTATCTGCAGCGAGATGTTCCTGGCAGCGAAAGCAGCCGGGAAAGTCCAGTTTTTGTCCATCCGGCCTCGTGAAGGTTGCGGGTACACCGTGCAACCTGCAAAGCATCAATCTGTAGGAGTAGAGTGAACAGCGTCCATCGCTGTTAAGCGGGCACATTATTATGGCCCGCTTCCCTCGGGCCAGTGCTGCTTCGCTTTCCACCACACACTTTACAGCCTTTTCACTAATATTTTGCAGTTGGCTTTCCTCAAGAGTCCTGAGGCCGTACCACAGATAGGCCCATTCCGTATAAGTATGGTGCAGAAAATAGCTGTCACAGCAGTTGTCAGGGCAGCCGGAACAGGAAAAGTCAAAAGTTTTTGCAGTTTGATCGTAGGCAGCCTCCATATCCTGGTACAACTCTGCCACCTGTTTGAGAACCTCATGTTTTAGTACAACTTCAGCTGTTTTCATGGAAGTACTGGACCTGGTAAATTGATACACCCAGTTCCCCCTTTTCCCATTCATCAGGGGGAAGCCCCGCTTTTCTGCAGAGATGGGACAGGAAATCCTCTGTGCGGGGGAGCTGCTCCCAGACCTGGGGCAAAAAGGTGGCGCGGGCCATGCCTTTACTGATGATTGCTCCGTCAATATTGGGGCGCAGTTTTGTAAGCAGGTCTTTACCATCGGAGTATTCCAGGTCCTGGGGATTGGTCAGTATGCTGACCTCGATTTCTGCCTGTTCAAGTTCAGGCCCGGTAAGTGGCGGGAAACGGGGATCGTTAAAGGCAGCATTAATGGCATTACGCCGGATGCCCTCCAGGATAGTTTCAGAAGGAGTCAGGCAGCCCATGCAGCCCCGCAGCTGATTCCTGATCTTTAAGGTAACGAACGTCCCGCGCTGTTCCTGGAAAGCCGGATCTGCAAGTTGATTGTCAGGAATGCTGCTGCTGCCGGCATCAGAAAGCCCGAGTCTTGCAGCAATGGTTGCTCGGGCCAGGTGGACCAGTATCTGCCCCTGGTTTTCTGTCAGTTCTGTCGAATTCTTCTCAGCTGTCATTGTTCCCGGCTATTCCTTACTATAATCATCAGCTCAGCGTACAAGTAATGAAAGAACGAATAAGGCTTTACTTATATTTTTTTCTGCCAACTGCGGACTGCCAAAAGTTATCTACCATTCCACCCCCAGCATGAGACAGTTAATGCCGCTGCCTATGCCAAGAAGGGCAGCGCGTTGCCCTTTTTTAAAGACTCCTTGTTCAATGCCCATTGCCATGGTTACGGGCGCTGAAACAGAGCCGGTGTTACCCATAAAAGAGAGGGTTTCAAAATTCTTTCCAGGGGTGAGGCCCAAACGCTCAAAGAGAAGGCGGGCATGGGCCTGGCCAACCTGGTGACAGAAGAAGACATCGATATCAGTCCCCAGCCACCCCAGGTCTTCCAGAAAATGATGCCATGTATTCTTGGCAGTTTCAATGCCGCGCTTCATAAGCTCCTCGGAGTCCGTAGCCATGAGGGTTGAAGCATGCCCGGAAGCGGAAGCGCTGGTCTGGCCTCCCTGGCAGAGCTCGCTGTGCCTGGTGTTGGCCCGATAGGCTCCGCCGATGAACTTTTGCATTCCCCTGCTGTATTTCTCATGCGTCATAACCAGGGCAACCGCTCCTGAACCGATGGTAAGCGAGGCAAAAGAATACTTAATGGTCTTGCGGGTCAGGCTGTTGTCGGCAGCTAAATTTTTTATGGTGGATTCCAGCAGGTCCTCAGCAGTTTCCCCGGCCACCAGCAGCCCACATTTAACCTGGCCAAGTTCAATCATGTTGGCAAGAAAGAGCATGCCATCCAGAAAACCAAGACAGGCGTTTGAAATATCAAAGACAAGGCACTGTTCCGGCAGTCCTAGTTGATTATGAACAAAGGAGGCGGTAGCCGGTTCCATCATGTCGCGGGAAACCGAAGTAAATATGAGGCATCCCAACTCACTTGCCGGAAGACCTGAAGCTGCTAAAGCTTTTTGGCCTGCCAGTACCGCAGCGTCACTTGGTCTGGTTCCCTTGTCCCAGAAACGCCTTTCTTTTATGCCGCTCATCAATTCCAGGCGGCCTTTGGGAAGCTTGAGTTTTACGTAAACAGGGGCCAGCCTTTCTTCAATAGCATCAGAGGTTATTACATTTGGCGGCAGTTCATAGCCAAATCCATGCAGACGTACATGTTGGAATTTCATTAATCGACAACCCTGGTGATAATATCCGCATCAAAATAATTTATGCCCATGCCACCGTCTGCAACTATGCTCTGAGCGGTAATGGCGGCAGAGCGTTCTGACAGAAGGAAGGCGGCAATATCTGCAATTTCAGATGTCTGCAGCCCCTTCCGGCGCAGTGTCAGTTTCTCGGCATAGAGGTAGCTGTCGACGTAGCCAGGGATACCGGCTGAAGCCGAGGTTTTAAGTAATCCCGGGCAGACGGCATTGAAACGGACATTTGAAAAGCCGGAGAAGCTTTTTGCCAGGAAGCAAAGCGATGATTCCAGAGCAGCCTTGATGGGTGCCATATAGCCGTAGTTTTCTGCAGCCATCCTTGTGGAGGAAATTGATATGGTCACAACAGATCCGTTGGCAGCAAGCATGTCTTTAAAATGTTTGCAGATGGAAATGAGTGAAAAACAGGAAATATCGACTGCCTGAAGAAAATCCTTCTTGTTTGTCTCGTGAAACGGCTTGAGGCCGTCTGCATAGTTGGCAAAGGCGATTGAGTGCACGATGCCGTGGATCTTTCCGTCGGTGGACGCGGCGATTTCCTTCCGCACCCGGGCAATATTGTCCTCATCCTCCACATCGCAGACAAAAACCCTGGAATTGGGAAAAAGCTTTTGGGCAGTTTCCTTTCTGGCAGGACTGCGGACGACGTGTATAACCTCAGCGCCTGCCTCCTGCAAAACTTTTGCAATGGCACAGGCAACGGATTTCCGGTTTGCCAAACCGAAGATGATAATTTTTTTGTCAGCCAGCTGCAGAAAATCCATACAAGTCAAATTTGAGATGTTTAATGAAGTTCTTTTACTTACGAAAATGGCACTTTAAAAACGGTTCTTAAGGATGTCAAAGTTTTTCGATATATTCCTGTATTTTTGTCGATCCCGCAGATAGGGAACGAAGTGGGACTTCGAAAGCTTCGACGACAGGTATTGCACTCGTAATCGATTGATTTTATCAGGCCCCGTTGATGACTGAGAAAGTTTTACGGTATTGTTTTTTTCATTGGCGATTTATGGTCATGTTGCTATAGTGGGGCCCATGAATTCTCCAAAGCCAACCACCCGGACAAAGTTCATTTTTATCACCGGTGGGGTACTCTCTTCTCTGGGCAAGGGTTTGGCAGCAGCATCAATTGGCGCTCTTCTCGAAAGCCGTGGGCTTTCAGTCACCTTCCAGAAACTAGACCCATACATCAATGTCGATCCCGGCACCATGAACCCTTTCCAGCATGGCGAGGTGT
The DNA here is from genome assembly GCA_002868955.1 of Desulfobulbaceae bacterium. Lineage (GTDB taxonomy): Bacteria > Desulfobacterota > Desulfobulbia > Desulfobulbales > BM004 > BM004. Next base: position 14,150 of record PKTW01000095.1, read on the forward strand.
ATGTTACCGATGACGGGGCTGAGACAGATCTGGACATGGGGCATTATGAACGCTACACCAATGCCGTCATGGCCCAGATAAACAACTATACCTCGGGCCGCATATACTATTCGGTAATTTCCAAGGAAAGGCGTGGCGAGTACCTGGGCGGGACTGTTCAGGTCATCCCCCATATTACTGACGAGATAAAAAACGCCATCCTGCAGCTTGCTGATACTGTTGACGTGGCCATTATTGAAATTGGCGGCACCATCGGCGATATTGAAGGATTGCCATTCCTTGAGGCAATCCGCCAGTTCCGTTTTGATGTCGGCCGCAATAATTCCCTGTTTATACACGTGACCCTGGTACCATACATTAAAACTGCGGGCGAGGTGAAGACAAAGCCTACACAGCACAGTGTCAAGGAATTGCGCGCCATTGGTATTCAGCCGGATATCCTTCTGTGCAGGACGGAAAAGACCCTCAGCAAAAGCCTGAAGGAAAAGATCGCCCTGTTCACAAATGTCCCTACCGATGCAGTCATTACGGCCAAGGACGTGAAGAGCATCTACGAGGTGCCTGTTCTTTTCCATAAAGAAGGCCTGGATGACAAGATCCTTGAACTCCTTAATATCTGGACAGGCGCACCCCGCATAGATGCCTGGCAGAAGCTGGTTGAAAAGATCAAGAATCCCAAGCATCATGTCATAATCGGCATTATTGGGAAATATGTAGATTTAACAGAGTCCTATAAGAGCTTGCATGAAGCACTTGTGCATGGCGGCATTGCCAATGATGCCAGGGTTGATCTGCGTTATGTCAGTGCTGATGAGCTTGAAGAAAGCGGTTCAACCGATGCCCTGGAAGGATGTCAAGGCATCCTAGTGCCTGGTGGTTTCGGTAAGCGGGGAATTGAAGGCAAGATCATTGCTGTCAATTATGCCAGGACCAACAAAATTCCCTATTTCGGTATCTGTCTCGGCATGCAGCTGGCGGTTGTTGAATTTGCCAGAAACATTGCAGGCATGAAAGGCGCACACAGTACAGAATTCGATATTAAAACCCCGTATCCGGTTATTTATTTAATGAAGGAATGGTATGATTATCGCACCAAGCAGGTGCAGGTCAGGGATGAGACCTCGGACATGGGTGGGACCTTGAGGCTTGGGAGTTATCCCTGCAACCTTCACAAGTCGACCTTAGCCGCTACAGCCTATAACCAGAAAGAGATCCAGGAGCGGCATCGCCACCGCTATGAATTCAACCCGGACCTGCGCGAAGAACTTGTTGCCAAAGGCCTGATCATCAGCGGAACATCCCCTGATGATACCCTTGTTGAAATTGTTGAACTGGCTGATCATCCCTGGTTTCTTGGCTGCCAGTTCCATCCGGAATTCAAATCAAAACCAATGAAGCCGCACCCCCTGTTCCGGGATTTCATCAAGGCCGCCTTAGCATTTTCCCAGCAATAGTAACCGGCAACAGGGCTGCATTAAAGCTCCCCGCGGCAGATAAGCGTAGACTTCAAGCTACGGGGAATGCGCTCGCTGTCCCTGCTCCTCAGACAGTCCAACTGATGCATACTGGTTAGATAATCGTGGATATCGTTTCAATCAGCAGACCCGGCAATCAAGAGCCCATATACGTAGGTTCAGGACATTCTTTTCTGCTAATAGCAGGCCCCTGTGTCCTTGAATCAGCAGGGCTGGCCAGGGAGGTTGCTGCAGCCCTAAAAGAAATTGCCGAACGCCTCTCCATTTCTTTTGTCTTCAAGTCATCCTTTGACAAGGCCAACCGGACCTCTCTTGATTCGTATCGGGGGCCAGGGCTCGAGGAAGGCCTTGGAATTCTTGCCGACATCCGCCAGGATTATAACGTGCCGGTTATTTCTGATATTCATGAAACGCAACAGGTGGATGCGGTAAGCGCAGTAGTTGATGTGCTGCAGATCCCTGCTTTTCTATGCCGGCAGACAGACCTTCTGGTGGCAGCGGCCAGGAGCAGGAAAGCCATTAACCTTAAAAAGGGCCAGTTTTTGTCACCATGGGATATGACAAATGCGGTTAACAAGATACGGGAGTCGGGCAACAAAAACCTGATGTTATGCGAACGGGGTTTTGCCCTGGGATATAACAATCTGGTAGTGGATATGCGGGGTCTGCCGGTGATGCGATCCATGGGGTGCCCGGTAATCTTTGACGCAACGCACAGTGTACAGCTCCCGGGTGGTGCCGGAGGCAGTTCGGGCGGCCAGAGAGAGTTCATCCCGCCGCTGGCAAGAGCTGCTGTTGCTGCAGGCCTTGACGGCATTTTCATGGAAGTTCATCCTCAGCCTGAAAAGGCGCTTTGTGACGGCCCCAACGCCATGCCTCTTGGGCAGGTGGAATCTCTGTTGCAAACACTCCTGAAAATCCATGCCGTTGTTTCTGAAGCAAACAGCGGAAAGTAAATATAAATAGTCCTTTTGTATTCTCAGGTAAGAATGTAATTTGCGGCGCTGGTTGAGCAATTTGCTCAATTCTACAGGGTGCGCCGCTCTTTTTTGAATTCTAAACAAATTGTTCAAATGCCTGTCAACCAGATCTTGCCTGCACAGAAGGATGGCTGACAGAAAATAATTTTTAGCTGCATAACCACTATGAATCCATAAGGAAATTGGAGATATGGCGCAGGATGATACTTGCTCAAGTGGGAAAACCGCTTATCCTTCCGACTGTGAACTTACCCAGGCCCTGCTTGAAAAGGCCAGAAGCAGGCAGGAAGCCCCAGAAAGGGGCTATGTCTGGAAATCCTGCCTGCCCAAGGCGAAAGGTTTGAAACTCTTTTTGCTGGATGTAGACGGGGTGTTGACCGACGGTACCATCACGTATACACATGAGGGCAACGAGATCAAGTCCTTTCATACTCGTGACGGGTTGGGCATAAGACTGCTGATGGAAAGCGGTGTCGAGGTGGGACTTATTACTGCACGTGAATCAGAGGCGGTAAACCGTCGGGTTCAGGACTTGGGTCTCAAGTATGTTTTTCAGAAAGCCAAAAACAAACTGGAGATTTTCGAGCATCTTCTAAAAGAACTTGATCTGCAGCCCTCTGAAGTGGGTTACATGGGAGATGACTGGCTCGATCTCCCCCTGCTGGTTCGAGTCGGTTTTGCTGCAACGGTTGCGGATGCTGTCCCTGAGGTGTTGCAGATTGCCCATTATGTGACCAAAAGAAAAGGGGGCAGAGGGGCGGTCCGTGAGGTTTGTGATCTTATTCTGGAAGCCAAGGGAACAGGCAAGGTTCTGCTTGAAAAATATTTAAAAATCTGACGGCTGCACTTTTACTGGCAAACAGTTGTATTCAAAATGCTGAAGGACCCGAGAAATCTACTGTGGATTGTTCCCCTTGTGGCTTTGCTGACTATGCCTCTCTGGAAGCCGTTTGCTGCTGATATGCTAATTTCGGCACGCAAAGTAACAAGCGTAACCACTTCTTCACTCACCAGCGCGCGTGCTCTGAGCAGTTCTGAAATGAACGGTGTGCAATTTGAACAAAGCCGAAACGGCGCAAAAGAATGGCTTTTAAGCGCCAGTCGTCTTTACAGTACAGAAAACGATGCTGATATGAGGCTTGAAGACGTGACGGCATTATTTTTCGGTACTGTCGGGAAAAATGAGGAAACGCACATCAGAAGCCAAACGGCGCGATATAATGCTGACACGAGACAGATAGCTCTGCAGGGTAAGGTCGTAATCCAAAACGATAAAGGCTATGAGATGCAGACAGATTCTCTGGAATATCTTGCTGCTGAGAAAAAGATCAGAACGACATCACCGGTTACTATTCAGGGAAGCAATATTGAAGTTCGCGGCAACCAACTGCTCTATGATACTGTAACAGGGAACTATCGTCTTGAGGGCAACGTTGTATGCAAGGTTTGGTGATTTCCCTGGCAGTTTAACCCACAACAGAAATCTTTCCATCAGATCCAACATATCCCTTGATATCTTTACTTTTTAAGAGTCATAGACGAGTTTGAATTGATAGCCGAAATCAAAAGTCGGCTACTGAACAATACTGTACATATTGTTCAGTTGGTCAAGCTGATTATTCACTAGGTAAAACATA